>CAYVWZ010000007.1:23551-49603 GCA_964455655.1 Candidatus Woesearchaeota archaeon
CATGACAGACCTTAAAGATGCAATAAAAAGTAAGAACCTCACTGTAGGAACTGACATTACACTCAAAAAGCTCCGCAACGGAGAAGTTAAAACTATATACTTAGCAAGAAATTGCCCAAAAGAAACAAAAGAAACTATTCAACACTACGCAAAACTCAGCAATGTTCAAGTCATAGACCTTGATATTGATAATGACGAACTCGGAATTAGAGCTAAAAAACCTTATTCTATAAGCGTACTCGCTATCTAACACAATCATGTCAATCACGTATGATCAACGCACTATAGGCGTCATTGCTACTTTTGAAAAACTCACGAACACTACTGTCAAGAATTGTGTTATGGAAAGCACCGTACTCTTTGTTGTAAAAGAAGGAGATGCTGGAAAAGCTATAGGTAAACAAGGAATGAATATTAAGAAGCTCAGCGCACTCCTCAAAAAACCTGTTCGCGTCGTAGAATACTCTGAAGATCCCATTCAATTTGTCAAGAATTTAACCAAGAACACTAACAGCAAGGTTTATAAAGGCACCAACGGCGAAGTAATCATACAACCCTCCACAGGGAAAGATAAGGGACTTATCCTCGGAAGAGACAAACAACATCTCAAAATGCTCCAGGATCTCGTCATGCATCATCACAAAATAGGTATCAAAGTACAATAACATGGGAAAGAAATCAAAAGGACTCAACGCTGGAAAGAAATTAAAAGCACGAAGAACAGCACATCGAATGAAAGATCAATGGTTCAAAAAAAGAGTCTTCAAATTAAAACAAAAATCTGATCCCTTAAAAGGATCACATCAAGCAAAAGCAATCGTTCTCGAAAAAGTACAAAAAGAAGCAAAACAGCCAAACTCAGCTATGCGAAAATGTGTCAAGTGCCAACTCGTACGAAATGGAAAACAAATCACTGCATTCGTACCAGGATATAACGCTATCAAATTAATCAATGAACACGACGAAGTATTAATTGAAGCTATTGGTGGAACAAAGGGAAGAGCAAAAGGAGATATTCCTGGCGTACGATTCCAAGTTATCAAAGTAAACGATCAAAGCCTCAAAGCATTACTCTCAGGAAAGATCGAGAAGGGTAGAAGATGAAACTATTCAACAAATGGGATACAAAAATCAGTATTATCGATCCAGGATTACAAGGAGCAATTGCTTTACCTGGAGAATTAATCCCAAGAAGTTCTGGAAGAAATGTTAGCACAAGATTCCACAAAGGAAAAACTCACATTGTAGAAAGATTCGCAAACAAATTAATGGGACCTGGACATAAAGGAAAAACCCACAGAATGGCATCAGGACACATGACCGGAAAGAAAAACCATGCCTACAAAATCGTTGAGCAAGCATTTACTATCGTTGAACAACAAATGAAACAAAACCCTGTAGAAGTATTCGTAAGAGCACTAGAAAATGCATCACCACGAGAAGAAATTACCACTATTGAATACGGTGGAGCAAGATATCCACAAGCAGTAGAATGCTCACCATTACGAAGAGTAGACTTAGCATTACGCTTAATGACACAAGGAGCTTACCAAGCAAGTTTCAGAAAGAAAAAAAGCATCCAACAAGCACTAGCAGAAGAAATCATTGCTGCTTACAAGATTGATCAAAAGAGCTCTGCAATTTCTAAAAAATTAGAATTAGAAAGACAAGCTGACGCAAGTAGATAAAGAGTTTTTTTAATGGCTAAACGTCATCATTCTAATGGGCACCAAATTGTTCGTTATGAATTTAGTGGAGAATTACACTGGCAACTTCTTTATGGGTATTTTCAGCGCTTAGCTACAGAAGGCTCCCCTCCAACATCTCATATGGAGAGAAGTGCTTTTGAACAGATAGAAATGAACGGTCTTACTGCACAGCTTACTCTATGGTACACCACCTCACAAAAAGAAAAACTTGAGCGTTTTGTAGAAAGTACCCTTAGTGAGTACCTCTTAGCATTAAGAGCTCAGAGATGCATAAAACCTACTGATGATCCCATTAAAATAAGAAGTAGAAAAAAAGTTGATTCAATTGGCTAATAATAACTTTTATTCTTACCAGGATTACCAATAATACCTAAATCAACTTTACCCATTTGGTCTTCCATTTGCTTTGCACGAGCAGCAGCAACGCCGCCACCTGCATTAGCTACAGGAGCTTCAGCAGGACGACTAGGACCACTATGAATAGTACTTCCTTGTGAAGATCCAGAAGAACTTGAAGAAGCGCCTTTAGGCTTCACAACAACTTGGAACTGTTGGCCAGTTCTTTTTTCTAGCTCGGTCAATGCCTGCTCAACTGCAAGCTTTAACTTGTCATCGGAATCGTTTGTGTCAACAATGATTTGCATGGGATTCCTGGTGTATAACTTCTTTTTAAAATATTGTCACGAACAAGAATAGTAACAGAATTATGAAGTGGGCCCACCCAGAATCGAACTGGGGACCTTCTCGGTGTAAACGAGATGTCATAACCGCTAGACCATGGGCCCTTACTTGAAACAAGCCTTCAGATATTTTAAAAGGCTTTCTATCTATTTTGATATCGGTATTAGAGTAATCAAAACAAAAATTACTTAAAGAGTTTAGAAAACACACAAAAACTATGAGACAAGTTGTCATTATTGGAGGAGGATTTGTAGGGGCATATTGTGCAAAGAAACTGCAAAGACATTTCTCTGTAACCCTTATTGATACAAAGGACTATTATGAATTCACACCATCTATTCTAAGAACAATAACCGAACCACAACATCTTTCAAAAATAGAGAGAGCACACCGCTCTTATCTCCATAGCGCAAACATTGTAAGAGGAAATGTCAGCAAAATCACAAGAACAGAAGTAACCGTAGGAAAAGAGATAATCCCCTTCGACTTCTTAATTATAGGATCAGGATCACGCTATGAATCACCTATTAAAGAACAGGGAGTAGTCATGGCAACGAGAGGAAAAATACTCCAAGAATCACACGAACACCTCTCTCAAGCACACACCATTCTGATTATCGGAGGAGGAATCGTTGGAGTAGAACTAGCAGCAGAAATAGCTGATCATTATCCTGAAAAGAAAATAACCCTTATACAAGCAGGAAAAGAACTTATGGAACGAATGCCAGAAAAAGCAAGAATTTACGCTGAAAACTATCTCACAAAGAAAGGAGTTACCATCATTAAAAACGAACGAGTCGTAGAGAAAAAGAAAAACACCTACATAACATCTAATGGAAATGTTATACTCGCAGAAATGGCATTTGTATGCACAGGAATAACACCAAACTCAGAATTCATTAAAAAAAGCATGCCTACACTCCTCGATGAAAAAGGATTCATAAAAGTAAATGAGACCCTAAACCTAGAAGACCATGAACACATCTTTGTTGGAGGAGACGTTACTAACATTAAAGAAGAAAAAACAGCACAAAATGCAGAAGCACATGCACACCTTATTACAAGAAACCTCTTAGCAATAGAATATGATAGAAAAACAAGAACATATCAAAGCAAACCACGAGTAATGGTTATTAGTTTAGGAAAAAAGAGAGGTATTCTTACCTACAAAAACTTCGTCCTAACAGGATTTATACCTAGCATCCTTAAATCAATCGTTGAAAAGAAAACAATGATGCGCTACTGAGCATAATAATCCATTAAAACAACTCTATCTAAATCTTCAACTTCTTTTAATGAATATAATTTTCCATTACTTAAAGTTGTAATCTCACGAGCTAATCCTTCACCCTCTTCATCTAAATTAATACCAATAACAGAAATAGTAATCTCAGCATTTGCAGCTTGCTCAGCAGCATCCAATGTTTCTTGACGAGGATCATCACCCTCTGTTGGGACTGCATCAGTAATCAGAATCAAATGCTTTGTAGACTGCTCAGAAGAAAATAATTCAATACTTTTAAGGATGGTATCACGCATATTCGTTTTTTTCTTTGCACGAATATCAGCCATAGACTGAAGTAATAACAAGAAATCATTTGTAGGAGCAATACTCTTTTCAATCTCACTTCCAAACACAATTAATCCAACCTTATCATGCTCTTCAATAGCCTTGAATGCTAACGCAATCCCGGCTTTTTTACCCATCTCAATTTTTTTACCTTTCATAGAACCAGAAGCATCTAAACCATAAATAATGTGAATTCTCCCCTTACTCTCGCGCTCAAAAATTCTTAAATCTTCTTCCGTTAAATCTTTACGATGATGCCTAATAGCTTGTTTAATGCTGCGCTTTAATGCGAGATCTTTATAACGATCACCATGTTTGTATTTCTTAATATCAATACGCTCACCATAGTGACTTTTTTTCTTATGAACCTTTTCTCCAAGCAAACCTTTACCCTCTAAACGATCTAATTCCTCAACATAGAGCGATAATGCGGCAAACATCAAACCTTTCTCAGAAACCTCTCCTTCATCATTCAAGAAACCAGAAGCTTTTAGTTCCTCAACACGCTCTTTTATTCTCTCTTTCACTTTACGCTGAACTTCAGGAAAGCGCATATCTCGTTCAGAAGCATCACAATAACGAATAAAACCCTCACCATATAATTTCTCAGCCTCTTGATAATTTTTTACTAATTGTTCAAACATTTTATCAGGATTAAAAGCAAAAACGCCATGATTTAATGCATTCATAACAATAGACGCATCATCTTTTCTATCTCCTTCCATTACAGAATTCAATAATTTTTCTTCATCTTGCTGAGCTAATTTACCAGAATATTCATCAATAGGTTTTGCAGACTCGGGCTTACCCGCCATCACCACTCTCATTCGAACCAATACTCGAGTCTTGTTGATATTCTTCAAACGCCTGACGAACAAACTCTTCAGGTTTTTTCAAATACTTAACACTCGGCTTGAGTCGAATACGATGAACGAGAACAGAAACCATCGCATCTTGAATATGTTTCAAAGAAACTTGCTTTTTACCATCAAGAACAGCATTCGCTTGAGCACGCTCATACAATCCTAATGTTGCACGAACACTCGGAACACGTTCAAGATCTTTACTTTCACGAAGAACCCTTGTAAAATTAACCATGTGCATGAGCAAACTACTAGGGAAATCAACTTTGAGATCTTTACCCCTCTTCTTCACAATTTCATTCTCAATCTCTGTTGTTTCAGGATATCCCATATAAATCATATCAAAACGATCAAGCAATACTTCAGAAAGCTTTTCTGTACCCGTAAAATCATCAGGATTCATTGTTGCTAAAAAAATAAACTCAGCAGGAAAATCAATATCATAACTTCCAATAGTAGCCTTCTTTTCTTCAAGAACTTGCAAGAGAGCGTTCTGTAATTTTTCAGGACAACGATTTAATTCATCAAAAAATAATACTCCTTTATGAGCTTTGAAAATTTTACCAGGAGTAAATGCCTCTAATGATAATGGCCCATACTGTAATGCCTTAATAGGATCAATATCTCCGAACAAATCTTCCACTGTTAAATCAGGAGAACCTTGAACACGAACAAAACGCTCAGCTCCCTTCACGAGCTTTTTAGATTTATCCTTATGAGTATTCAAAAAATCATACTCCTCCATAGAAATATCAGGCAATGTCTCTGCAATAGACTTCGCCAATGTTGTTTTTCCAACACCGGGAGGCCCAACAAGTACCATATTTCTTCCAGAAAGTAATGCAGAATTAATCTGCCGTTTTACTTCGTTTTGTCCTAAAATTGTCTTAAATTCGTATACGCTCATGGCTTGAGGGCAGAGACTCCACAATTTTTAAGCCTTTGTATTCCAATATTCATATTTTAACCATAACACTTAAAAATGATTAATCCACCCCATAGCTAATGAGTCCTTCAAAGCAGCCTTCACATTCTCATTCTGATCATAAGCATGATGGTCACGATCATCCACATCCTAAAGAAGAACTAGAAAAACAATTATCTCAAGAACAACAACCTGACGAATTAAAAAAGAAAATAGAATCTATTAAGAAAGAATTAGACAAATTCCAACAAGAAGTTCTCAAAAAATTCGAAAAATACATCATTGGAATGGCAATCTTCCCTCCTGATAAGAATGCTAAACCAGAAGAAAAAGACAATATTAACATTTTCATCCTTGCTGACGACTCTGATAGTAATACTCCAAACAAAAAAGAGTTAGGAGACAAATTATTCGCAGTCATTGACAAAATGGCCCAAGATATTAATGAAAAAATTTACCCACAAGTCATGCTCTTATCAGAATTACGAGAAACATGCTATGATGGAAAATATGATGTTATCCAACTCATTGGACTAAGCGCAATCATTTATGATAAAGGAATGCTCGGCGCAATCAAAGTATCTGAAATACATAAGAATATGTCCATTAAGAAATTTGAACGATATGTACTCTCCTACGTAGCAGCAGGATCCTTATTCAGAGGTGATGCAAACCCTCATGATATTGATGTGTTCATTATTATTGATGATACTGATGTCAAAAGAATGTCACGCATAGAACTACGAGACAGACTGCGAAATATAATCTTAGGAATGGGAGCAGATGCATCAGCAATAGCTGGAATAAAAGCACAGTTCCACATCCAAACATACATTCTAACAGACTTCTGGGATAATATGAAAGAAGCAAATCCTGTTATTTACACATTATTAAGAGATGGAGTGCCGTTGTATGATAGAGGAGTATTCATGCCATGGAAGATCTTACTCAAGATGGGAAGACTACGCCCAAGTCAAGAAGCAATTGATTTAAACATGGATCTTGGAGAAAGACTCATTGATAGAACAAAACAAAAATTAGTCTCAATCATAGCAGATGATATTTATTATGCATTACTTAATCCCGCACAAGCAGCATTAATGCTCTACGGACTAGCACCACCAACACCAAAAGAAACTGTAAAATTAATGGAAGAAATATTCGTAAAGAAAGACAAATTACTCGAACAAAAATATGTTAACACTCTCAAAAAAGCAGTACAATACTTCAAAGGAGTAGAGCATCAAACTATCAAAGAAATAAGCGGAAAAGAAGTAGATCAATTCTTGAAAGATGCAGAAGCATACTTAAAACGAATCAAAAAATTATTCGATCAAATCGATAAAAAAGTACAAAAATCAATGATTCAAGATACGTACGACGAAGTATTACGCGTAGCAAACGATGCATTAGATTTACAAGGAGTAAAGAACGTAAATCCTGCAAATGTTCAAAAGAAATTCAAACAAGAACTCGTAGACACCGGAATCATGCCAGAAAAAGCATTACGAACACTAGAATTAGTTATTAAAACAAAAGAAGATTATGCTAAGAAAAAAATAAGCAAACAAGAAATAGAAAAAGCAAGCAGAGAATCAAAAGAATTAATCAGACTCATAACCACTTATGTACAACGATCAAAAACAAGAGAATTAGAACGAGCAAAAATACGCTTCAAATACGAAGAATTTGTCGGAGAAGTAATACTCTTAGGAGAGAATGCGTACGTTATTGAAGATGTTAAAAAACCTGAAGGTATACAAAAAGCAGAATTAGACCATGGAAGACTAAAAAATTTACGAAAAACAACATTATCAGATTTTGAAAAACACTTGAAAGAAACAGTTATTCCACCATCAGTATTCATTAATGAAGGAATATTTGAAGATCTTAAACATTTATTTGGAAAAGACGTCAAAGTAATGATACGTGGAATGGATTAATTATCCGAAGTATGCGTCTGTTATATCTCTCGCAGTCAACCTTGGAGCTGTAAACCCTCCTTGAATTGCATCAGGTAAACTTTCTTCTATCAAGTGCTCTAAACCCATGTCAATTGCTACACGTTTTGCATCTTGAATAACTTGAAGAGCTCTTTCAATATGCGCACCGTAACTCTCTACTTCTTTTAATCTATCTTTCAATAGACTTTGAATGGTCACTGCCCCACCAACAAGCGCTGCCCTATATTGAGCACAAATCTCTAGAGCCTCTAACAATTTTGAAACTCTTTCACCACTAACTTCCCAGTATCCTCCGACTACGCGTGTACAATTTTCTACTAATGTCCAATATTCACCCTTAAATTCATTAAGTTCTAGAGGAAACGCTCCATTTGCAGCAATATTCCTTCTAATTCTTTCTTGTGTGTAAGTATCAACTTCAAATGCCATAGCGCTCCAGACTATGCTCTTCTTTATAACTATTCTTATAATAACTCATCAAAAGCTTTAAAAAGCCCAGATTAGGGAGAGACACTATGGAAGCTAGCATAGTCCACTACCGCGGAAGTAAGAAAAACCGCTACAAGTATCGAGGAAACCACATAATTCTCAAAATCGCTACTGTCAACACTAAAGAAGCAGCTGTAAAACTTATCAAGAAAAAAGTAGTTTGGACAACACCTACAGGAAACAAAATCACCGGTCAAATTGTTAAAGAACACGGAAACAGCGGAGCTGTTAGAGCAATATTCGAAAAAGGACTACCAGGACAATCACTTGGTGGAAAAGTAGAGGTCCAATAAAAATGGCAGGATTACGAAAAGGACACTGTTACACAGGGCTCGTTCGCGCATACACACGAAAATCAAAATATAAGAGCAAAGCATACATAAAAGGAGTACCTCCAAGTAAACTTGTAAAATTCGACCAAGGAGACCTTAAGAAAGAATTTGAATCAGCAGTATTCCTCAAATCAAAACAACCTATACAATTACGACACAACGCACTAGAAAGCGCACGTCAGATGGTAAACAGAAATATTTCAGAAACTCTAGGAAACAATTTCAGACTAAAAATAAGAGTTTATCCCCATCATATTCTTAGAGAAAATAAAATGTTGTCAGGAGCAGGAGCAGACCGTATGCAGACAGGAATGCAGCGAGCATTTGGAAAACCCGTTGGTAGTGCAGCTCAAGTAAAGAAAGGACAACCAATCATTTCATTACACGTAGACAAAAAAGATGTTGAAGCAGCAAAGAAAGCATTACACACCGCTATTCATAGATTACCTGGACAATATTACATAGAATAATTCTATTTAAATTTTCTTAGCAGTAAGACGTTTCCAATATTTTTCATCAAGAATATATCCAACACATTGTTCAGCACCGCACTTACAAGGATGGTCTTGATACTCATCAAAGTCATATCCATAGTTATACGATAATTCTTCACCTTTTAGAATATCTCTTGTTGCAACAATCCAAATTTCATCATTCTCAGAAGTTGCTTCACAGTTAGGATTACAAGAATGATTAATGAATCTAGCAGTATTCCAAGAAACATTACCATCAATATCATACCAACGATTCAATTTGAAAATGTAAACAGCACCTTTCTCAGAACTTGATTTTGATGCTTCAATAACCTCATCAGCACGCTTATTTGATTCTTTTTTTGTAATCTTCTCACCAACATATTCAATAATTTTAGTACCCTTAGGAATATCCCTACCTGCAAAAATACCCTTGTGATGAATCTTTGAGTATCTTACTTCAATAAACTCTGAAGATGTGTCTTCCATAAGAAAAAATCAAAAATAAGGCTTTTTAACAATTACGCTTTAACAGAAATCTATAAATAAGACCCCCCATTGAGAACATACATGCGGCGATCCTTATTGGTTATTCTTATCATCTCTTTCACACTTCTCATTATTCTTAGTGGATGTGGAAGAAGAAATACTCATCCTCCTGTTGATGTTCCCAACACTACCTCTCGAGGACCGGGAGAGTATACCTTTACTCTTACTTCAGGGAATCTCGAACGTACCTATCAAGCCCACGTGCCATCATCATACACTCCAGGAAAAGCAATACCCGTCATCTTAAACTTCCACGGAGGTGGAGGAGATATGGAAAATGCACGAAAATCAACACTCATGGATGATAATGCTGATCAAGAAGGATACATTGTTGTTTATCCGCAGGGAACAGGAAAAACTGTTGGCAAAAAAACCTTAGGAACATGGAATGCTGGAAGATGTTGCGGATATGCTGAAGAAAACAACATTGATGATGTTCAATTTGTTAATGACCTACTTGATGATTTAGAAAAAAAATTTACTGTTGACACTAAGAGAATTTATTCAACAGGACATTCTAATGGAGCATTATTCTCGTATAGACTCGCTTGTGATTTATCAGAGAGAATAGCAGCAATAGCACCCAACTCTGCACAGGACTCTTTAGATGAATGCACTCCGACACGAAAAGTTCCTGTTATTCACTTCCACGGAACAGCAGATCCTGCAGCAGTTTATGACGGAGGTCATTGTGGAGGAAGAGCTGGAGGAGACCCAGGATGGGAATGCAGTTCAGTACCCGATTATCTTGATCAATGGGCACAACAAAATGGATGCTCCCTAACAAGTGTTGTATCCTACCAAAATGGAGATGCAACTTGTAAACAATACAAAAACTGCGACGCTGATGTCACCCTCTGCACCATAGAAGGATCAGGGCATACATGGCCTGGAGGCGCATATTATCCTAACACAGAATTCTGGAAGAAAGCAGTAGGCCCATTAAGCCATGATATTAGTGCAAATGATATGATGTGGCAATTCTTTAAAGCACACCCCCTATCTTAGAATTGGGGCATTGCTTTTCTTACTGCATTACGAACAATCTCAGGAAGAGCTGGATGAATATAAATCATATTTAACAAATCATCTGCAGTTGCATGTAACGACATTGCTAACACTAATTGATGAATTAATGTAGAAGCCTCATCACCAATAATATGAGCACCAACTAACTTCCTTGATTTCTTTTCGAACAATAATTTAACAAAACCATGATCAGACAATCTTGCAGAGCCCATAGCACTTCGTTGATAGGGGTTTAAACCAACAACATATTTTATTTTTTCTTTCTTTAATTCATCTTCTGTCTTTCCAACACCAGCAATTTCAGGATTTGTAAAAACTGCATGAGGCATAGGAGGATACTTAATTGGAGTTTTCTTTTTTTGTATAAATAATGTTTTGAGAAGATGCTCTCCTTCAAAATTTACTGCATGCCTAAACATGTACTTACCAATAACATCACCTAAGGCAAAAACACCAGGGACTGAAGTCTCAAGATATTTATCAACTTTAATAAACCCTCTATCATCTTTCTTAATCTTTGTATTCTCTAGACCTAAATTATCAGTATTAGGAAGAACTCCTGTAGCTACTAATAATCCATCTCCTTTTACTATGAATTCCTTCCCATCTTTCTTGATTTTAACACTGAACACTTTATTCTTGTACTGTACTTCTTTTACTTCAATATTAAACTGTATTTTTTGAGTCTTAGAAAATACTCTTGTAAATTCTTTCTGCACATCGCTATCCTCTGCAGTTACTAAACCATCACGAACTAAGAATTCTACTTCTGCACCTAACGCAGAATATGCATATCCTAACTCACATCCAATATATCCTCCACCAATAACAATGAGCTTTTTAGGGATCTTTGTATTTCTTAATGCTTCAGTGCTTGTCATATAGGGAGTGTTCTTTAATCCAGGAATATCAGGAATACGCGGACGCGCTCCTGTGGCAATAAAAATATTCTTAGCAGTAATTTTTTCTCCATTAATCTCTATCACTTTATCATCAACAAATTTTGCATGTCCTGCATAGAATGTAACATCCTTATTGTTAGCATATCCTCTACGAATATTTGCAGAATCCTCATCAACTTTTGCAGAAATTCTCTTTATAATTTTAGCAAAGTCTATAGGAAATTTTGTTTGAACTTTGAAATCAAATTTTTTTGAATCCCTAATCATTGAAGCAACATGCGCAGGATAAATAAGCATCTTTGAAGGAATGCAACCACGATTCAAGCAAGTACCTCCGAGAGGGCCTGATTCAATCATTGCAACATTATATCCTAAACCAACAGCTGGAGAAGCAATCTTTGCACCACCACCAGAACCAATAACAACAATATCAAACTTTTTCATTTTTATTTCCTTGGTTTTACTTCTTAAAAAGATTTGTGATTTAATAATTATCACACATTTGTACCAATCCCATATTAGGACTAAATGTGTTTCTTAATTTAGAATGAATATTTTGTAAACTTCTATACCCTAACACGTTTTGTGGATTCTCTACTACTGCACTTCCTAATGCTTCGGTGTCTTTTAACCCACAGGTTACTTGCAAAAAGTATCCCCTCTTTGCTGGTAATCCTTCTGCTTCACGATATGCTAGAACATCTTCAATCGTAACATATCCATCTTTTGCTCTCCAACGACTTCCATCTCCGTGGCCTACGACAGCGATGTGTTGAATTTTTGGATCGTGTAATGCTTGTTTAAAATCTTCTACTTTTGCACCATTGTGAAAACCTATAGGTATTCCGCGACTCGTGAAAAATCTTGCAATTTGCCCTTGCTCTCCTGTGATTGTGTCCAAGTATTGTTCAGCTAGTGAATTGGCTACTAGGCAAAGACCTTGAGAGGAGCCAAGACTGCGATTTCTCCACCTTTGATACACGTTAAATCCTGTTCCTGGGGCTGCGAGAACAGCCATTCCTGCTGCTACAGGGGGATAAGTAAATGGTGCAAGTGCAACTATAGCATTTCCAAATAGGGCTGCACCTTTCAGAATCATTGCTGCTTCAGGGGTGATTTCTTCGTTTGGCATAAGGCTAGATAGGAGTCCGTCTTTATATATTTTACTACTTTTAAGTAATTACTTTCTCATATATGTTTTTTCCCAACGATCAATCTCTGAGCTTGCGATAATTTTAGGTGATTTATTCTTTATTTTCTTTTCATAATGAGAGATGCCTAAAATTATACCTACTCCTAGTCCTATTAAATGAGCTAAATTTGCAATATTACTTGGAACAAATAAACCTACAATATCTTGAATCGCCCAAATTAATGCAGCAATAACCATCGGTGCAGGAACTCCTAATACCCATACTACCATTGTAGGGCGCGCAACTGCTAATGCCCCAATAACTCCGAAAATTGCCCCACTTGCTCCTAATGATGAGGGATAGAGAAATGCACTTCCAATATTTGCAATGATTCCTGATACAAAGAATATGATAAGAAATTTCTTCCATCCTACAATCTTTTCAAGAATACTTCCAAACAATGCAAGACCAAACATATTCAATAATAAATGTGAGAGACTTCCATGAAGCAATA
Organism: Candidatus Woesearchaeota archaeon; assembly: GCA_964455655.1. Taxonomy (GTDB): domain Archaea; phylum Nanobdellota; class Nanobdellia; order SCGC-AAA011-G17; family JACPNG01; genus CAYVWZ01. The sequence goes on from CAYVWZ010000007.1 coordinate 36,685, forward strand.
TTGCTGTAATTAAGATCCATGGTTGAGTAAGAATATTTGATGCAATTAACTTGAAATGATCTGTAATCTGAGGAACTATTATTTGAAGAACAAAAATTATTGAAATAATACCCACTAATTTGAGCGCAACCCACTTAAAGTCCGAGGTCTTCGTCAATTTTAGCTCCTAATTTACGTAACTCTCTAAAATATGTGTGAACATCTTCTTCTAATTGATCTGCAATTTTTTCAAAACTATAAGCACGCAAGGCATACTTTCCATCATCTGTAGAAATTGCTAAACCACTATCCATTAATCTATTCAAATGATGAATCACTGTAGCTCTTGAGAGATTTGCAATGGTTGCAATCTCATCCGAAGTTAATGCGCGATGTTCTCTTAAGAGAGAAATAAACACTCTAAAACAAGATTTTTCTTTATCCCTCTCTGAAAATAGCCCTACAGCATCTGAGAATGCTTGCAGCTCCTCATTAATGGTCATTTCTTCAGGAACAATACGGCGGATAATGGTAATCCTAGTAAATCGCCTAAGCATATCCTCACTCTGAGCACTTATTCTATATAAACCTGCCGAAAAATACCGAAATCTATATAAATAAGGAGAGTTAAACTCTACTGTTGATCTTAGATCAACGGAGGCATCATGGAAACCGATAACAAAACAGAAACAAATGAACATTTAGAAAATCAACTCCATGACTACAAAAACCTCCTTCAACGATTACAAGCAGACTTTGAAAACTATAGAAAACGCGTAGAGAAAGAACAAGAAGAATACAACAAATACGCAACACAAGAACTGCTCAAACAATTACTCACCATCATTGACGATCTCGAATTAGCACTCAAAAACAAAGAGAGCAATGCATTCAGAGATGGAATTGAATTAATCTATGCAAAGTTTGTCTCATTACTTGAAAAAAATGGAATAAAAAAAATTTCAACAAACATACCATTCAACCCAGAACTCCATGAACCACTCATGCAAGAAACATCAGACAAACCTGAAGGAACAATTATAGAAGAATTCCAAGCAGGATATACCTTACACAACAAAATACTCAGAAGCTCAAAAGTAAAAATAAGCAAGGGAGGAACACAACAATGAGTAAAATAATTGGAATTGATTTAGGAACAACATTTTCAGCAGTTGCTGTAATGGAAGGGGGAAAGGCAAAAATTATCCCCAACAGCGAAGGATCAAACACAACACCAAGTGTTGTATCAATCAAGAACGGAGAAGTAATCGTAGGAGATGTCGCACGAAGACAATCCATTGTAAACCCAAAAAACACTATTCGTTCTATTAAACGATTAATGGGAACAAAAGAACCCACTACTATTGAAGGAAAAGATTATTCCCCAGAAGAAATAAGCGCAATGATCTTACAGAAACTAAAAAGAGATGCAGAATCATATTTAGGAACACCTGTAAAAGAAGCAGTTATCACCGTACCTGCATACTTCGATGATGCACAACGACAAGCAACAAAAAACGCAGGAAAAATAGCTGGACTCGATGTTAAAAGAATTGTTAACGAACCAACAGCAGCAGCACTCGCATACGGAATTGACAAGATCGGAGACAAAACCGTACTCGTATTCGACTTCGGAGGAGGAACATTTGACGTTTCTATACTAGAACTAGGAGACGGAGTCTTCGAAGTAAAATCAACATCAGGAGACAATCACTTAGGTGGAGACGATATTGATGAAATACTCATCGATCACTTCGCAAAAGAATTCAAAAAACAACACGGAATAGACCTACGAGAAGATCCCGTTGCATTACAACGACTCAAAGAAGCCGCAGAAAAAGCAAAGAAAGAACTCAGTAGCAGCATGCAAACAGACGTAAGCCTACCCTTCGTAACTGCAACACCAAATGGACCATTACATTTCGATATGAAACTTACAAGAACAGCATTCGAACAATTATGCGACCCCATCTTTGAACGATTAAAAGGACCCGTACGACAAGCATTGAAAGATGCAAAAGTAAGCGGACTTGATCACGTCATCTTAGTAGGAGGATCAACAAGAATACCAAAAGTACAATACTTAGTAAAAGAAATAACTGGAAAAGAACCAGATAGAAGCGTACATCCTGATGAAGCAGTTGCACTAGGAGCAGCAATCCAAGCAGGAATCTTAGGAGGAGAAGTACGAGACATCTTACTCTTAGACGTAACACCATTAACTTTAGGAATTGAAACACTAGGAGGAATAAGAACACCCCTTATCCAAAGAAACACAACAATTCCAACAAGAAAATCACAAGTCTTCTCAACAGCAGCAGACAGCCAAACCAGTGTAGAAATCAATGTACTCCAAGGTGAAAGAGAGATGGCAGCTGACAATAAAAGTTTAGGAAGATTTGTACTTGAAGGAATACCACCAGCACCAAGAGGAATACCACAAATTGAAGTAGCATTCGATATTGATGCAAACGGTATAGTAAATGTTAGCGCAAAAGACCTTGCAACAGGAAAACAACAAAGAACAACTATTGTTGGAGGCACTAGCTTAAGCAAAGAAGAAGTAGAGAGAATGGTCAAAGACGCAGAAGCAAACGCTGCTGAAGACCAAAAAAAGAAAGAAGCAATTGATATTCGAAATAATGCAGACCAGGTTGTGTATGCAACAGAAAAAATGCTCCATGAATATGGAGACAAAGTAGACAAGAAACTTGCCGGTGAGGTCCAGAAAGAAATCGACAAGCTCAAAGAGGCACAAAAAACAGATGATACCTCAAAAATAAAGAGTGCACTAGACGACGTACAGAAAAAAGCCCAAGAATTAGGAGCACAAATGTACGCACAAGCTGCAAAACAACAACCATCAGAGTCAAAAGACGATGACGATGTTGTCGATGCAGAAGTCGTTGACGAAAAACCAGGGAAGAAGAAATAAAAACCCTTCTTTCTCACTTTTTCTTATTTTAGGGAGAAGAAATGAGCAAGCGAGACTACTACGAAATTTTAGGTATTGAAAAAACAGCAAGTAAAGAAGAAATAAAGAAAGCTTACAAAAAACTCGCACTACAACATCATCCCGATCGATCAAAAGAAGAAGGATCTGAAGAAAAATTTAAAGAAATATCAGAAGCATACGCAGTACTCTCTGATGACCAAAAAAGAAAAGCATACGACCAATTCGGACACGCTGGATTTAATCAACAATACAGCCAAGAAGACATTTTCAGAAATGCAAACTTCGAAGACATATTCTCAGACTTATTCGGAGAAGGTGGAAGCATCTTCGACATGTTCTTTGGAGGTGGAGGAAGAAGAGGAACACCGCGAGGACAATCAATACAAGTAGAAACAACTATCGACTTTGAAGATGTTATAACAGGAATAGAAAAAACAATTACTCTCAAACGAAACATCCCCTGTGACCATTGTAAAGGAACGGGAGCAAAAGATGGAGACTTCAAAAATTGTGGAACATGCCATGGAAGAGGGTATCAAGTAAAACAACAACGAACACCCTTCGGAGTATTCCAAGCACAAATGCCATGCTCAACATGCCAAGGACAAGGACATATTCCAAAAGAAGAATGCAAACATTGTGATGGAGACGGAGTTATTTACAAAGAAAAACCACTCAAAGTAAAAATCCCTCAAGGAATAGACGATGGTCAAACACTTCGCATTAGAGGAGAAGGTGTTGCAGTAAAAGGCGGAATTGCAGGAGACTTATTGGTTGTGGTTCATGTAAGACCGCACGAATATTTTGAACGAGAAGGAACTACTGTCCATTTAACATATCCCATAACATTTACACAAGCAGCATTAGGAGATGATATTACTGTTCCCACATTAGAAGGAGAAGCAACTATCAAAATACCTCCAGGAACACAGAGCGAAGCAACATTCAGATTAAAAGGAAAGGGATTACCCACACTCCATGGAGAAGATATTGGAGATTTCTTTGTTCATATTCAAGTACGCACACCAGAAAAATTAACTAAACGAGCAAGAGAATTATTGCGCGAATTAGCAAAAGAAAATAAAGAATCCTTAAAACCTGGAAAAGGATTCTTCAAAAAACTTTTTACTTAAGCTTCTAAATAACCCTCCATAAATCCCTGCTCCTCTGGTGATATCTCGTCGTCTTCTTCAAGCTCTTCAACAAAATGTTCTGAATAAATAGAGCCTTCATTCTCTAGTTCTTCGTCAAGATCTTTTTTCTTGCGTTTCATGATACACCCCCTTCTTTTTTTCCCACTTTTTGGAAATACCTACTTCTATATAACCCCTATGATACTCTCCCTATGATACATAACTCTTAAATAGAGACTTTCTGTCACTAACCTTATGAAACATCCCTGGGTTGTTACGTTAACCCTCTTAGTTTTGTTCATTCTTTCTCATGTTCTAGGACTCTATTTAACAGATCATTATTTACATGAAGCACTTCCTTATGATATTCAACGCCCAGAACTTGAACAAGATAGACCATTCTTTTCGACCGCAATCATTATTGGAATGATTCTTATTGCAACGCTTATTATTTTATTACTTGCAAAATTCAAATTAGGATTCTTATGGAAAGTATGGTTTGGACTCGCAGTACTTCTCACCTTAAGCGTAGCGTTTAATGCATTCTTGCCATCGCTCTATGCATTTATACTTGCCTTACTTATTACCTTCATTAAAATATTTTCAAAGAACTATATCATTCACAATATTAGCGAAATGTTTGTGTATGCAGCATTAGCAGCGATTTTTGCGCCCATATTTACTGTTACTATTGTTATCCTTATTTTACTTGCAATATCAATCTATGACTTTATTGCAGTAAACAAAACAAAACATATGATTACTCTAGCAGAATTTCAATCAAAACAAAATCTCTTTGCAGGATTTACTATTCCCTATAGAAAGAAAGAATTAGCAATACTTGGTGGAGGGGATGTCGTCTTTCCTTTATTATTCGCAGGGGTCTTATTTCCAAAATATGGTTATGTATCTTTAGTGATTACCCTTGGAGCATTATTAGGCTTAGGAATTTTATTTTATTTAGCAAAGAAAAAAACCTATTATCCTGCAATGCCTTTCGTTACTGCAGGATGTTTGGTTGGATATGGAATACTTCTTTTATTGTGAACCTATCTTAAAGTTCGTTCCTTTACAGGTGCATTGTAAAGATTTAGGTACACGCTCAGCGTAGTACACAACACCACAGTCATTGCATTGAATTTCTTGTCGTTTCATGGTCGTTTCTCCTAATATAGCACTCCTACAAGTACATATCTTACCTGGGAAAAATAAACTCTCTCAGGGTCTGGTACGGGATTGTTATCACCTTTTACGATGAAGAACACTCCCTTGTCGTCAACTCCTTTTTCAATAACACGATGAGGAATAAGTCCAATTGAACTTTGATAGACTATGACATCTCCAACTTGGATTTCTTCAGCATTTGCTGGAGTTACTTCAATACCCGTTGTTTGAATATCTAACAAGGGGTCCATAGAATTTGTATCAGCATATCCTGTAAGACGTAGATTTGGAACGTTTACAACGAGATTTTCTTTTGAAAGAATGAGCTGAGATTCCGAAATCCGGTCAGAAGGGGATGAAGCTTCCGACGCGGAAACGAATGGAATCTCGACCTGTTGAGGTAGGGTAAGATGAACGGCTATTGCTCCTAGGACGAAACCTATGACCAACAAATACCATCCATCTTTCATTCTGCAGTAGTAAACTTTTGACTTAATAAACATTTCTATTATGTATCACTATAAAGTGGGAACATATATAAGTGTATAATTGCTCTGGCCTCCTATGACTATTAACCCTCAAAATTACTCTTGTAAAGACCTTCCCTACACTCAAGAACTCATACGCATTAGGCGCTTTATGGAATCACAGCATGTTGTTTCCTTTGCCTTTCCCTTTCCTAGAAATGCTTGTGACCATACCTCTAGAGTTGTTGCGCGCATTATAGGAGCACACGTCATTCCAGGGCATGTTCTCCTTGATTCTGCATATATCCATACACTTAATTACGACCCTCAACGAAAAATCTATATTGATTTAACAAGATCTCAGTTTGGAGTTAATATTCCCCCTATCGTTATTACCTCCTCAATAGATCCCTCTTTTATTCCACTTGAACCCCATCTTGCTAAACTTGCAAATCAAAGAATAGACACATTATTACATGATTCTATAGACACTTTAGCAAAAGCTTATGCTGAGTTTGGTGTGGTTACCCTTGGAGAATCATAACATTTTTATTCAACTTTCGTTAACCACTTTATGTAACGAGGATCACGACCAGCAGTAATATCTACAAACCGAGTCTTCAAGTATTTTGTAACAGGACCCATATCACCAGTGCCAATACGCTTCTTATTCACCCAACCAATAGGGCTTAATTCAGCAGCAGTGCCTGTAAAGAACGCTTCATCAGCAGATAAGACCTGCCGTATAGATAATGGCCTCTCAACAACCTTAAGCTTCTCATTTCTTGCAACAATCATAATCGCATCACGAGTAATACCGGGAAGAATAGACCCTAATTTAGGAGTGTATAGTACTTTCTTCTTTACCATAAAAAAATTTTCACCAGGACCCTCAGCAATATTACCCTTGTAATCAACCATTAACGCTTCATCAAAACCATGCTCCCGAGCAAACTCTCCAGCAAGAATAGAATTAGCATAGAACCCACCAATCTTTGCCGTATGATCAGTAGCTCTTGGATGATTCCTTATAACAGGAGGAATCAATACGTGAATAGGCTTCTCACCTAAATAAGCACCCCAAGGCCAACATGCAACAGCAACACTCACAGGAGCACCTTTAATTCCAAGACCCATTTTTCCATACGCATAGAACGCAATAGGACGAATATATCCCGCAGGTAATTTGTTTTTCTTCACTGTTTCTTTAATAATATCGACTAACTCATCTTCTGTATAAGGAATATTCATTCTCATAACTTTTGCAGAATGCAAGAAGCGTCTCATATGCTCATGTAATCTAAAAATTTGAGGACCATCAGCAGTAGCATAACAACGAATACCTTCAAAGACAGAAGAACCATAATGAAGTGCATGTGTTAACACATGAATCTTTGCATTATTCCAAGGAACAAACTTTCCATCCAACCAGATGAATTTCGTAGTATCCATCAAAATCGGCAATAATCAATGATTAATAAGATTTTCTTTACTGTTTTAATATTTCAGGAATTGGAAATTTCTTAAACTCAGGAAGCAAACTTTTACCAAACATCAAACGATAAAAAGTTTCAGCTTCATACTTTGCACCCGTTAACGCATGATGAGGATGAGGCTCTTCAGGAATGCCCGTAAACTTAGCCAAAAACCTAGCACCAATAGCAGAATGACCACCCTTCATAGGGATTGGTTGTTTCAACTCTAATAATTTTGCATACCCAACAGAATGTAAATCAACAAATCTATGCCCAATAGGATATTTTAATTTGTGCTTCCTTGCTGCAACTTCTAAAAACATTAAATCCATATAATTCTGAGCAACTAATGTTTTAGACTTTGATTCCTCGACCCACTTGAAAAACCTTGTTAATGCATCTTTTATAGAAGGTTTCTTCTTATCACGCATTTGCTTCTCAGACATTCCAATAAATTCTTCAACCGAAATTGTTGCACTTGTTGGATCTTTAGGTGGGTTTTTCATAACCTCATGCTCTTTATCAATACGGCATTCAATATAGAACTGTCTCTTAGGATTTTCAAGATCAACAGCACCAATAGAGACAATACCGTTCTTTACAGGATCAACACCTGACATTTCACAATCAACAACAATCATAGCATTGTGGACTATCTCGCCCTAATAATTCTTTCTGTAGAAACCCTTAAAAGTATCTTATGAACTCATAACATGATGAAATACTTCATATCATTACTTCTCATTGTAGGATTATTAGTTGTAGGATGTGCAACACAGAGTATCGCAGACATCAAGAATGAAAACTACATTGGAAAAGAAGTAAAAGTTCAAGGAATTGTACAAGGATCAATTAAAATAGGAACTATTTCAGCATACTCCATAAAAGATGAAAGTGGAGAGAGCATAGGAGTATCCTCACCAAGACTCCCTGCAGATGGAGATGAAGTAACCGTCAAAGGAATAGTAATGAAAGATACACTCTTTGGATATTACATAAAACCCCTAGAATAAGCAATTCTTTTCAGAAATCTTTAAAAACCCGAGAACGCGGCAACACCCCTATGGCCTCAGATAAAAACGCAGATCGTGTTGTTAATTTAATGAAGAAACCAACACATATCAGAAATATCGCTATTTGTGCACATATTGATCATGGAAAAACAACATTCTCAGATAATTTACTCGCAGGAGCAGGAATGCTCTCAGAAGAACATGCGGGAAGACAGAGAGCATTAGACTTCCATCAAGACGAAATTGATAGAGGTATCACTATTGATGCAGCAAACGTATCAATGATCCACAGCATAGACGGAGAAGACTTCTTAATCAACCTTATTGATACACCTGGACACGTTGACTTTGGAGGAGACGTAACCAGAGCAATGAGAGCAGTAGACGGAGCAATAGTCCTTTGTGATGCAGTAGAAGGAATCATGCCACAGACAGAGACCGTACTCAAACAATCACTCAAAGAAAGAGTAAAACCCGTACTCTTCATCAACAAAGTAGATCGATTAATCAAAGAAGTAAAACTCACACCAGAAGCAATGCAAGAACGCTTCATCAAAATCATAACAGAAATCAACAAATTAATCGCTGGAATAGCACCAGAAGAATTCAAAGAAGAATGGATGGTTAACGTACAACAAGGTGGAGTAGCATTCGGAAGTGCATTCCACAAATGGGCATTATCAATACCCTACATGAAGAAGAAAGGAATTACTTTCAAAGATGTTATTGAGGCATACGCAAACGATTCTTTTACTGAACTCGCAAAGAGAGCACCACTCCACGAAGTAGTGTTAGACATGGTCATTGCACACAATCCAGACCCCGTAAAAGCTCAAAAATACAGAGTACCAAAATTATGGCACGGAGACTTAGAATCAGAAGCAGGAAAAGCATTACAACACTGTGATCCAAACGGACCAATAGGATTCGTTGCAGTAAAAATTGTTATTGACAAACACGCAGGAGAAGTAGCTGCAGGAAGATTATTCTCAGGAACTGTAAAACAAGGAGACGAAGTATACCTACTCGGAGTAAAGAGAAAAGTAAGAATCCAACAAGTAAGCATCTACAAAGGAGCACAGAGAATCCCCGTAGACTATGCAGTAGCAGGAAACATTGTAGGAATTGTAGGACTCAAAGATGTATATGCAGGAGAAACAGCAACATCAACACAAGCAATGGAACCATTCGAAGCTATCAAACACATCTTCGATCCTGTCGTAACAAAAAGTATTGATGCAAAATCACCAGCAGATCTCCCTAAACTCGTAGAAATCCTCAAACAAGTAAACAAAGAAGATCCTACCATCACTATCCAGATTAATGAAGAAACTGGAGAAAACCTCATTTCAGGAATGGGAGAATTACACTTAGAAGTTATTGAAAACAGAATAAGAACAGAAAAAGGATTAGAAGTAGTAACAGGACCACCAATCGTAGTCTATAGAGAATCCGTAGGAAAAGAATCACCAGAAACTGAAGGAAAAACACCAAACAAACACAACAAATTCTACTTCGTCGTAAGCCCACTAGAACCAGAAATACAAGACCTGATCAAGAAAGGAGACATCCCAGAAGGAAGACTCAAGAAAAAAGATATGGACACCTTCCAAGCACTAGAATCAAAAGGAATCGCAATCAAAGATGCAAAAAAATTAAGACACATCTACCAAGGAAACGTCCTCATTGATGACACAAGAGGAGTCGTACAAATTGGAGAAGTAATAGAATTAATCATGGACGGATTCGAACAAGTATGCCAAGCAGGTGGACTTGCAAGAGAACCATTAATGAACGTAAAAGTCAGAATCACAGATATGAAATTACACGAAGATGCAATCCACAGAGGACCAGCACAAGTATATCCCGCAGTAAGAGAAGGTATTAGAGATGCAATGACCCAAGCAAAACCATACATCCTAGAACCCGTACAAGAATTACAAATTGATGCACCAACAGACTATCTCGGAGAAGTTTCAAAATTAATCCAAAACAAGAGAGGACAATTATTAGATGTAGCACAAGAAGGAATACACATGACCGTTAAGTGTAAACTACCTGTAGGAGAAATGTTTGGACTAAGCAACGACTTACGATCAGCTACTGGTGGAAGAGGAAGCTACTTCGTTATCGATCAAACATACGAAAAACTACCTGAAATGTTACAAGATAAAGTTCAAAGACAAATCAAAGAACGTAAAGGCGTGAAAGACTAAACCTTCCTTTCTTTCCATACAATATAGATCATTGCAAGAATAGCACCAACAAGATCAGACACTAAGTCTAGAGAGGTATTAATATAACCACCAACACCCGTACTTGGAAGAATAACCGTAGCAGAAAACTCAATAATTTCATTTAATGCACCAACACCTAGGCCTGCCATAACTACAACAATAGAAAGAGCAGTCCATCTAGGAATCTTTTGAGCAAGTAATGGACGAATCAAATAAAACATTGCAAGCGTAGCTATTGCAAAACCAAATGCATGAACAAATTGATCATATCTCAAAATAAAATAAGGATCTCCGACAATTGGAATAAGAATAACCTCATACAAACGTTTACCAGCTATTGTTAAACCCCCACCAGCCATGTGAAGCAAAGCCCATACGAGCAATCCCCATAAAACAATATTTGGAAAGTTTACTCGTTTATTTGTTAGAGCAATAAGAATAGCAAAGAAGACAATTACTACAATGTATCCAATGAATTCATAATTTCTTTTAGAGAAGAAAATAAATGAGAAGAATATTAATGCAATAATTAAGATGACCGCAATAGGAATTTGATTACGACGAAGCATTCAACCTTGAAGAAGCTAAGTACTATTTAATTATTCTCTTCTAGCAATCATAAACTGAGGAAAATATTTTGGAGGTTCTATACCAAATACCAAACGTACATTGTCCATAGTAAGAAGATCAGAAGAAACTGCAATAACCCCTCCTTCACGAACACCAACGTGAGTTGCTTCATAAAACTCTCTTGCAAATTCTATCTCTGTAGCATACTCCCCGAAACCCGTGGCAACAACCATATCATATAACTCTGCATTCGAACATAGAACTTTCAAGCCATCTCTTTGCATCACTCTTTCTCGAGGCAATCTCTTTTTCCTTCTCAAACTTTGAAGCTTTTTCTTACTTACATCAATAGCATCAACAATTCCTCCCTGCTTATGAAGAAACATACTTGAACCGCCTCTCCCACATCCAAAATCCATGATCCTTCCCGTGATGTGCTCTCGTCTTATCATTCTTTCAGAAACACCATACCAAACAAGTTCTTCTGCACTGCGATATTGATACCTTTGTATGCTTGTTAATCCCTCTTCATCCTCTAAGTTTATTCTGACATTCCCTAACACATACGCTAAGAATTGAGCATATCTCCGCCACGTTGAAGGCTGATGACTAGAAATAAACTCTTGCTCTAATTTATCTAATTCTTCATGAGAAATTGCCTTTCCTTTAGTGGTTTCATATACCCACTCAGTAAATGATTGCATTATAAAAAAAGAAAAGAAACTATTCGCAATTTAAGCAAATAGCGTTGATGTTATCAACTTTGAAATCAACCTGAGGGCCAATTCCATAAATATTTACGATATCCGTATCACGATCCCATTCATATCCAATCTCATCGAACGTTACGGTTTGAGGGGGTTGTCCTTGGATATCTAACGTGTTCTGGCTCCACCATACATTCTCAACTTCAAAGCTATCACAGACGTTCTTTACAATCTCTGTAGGGTTTCCTTTAACACGTAAACTAACTCTCTGATTCTCAGAAGTAAATCCACGGATGCTTAACGTGACATATCCTCTTGCATCTGCAGGAGAATTAACATCATTCACTACTGCTGAAAAATCAACATAGTCAGTTCTTAGATCATCATAAGATCCGATGTAATCAATAGCCCCACCAGAACCACGGATTGAATAATCATCTAAAATCTCTACATCATTTTCACAAACACCTGGAGGTTGGCAGACGAATCCTTCATCAATAACCCCATCGCAATCATTGTCTAATTCATCACAAACTTCTGATTGCGGTTGTGTTCCTGAACAGACTCCATACTCATTCCATTCGCATGAAGTTGAGCATGATCTTGTTTTATTTCCAATAGTACAGATACCCTCATCAGTTCCACAGGAAATAGTTTCTGAATTTCCATCACATTGCTCGCCTTCTTCAACAATTCCGTTTCCGCATACTGGGCCGCAGACGAATCCTTCATCAATAACCCCATCGCAATCATTGTCGATGCTGTCGCATACTTCTACAGGAGCGCTTGGGCATGAACTTGCGCATGTTTGTATTGGTTGGCACGTGTTATAATCAGTGCAAGTTCTTGTAAGGTTTTCATCAGTACTTCCATCACAATCATTGTCTAAGTAATCACATGTTTCGTTTGAAGGTGGAATTCCAGAACATTGTCCGTAATTGTTCCATTCGCATGTTGCTGCATTACAACTTCTTGTTTTGTTACCTACCGTACAAATTCCTTCATCTGTTCCGCATGATATTGTTTGTGTTTGATTCCCTTCACATTGTTCAGAACCTTCTACAACACCATCGCCACATACTGGACCACACACTTGTCCTTCGTCTATTTGTCCATCGCAATCATCATCAATTTGATTACAAACTTCTTGAGGCGCACTTTGACATGAGCTTGCGCATGTTTGTATTGGTTGGCACGTGTTATAATCAGTGCAAGTTC
>CAYVWZ010000008.1:0-49014 GCA_964455655.1 Candidatus Woesearchaeota archaeon
TTCTAAGAAACAATCATTTGAAGGAATGTCTGCCTGTTCATAAGGCACTTTCTTTTTTCTTTTTACTATGAATCATAAAGGTAGCGTCTGGGTTTCTGCATTATTGTATTTAGCTCTTGGTTTAGTGTTGATTGGTATTGTTATTGGTGTTGCTACTCCTGTTGTGAATCGTATTAATGATCGTAATGTCTTTGCTCAAACAAAATCTGTTATGTTAAGTCTTGACCACGCTATTGATGAAGTGGTGAATGAAGGTCCTGGTTCTCGTCGTTATTTGTCTTCAGTTGAAATTCGTAAGGGTAAGGTAGATGTTGATACTTTTGCTGATACGATTACATGGTCTTTTGATACGGGTTCTGCATTGATTGAGCCTGATGTTGTTTTTGAGGAGGGTCCATTAACTATTCTCTTGAAAGAAAAGGCAGTAAAAGGTGAATATGAATTAACCATAACGATGGCATATAATTCGACTGCTAATCTTGATTTTACTGGTGATTCTCTAGGTTCTCCATTTACGGGAGAATTTTCTATGACTCTTGAGAATGCTGGTTTCCAAACTTCTGATCTTCCTACTGTTTTGTTGAGTGCGCAATAATTTCCGAAAGAGTTAATAGCTTCTATTTGTTAGTATTCTTATGAAAGACTTGGCTCCAGAAATAGTAAGAAAAAGGATGCTTATTGAAGGTTATTATACTACCAAAGTAGACGAGAAAGTTATTAGGCAGTTCTTTGAATATATTACAAAAGAGCTAAAGTTACGAACTTATGCCCCTCCAATAATTCATTGCGCAGATGGTATGGGAAAAAAAGAAAACTCAGGATATGACTGCTTTGTTCCATTAATTGATTCAGGAATTTATTTGGGGGTGTGGGGTGAACAACGGTTTTTTTCGCTTGTACTATACACGTGTAAAGATTTTGATGAGAAGCGCGCAGTTAGTTGTGCAAAAAAGTTCTTTAAGTCTAAAGAAGTGGAATCTCTCTCCTTCTAATCATTTTCCGAAAGGTATATTAAGCGCTCAGAGTTGTCTTTAAGAAGAGGGGTGATACTGTAGTGCCGAAAGATTCTCAAAAGGAAAGTAAGAATAATATTCAAGAGGTATTGCATGATGATTCTCCATTGTATCCTGAAAATGAGTTTTCTTCTAAAGGGCTTCCTGATTTAACGCAAACAAATTTAACACTCGACGAAACTGCTGATGTTTCTAAGTTTTCTCAAGAGGAATTACAAGAGCGTGTTGAGCAACAAAAATCTACGCTTCCTAAGGGAAGATTGTTTTCTTTAGAGGCTAATGAGGAGATTGTTGAGCTTCCTGAGTTTGCTGAAAAGAAAGATATTGATGTTACGTATGATATTTTTATTCCGTATTCTTCTGTTCATATTCATTGGGATTCTTTGAATCACGAGTTAGTGTATGAAATTAATGAGCCTGTCTTAGACAGTCGTGAGAAAGAGGTTTTTACGTTAGTTGAAGAGGGTATTCGTGAATTAATTAATTTGAGTTTCTTACAAGTCCATGATAATGATATTGTTCTTGATTATCTTGAGCAGAATGTTCGTATTATTCTTACAGAGTTCCAAATTACTGTTTCTAATGAAACGTTCAAGAAAGTGATGTATTTTATCTGGCGTAATTTTGTTGGATTGAATGAGATTGAGGTATTAATGCATGATTATTATGTTGAAGATGTTGAGTGTAATGGTATTAATAGTCCTATTTACATTGTTCATAGAAAATATCATAATATGCGTACGAGCGTTGTTTTTTCGTCTAATGAACAATTATCTAATTTTGTTGAGAAGTTAGCTCAGAAGGCTGGTCAGTATGTTTCGTATGCTTCTCCGTTATTAGATGGTCGTCTTCCTGATGGTTCTCGTGTTAACGCTACGTTCTCTGCTGATATTTCTACGCGTGGTCCTACATTTACGATTAGGCGTTTTACCAAGATTCCTTGGACTCCTATCAAGCTTATGGAATTCCGTACTGTTTCTCCTGAGGTTCTTGCATATTTGTGGTTGTTAGTGGAGTATGGTTCTAACATTATTGTTATTGGGGCTACTGCTTCTGGTAAAACAAGTTTCTTGAATGCGTTAGCGTTCTTCATACCTCCTTCTTCTCGTGTTGTTACGATTGAGGATACAAAGGAATTGAACTTGTTACACGAAAATTGGCTTCCTTCTGTATCAAGATCTGGTCTTGGTGCAGCAAATATTTTAGGTCAGAGGTATGGTGAAGTATCATTATTTGATTTATTGCGTGAAAGTTTCCGTCAACGTCCTGATTATGTAATTGTGGGGGAGATTCGTGGTAAGGAAGCATTTGTTATGTTCCAAGGGGCAGCTTCTGGGCATCCAACTATTAGTACGATGCACGCTGATTCTGTTGATACATTGATTCGTCGTTTAGAAACAGCTCCTATTGAATTGTCTCCAAGTTTAATTGAGTCTTTAGATGCAGTATGTATTCTTGGTCAAGCAAAGGTTGATGGTAAGTTAGTGCGTCGTTTGTCTAAAGTTGTTGAGATTGTTGCTGTTGATGAAACGGGTCATGCATTAACCAATACTCCTCTCGTTCGTGATCCTACTACTGATAGGTTCTTTTTCAAAACAGATTCTGTAATTTTTGATCGTATTGTTACGCGTCATGGTGTTTCAAAGGATGCATTGAACAAGGAGTTTTTGCGTCGTGCAAAATTATTATATGCGTTGTATAAGAATAAATTAACTGCTTTCAAGGATGTTCATAACATCATTAGTGATTATTACAAGACTCCTGAAGAGGTCTTGCGTCGCTTTGGGATTGAGTGATGATAATGGATGCTACAAAGGAAAAGACCGTTGCGAATCTTACTCGTGAGATTAAGGAATATCAAGATTCTAAGTCTCGTGCTGAAGATTTCTTTGCTCGTTTAGAGGATGATCATGATGCTGGTCTTATTTCAAAGAAAGATTTTGAATTGAAAATTAAGGAGTTTACAAATGGTTTGTCAAAAGATGCTTTTCTAAAGAGTTATGATGATTATATTCTTGATCTTCAAGCGGTTCTTCGTAAAGAAGCTGGTCAGCCTCTTCCTATGGAGAAAGGTGTGGTTACTTCTATTTTTTCTGAGCCTAAGAAGCGTCATTTGTTTTCTTCTTCAAATAAGAAGTTTTCAAAAGATATTGATCGTGAAGCATTTCAGCGTTTTGTGAAGAGTAAGAAGATGAATCATAAGACTGATGTTGTTCTTTCGAATTATGTCTTGTATCGTCCCTCTCCCTATGGTGAGTTTGCGAATAAACTTTTTGGTAATATTAGTTTGAGAACAACGGGGAAATATCCTGAATTTTTTAAGAGTTTGTTTAATGATTTGAAAGCTTCTGATTTTGGTGTTTTGAGTAAGACGTACGTAAGTATGATCATGCTGACATCAATAATTGGTTTTGTTATTGGATTAATGCTTGGATTGGTTTTTTTCCAGGGTGTTGTTCTAAGAATTCTTAATGCTCTCTTAATAGGTATTCTTGTAGGTGTTGCTACGTTTGTGTTTATGTATTACTATCCTAGTTTTTTAATTAAGAAGAAGCGTTCTTTGATGAAAACTGATTTGCCTTTTGTTACGGTTCATATGGCAGCTGTTGCTGGTTCTGGTGCTCAGCCTATTAGTATGTTCACGTTAGTGTTGAGTGCTGGTGAGTATAAGGGTTTAGAGCCAGAAATTAAAAAGATCCTTAATTATGTTAATTTATTTGGCTATGATCTTACTACAAGTCTACGTCTCGTTGCTGCGACAACTCCTCTTCGTACGTTTAATGAATTATTATCGGGTATGGTTACAACGATTGAGACAGGCGGAGATTTGAAATCTTTTTTAGAGATTAAAGCAAGGGAGTATATGGAATCATATGAAGAAGAGCGTCGTAGTTTTACGGAAACCTTAGCAACATTCTCTGATATTTATATTGGTATTAGTCTTGCTGCTCCTATGATGTTGTTCGTTGTCTTGAGTATTATTAATACTCCTATTCTTGGTGGTAAGATTGCTGGTTTAACTGCTGGAGCTATTGCTACGTTAGGGACGTTTGTTGTTATTCCTCTTATGAATATTATCTTTATCGTCTTAATTGATTTACTACAACCCTCATGAGACTCAAATTTAAATTGGAATATTTGGTAGGCATTTTGTTAGCCGTAGGTGTTGTTATTGTTGATGTGTTGTATTTCCGTGGTACTCGTTGGTTTGTTGCATTGCTTGTTCTTGCATTGAATGTTGGTTGGGCTCAGTTCTGGTTTGATTATTATCGTGAGATTCAGCGTCAGAAAGAAATTGAATTAAAGTTTTTAGAATTTATTCGTGCGTTGGTAAGTTCTGTTCGTTCTGGTCTTCCTATTTCAAAGGGTGTATTGCATGTTGCTGATGAGGATTTTGGTGCATTCTCTCCGTATGTGAAAAAGTTATCAAATCAGATTGAGTGGGGTATTCCCTTACATCGTGCTCTTGTTACCATGGCGAATGATACGCGTAATCCTATGATTAAACGTTCTATCTCTATTGTTATTGAGGCTGATAAGTCTGGTGGTGATATTGAGAATGTCTTACAGTCAGTGAGTCAGAGTGTGTATACGGTTAAATCTTTGAAGCAGAAGCGTAAGTCTGAGACGCATAGTCAAGTTGTTCAGGGGTATGTGGTATTTTTTATTTTCATTGGTGTTATGCTCATGATTCAGATTTGGTTGAATCCTCAGTTGTCTGGTTTGCAAGGTGAGAAGGTTAATGAGGAGGATGTTGGTGCTATTGCTGGTGTCTTTGGTAATTCTGGTCAGGCGGATTTGGTTGATATTGATCGTATTTTCTTTTTCTTAGTTATTATTCAAGGATTTTTTTCTGGTCTAACTATTGGTAAGTTTTCGGAAGGTTCGTTAAAGCAGGGTATTCTTCATAGTCTTGTATTGATTCTTATCGCAACGCTTATAATCACGCTGGTGAAAGGTGGTATTTAATGGAAAAGAGCGGTGCTATCCACGTTGATTGGGCGGTCAGCATTGCATTATTTTTGATGTTTGTTATTGGTATGCTCTTATTATTTCGTCCAGGTGTGCTTCCTGTCTATAATGGTGAGTTTTTAACAGGTCTTGTAGAGGATGAATTATTTCATTATTCTTCTTTTGAGTATCAGAGTGTTCCTCTTTCGTTTACAACAAATCCTCAGAATGTTCCTCCCGCTGTTGCATGGACTCATGCGAGGGTTAATTTTAGTGATACGTTGATCTTCCCCTTCTGTGATCAAGAGAAGAGTCATTATACTTTGTTCTATGCTAATGGTTCTTTTGTTCCTTCAGATCAGTATTTTATTAATGTGAGGCCTAATCCTTCACAAGTATTATGTAATGAGAAGGGTATTCCATTGCCTAATAATGATGTTCGTATGATCTTTGGTGGGTTGGCTCCTTCAACAGAGTATAGTTTTGTGTTAGTATATTCTCCTGATACAAAGGTGTATGGTACGGGTTCTCAATGTGGTAGTGTTACGTGTAGTGATGTTCCTATAGCTAATGTTCAAGAGGGTATTAGAGTTGTTGAAAAGGGTGTTAGTGCTGAGCGTCTTGCTGGTGTGTTAGGGTATCTTGATGTGAATTATTCTGATTCTAAAGAAACTATTAAATTTCCAAAGAATAAAGAGTTTAGGGTGTGTGAGAAAGTTGTGAGTGATGAATCATGTCATCCCTCTAGTGAAATTCCTGCTGATGTGAATGTCTATTCTCGTTCTATTTCAAGTGCAGTTATTAATGGTACTAACGGAGATATTATAGGGAGGGTTGATCTTATTATTCAAACATGGTAATTCGTAGTTTGCAAAGAAAGGGATTTATTCGTACGTTAGAAGCGATTATTGCTATTGTTATTATTCTCATAGTTTCTTTTACAGTGGTAACTCATGCTCCTGAAGAGGTTTCTGATGTTCCTTCTGTAGTAAAAGCATCTCAGAAAGTTATTATTCAAAATTTGAATCTTAATGAGACGATGAGGTCTTGTGTTCTTGATAATCTCTGTGATACAGAAACAAGTCTCATAAGTGATTTGATAGAAGCGAATCAACCTCCTGGTTATGAGTATGCGTTTAGAATTTGTTCTACTCCTAATTGTATTTGTAATGATGAGGGTGATGATCCTCCTTGTCAAGTATTTGGTTGTTTTGTAGAGGATGGTAATCGTACGTGTGAAGTTTCTCCTGAAGGATATCCTAGTTTTGGAGAAGTGTACATGGCTGATACATTTATTGCAGCGAAGACTGCGTCTCAGAAACATCATATTGTTCGTTTCTGGATGTGGCGTGTTGACGAATAAGAAGAAACTATTATAAAGAAGTTCTTTTCTTCATTCTCCTTGTGGAAAAGGGTGATATTCCTAAAAGTCGTCGTGGAATTATTCTAGGTCGTGAATTTTTAACATTAGCATTGATTTTATTTGTCTTGTTAGGATTGTTTTGGGTTGCATCTATTGGTAAACTCCCTAGTCCTACGGGTAATGTTGTCTTGAATGGTGTCTTTACGTGTATTTCAAATACGAATGGTGCATATGTCTATGATTCTGCATATACCTTATACTATGCAAAAACAAATTCTTGTGTTGATTCTTCTAAAATTAAAAAGTATTCCTGTCTTTCTTCTACTGCTTCAAATTGGTGGAATTCGTTATTTATGACAACTTCAAATAATGTTGTGTGTCCGTATGGATGTGCTAATAATGTTTGTAATAGTCCTCCTCCTACAAATCCTACTCCTTCATGTATTGATGCTGATGGTGATACGTATGGTTTGAATTGTGCTAAAGGTAATGATTGTAATGACAATAATAACAATGTCTATCCTGGTGCTCCTGAAGTATGTACTGATAATCTTGATAATAATTGTAATGGTATTGTAAACGAGAATTGTCCTGTGTGTGGTAATGGTATTCTTGAAGGTTCTGAACAATGTGATGGTGCTGATGTTGGTGGTACTTCTTGTAGTTCTCTTGGTTTCTATGGTGGTACGTTAAAATGTACTTCTTCTTGTACGTTTGATACTTCTTCTTGTATTTCTAATCCTGGTGCTCAGCTTCCTGTAGTTCCTGATAGAAAACCTACTCTGATGGGTTTCGAGTATGCTACGGAGGATAATAGTAATCCCTTTGCTACGAATTTAATTAAGACTGGTGGTAAAGCAATAAAGCTCTATCCTGAATCATTTACGATGTGGCATAAGCATCAGCCCTATCAGAATCAGACTTTTAGTTTAGCAAAGCTTGATGCACAAATTCTTGAATATCAAAAGGCTGGGTTTAAGAATTTTACCATGGGTATGCGTTCTGCTTCTGAGTGGGCTTCTATTGATGTTGGTGATCTTGATAGTCCTCTTCCTGCTGCAAAGAATCCTCTTCCTAAACCTGAATTTGTTGATGAACATGATGCTTGGTTAAAAGCTGTTGTTGAACGTTACGATGGTGATGGTGTGAATGATATGCCTGGTCTATTGTATCCTATTCATTTGTATGAGGTTGGTGTAGAATTTTCTTCCTATGAGGCTGAGCCTGTTGATCAGTATGTTGCTCATCTTGACCGTGTTTATACGCTTATTCATCAAGCTGATTCGAATGCTGTTGTTGCTCATGCTGCTTTCTTGACTATTGGTG
Source organism: Candidatus Woesearchaeota archaeon (assembly GCA_964455655.1). GTDB lineage: Archaea > Nanobdellota > Nanobdellia > SCGC-AAA011-G17 > JACPNG01 > CAYVWZ01. The sequence goes on from CAYVWZ010000008.1 coordinate 7,654, forward strand.
CATTTGATGCTGATCCTAATCCTGCAAATCTTGATATTGCGTTTAAGAATATTCCTGATAATTCTCATTCTTTAGCTGATATGCGTAAGGTTCTTGATCATCCTCAATCGTTTGATGTGATTAATATCCATTCTCTTGGTGATCCTCGTGAGATTGATGGTATGGTTAAATGGTTAAATACGGAAATGACTGCTCGTGGGTATAAGAAGGAGATTATTATTTCTGATACTGCTATTACTCCTTTCATTGCATTTGGTTTTGCTAATACGTGTAATAATCCATTACAAGGTAAAATGTTCTATCCAGCTGTTGAAGCTGATCGTTGTCGTACTGCTGAATACTTTAAACAATTAATTAATGAAACTCAGTATCCTGATACGGTTAAATGGGCTCATGGCTATGTTGCTTCTGATATGGTGAAGAGGTATGTTATTGCTGCTGATAATAATATTCGCTTGATTAATCTTGGATTTATTGAGGACTTATTCTTATTCAAGGGAGCATTTGGTGGCGGAGCTGGTAATAGTGCATGGGGTGGTATCTTTGCATTGAATATTTTCAGAAATGGTATTCAAGAATATCGTGCTGCATATTATGCTGTTAAACAACTAAATGATCGTCTTGGTGGATATAATAAGTTTGGTCGTGTTGATGTTGATAATGAGAATGCTCGTGTCTATTTAGCTATGGTTAATAATAAGCCTGTGTGGGTTGCATGGTATCATCCTACAAGATTAATCTTGCCTGGTGATGCTGTTCCTGAATTGAAAGTATCTCTTCCTGTTGTTAATGCTACAACTATGGAGTATGTTATTACGAAAGATGGTCAAACAACTCCTACAAAAACTTCTCTTACGGTTGTGAATGGTTATGCAGAAGTTACGTTAACTCCTACACCTGTGTATATTTATTAACGATCAAATTTTCCTTCATTAAATCTTCTTACTTCTTCAAGCTCGTCTCTAGTCATTCCAGGAGTTACTGGTTTAATAACAAGCGTAGTATTTCTTGGCAGTTCTGCCATTCTCAGATAATGTTCTGTTGTAATAGCTCGAAGCTCTGCGTCAGGGTGTGTGAGTTGTGACGGGAGTGCATTAAAGTCTAGAACTTGAAATAATTTTGGGTCTTGCATGATTGTTTCTACAGCATCTGAGTGTGTAGGGGATTTCCATCCGTCATTTCCTGGGACGAATGATTTAGCAACTTGGGGTCTTGGTACAGCATCAAACTCATTAATGGTGTATTGAGTGAAATCATAACTAAGTTGAAGGCTTTTTGGAGTATCAACTCCTGCGTGCCCAAATACCATAATTGTTTCAGGTGTTATTCCATACGCTCTTGCAGATCGTATTGCTTCTAAACAGTTGTCTTGTGTATTGATTTGTTTTCCAATAGCTTTCCAAACTTCTGGTGTTGCTCCATCAACTCCGAATCCTATAGTGTGAAGTCCTGCTTCTACTAAGCTTTCAATAGCCTCTGAATGCTTCTTTTTTGCGGAAACAAATGATGCTGCAGTAGAGAGTCCTCGTAAACGAATGTCTATGCCTATTTCTCCTCTTACGCGTTTAACACTTTCAGCAAATACTTGTAGTTCTCTTGGTTTTTGGAAAACATCTAAGTTTGACATGTATATTTTTAATTTTTCAATACCTAATCTCTTTGCGCGTTGTGATAAATAAATTAAATCTCTTTCTACAACTTCTGGATCTCTATATGTCTCTTTGACAACTTTTATTTCTCCTGTTAATGGGTCTCTTGTCGTGCGAACTGCTGAACAAAAGTCGCAACTAAATTTACACCCTTGTGAAACATAAAAAGTTATTTCTCTTGAAAGATATTTTTTCATTTGTTCATCTGGTAGCACTTCATACGCTGGTATAAGAGATGTTTTTTCTGGGGGGGTTAATTCGCGTATTCCTAAAAATTCTGTGAGATTTGCATCATCATTTCCGTTTATTGAGTCTTCTCTGAAGAGTCTCCTAAATTGTTCTGGTTGTAACCCTGAAATAACCTGTCCCCCTACTAAAAACTTTGTGTGTAGTCCTATATCCCTTCGTGTTCTTTCTTGTAGTTCTATTACATCTTGAATGTATGGTGCACCAACAAGGTTTATACCTATTATATTAGAACTAAGTGTGGCTGGTCCTATGTTGAGATCGTGTATTCTGACTTCTAAACCTACATCTAGTAATCGTGCTCCTGCCGTAAGAAGTGATGAAGGCAAGTAAATATGCCCTGGTCCCTGTGCTGGAGCATAGGTATGTCTTGGCTGTATTAAATCAACGCGTGTCATATCGCTTTATTGACAGAAAGGTTCTTAAGCTTTTTTCAGAATTTTTTTTGTAAATATGGTGAGAAGTATTGCTTGTATTTCTTTTGTAGTTCAGGTATTTTCCAGTCTGTTGGTGTGACTTGTTTTCTACAATTTTTTGATTTACAGTTACAACGAAAACCTTTATGCACTGATTCGCAAAAAGCATAATCAAGGAATATCTCTTCTCCTTTCTTAATATCTCTTATTGCAATGAGTACTGTAGAAGTTGTAAATCCACAATTAGGTTCGCATGAGTGATTAACAATTCCTGTTTTTTCTAGTTCTTCTCTTGTTGTGGGTACTAAGAAAAATTCATCTTCTACTTGTATTCCTACATGCCCCATTAATTTCCAGTATTTTTCAATATCTGTTTTTGGAACGCTTATTCCTCCGTAGGCAAGGATTGCTTCTCCTTTCTTAATGTCTTGAGTTGCAATAATTCCAAGATTGTGCACGGACTGAGAGGTTGATTGTGCTTTCTTAGTGATCCATCGATGATTCCATTGGGTGTGTAAGTCTTGCATAAGGATTACACCAAGAGCGCCTATATTTAATTTTTGCTAAATATCTAACACAACTATTGCTTTCCAGCCTTTCTGTTCTTTCTTTAAAGAAAAGTGGTGGAATGTTACTGCTTTAACATCAGTTCTCGTTTCTTTTATTTTTTTAATTTCTGTTCCTTCTACAGTGCATGTGAGTTTGTATCCTGGGAGTATGTTAAGAGTAAATTTTGAGAATACTACACTTTCTGCGTCTTTCAAAAAGATAAGTTCTTCAATGAATTCGAAGAGGAGTTTTTCTAGGTTTTTATGAGCAAGTTCAAAAGTAACTGCATAGTCTGGTTTTATTTTTTTTAAGTCTACCATAACTTCAAATGTTGCTTCTGCGCAGCTCTTGAATACTTCTTCTGGTGTTTTTCCAGTAGCTTCAAAGGCAACATCTGCCATGGTTACATGTTCTATATACTTGTAAGTCATAATGGTTCTACAGTGGGAGAGTTTTTAAGAATTCTCTTCTGAAGTGAGGATATTCTTTTATATTATTGGAAGGTAGATAACGTATGCCTCAACTACCTTATGAGATTACTTATCGAGGAGAACACATTCCTCTTGCCACTGTCTATGAGCATGTATTTCTAAGAAAAGATGCGTTGGTAGCTGCGCGGTTTGTTTGTAGGTGGGAATTTTTAGAGGTTAATGGGACTAAGATTCTTGTAGGAGATTTCGATTATTCTCCAGGAGTAAGCACGAGGCCATTGCGTTTTCCTACTATTTGGAGGCCTTTAGGGATAGTGCCAGATTCTGTAAGTATTACTACTTCATATTTAAGGTCATCAGGAGATGTGCATATGCATGGGAGTGCAAAGGTGCACAGGAATGCTGCTAAACAAGAGGCTATTCTTGAAGCGCTTGAAAGTTTTAAAGAAGTAACAGGTATTGAATTGCTTGTTGAAAATAGGTAAACTATCCTTTAATATTTCCAATAGGTGATAATCCGACTAATTTTTTACTTATTCCTGATCCATCTAATGCTTCGACAACATCACTTATAGGTTTGTATGCAGATCCTGCTTCTTCTGCAAGTCCTGACATGCTCTTGCTCTTAACATAAATTCCTTTTGATTCCATATCAATAAGCAATTGTTCTCCGCGTACTTCTTTCTTTGCTTGTGTTCTGCTCATGGTTCTTCCTGATCCGTGTGCTGTGCTTCCAAAGGTTGTATCCATTGCTTTTTGTGTTCCTAGGAGTAAGTATGATCCTGTTTCCATGCTTCCGCCAATAATAACGGGTTGTCCAACTTCTCTATATGCTTCTGGTAGTTCTTCTTGTCCTGGTCCGAATGCTCTCGTGCTTCCTTTTCTATGGATAACTAATTCTTTCATGCTTCCATCAATTTTGTATTTCTCTACTTTTGCTATGTTGTGTGCTACATCATATACAAGGTCTAGTCCTAGGTCTTTTTCGCTCATATCAAGAACTTTCGTAAATGCTTCTCTAATGCGATGCATAATTACTTGTCTATTTGCGAATGCCATGTTTGCTGCGCATGCCATTGCTTTGTAATAGTCTTGTCCTTCTTTGCTTGAGAATGGTGCGCATCCTAATTCTCTGTCAGGGACGGTGATGTTGTATTTCTTCATTGCATCATCAAATACTTTTAGGTAGTCTGTTGCGATTTGGTGTCCGTATCCTCTGCTTCCGCAATGTACCATGATCACGACTTGTTCTGGTTTTGTTATTCCGAATATTTTTGCTATTTTTTTATCAAATATTTGATGTTGGTGTGCTACTTGTATTTCTAAATAGTGATTTCCTGATCCTAATGTTCCTAATTGGTCGAATCCTCTAGTAATTGCTTTTTCTGAAACTTTTGAAGTGTCTGCCCATTCTATTCTTCCGTGAGATTCTGTTTTTTTGAGATCTTCTTTTCTTCCGTATCCGTTTTCAATGCACCATTTTACTCCTTCTTCTGATACGCTTTTGAATTGGTTTTTGTTAATGGTTACAAATCCCTTACAACCTACTCCAGTTGGTACTGTTGTGAATAAAGTATCAACTAATTTTTTCAAGTGAGGTTTGATTTCATCATGGGTTAAGTTTGTGGTGATTAATCTCATTCCGCAATTAATATCGAATCCTATTCCTCCCGGTGAGATTACTCCTTCAGAAGTATCCATGGCTGCAATTCCTCCAATGGGAAATCCGTATCCGCTATGTGCATCTGGAGCGCAATAAGCATATTTTTGTATTCCTGGTAAGCATGCTACATTGGTTAATTGGTCAAATACTTGTCCGTCCATGCTTTTGAGAAGTTTCTGTGTTGCAATAACTCTTGCAGGTACTTGCATTCCTTTTTTATAGGTTTTAGGAATTTCCCACGTATAATCATCTATTTTTACAGTTTCTTTTGGTGGTCCTGGTGGTAGTGTTTTGAACATCTTTCTCTAAATTAGTGTTAATCTTATAAGGTTTACTTATCAAGAAAAACCTTGTCTGTCTATCCTCTTGGCAAGTCTGAGAAAGAATATTTTAAGAAATAATTACTGTTGTTGTCGTTCGTATACTCCGATGAGTACTGTTTCTTCTATAATTTTTCCTTTCATTGCTTGTTCTACTTCTTTCTTTGTTGCTCCTTCTTCTAAAGATAACAGCGTATGAAGTGCATAGAGTTTGAACATGTAGCGGTGCTCTCTGTCCGGGGGGCATGGTCCTCCATATGCTAAATTTCCTCGTGTGTTCTTTCCTAATATCCCTTTTGGATTTTTTCCTTCTGGTATTTCCGTAGTGTCTGGTGGGATGTTAAAGACTACCCAATGGTCCCATACTTCTATGTTGTAATTTTGTTTTGCAAAATCTGGTATGTCTGGATCGTCCATGAGCAAAACAAAACTTTGTGTTCCTTCTGGTGCTTCAGCGATGCTGAGTGGTGGAGAAATATTTTTTCCATCGCAGGTGTATATTGAAGGTATTTTCTTTCCATGATGGAATGCTGTGCTTGTGAGTTTCATCGTAGTTTAATCCTTTGTAGTTCTGTGCATGTTCCATTATCATTTTCTTTTACAATAGCAATATGGTCTATGAGCAATTCTCCACTAAATTTTTCTGTTGCTAAGAGTTTTTTTGCTTGTACAAATCCTTCTTTTGTTAAATCTCTAAATGCTATGGTGATATGGGGTGTGTAGGGCCATGGTTGTCTATATGCTAGTTTTCTTTTGTCAGTAACGGTTTTAATTGTTTTAGCTAATTCTTCAAGATTATTATTTTTAATGACATGTATGTATACAACATAGGGGGACATGGTAACACGTTTCAAAGTATCTTTAAATTCTAAACTTCTGATACTATGCAGAATATATGAAGGTGCCATTTTGATTCCTGTCCAAATATTCATGTATGCAAAATCTTTAAGCTGAACTTTGAAGGGATGTATTCCTTTAACTGCATTCTGGATATCTTGAGCTAAGAGTTCTACATTGTCTTCTATAACTGCGGAGCCGATAGTAAGGTGTGGTTCCCAAAGGTCTAAACAGGCTCTTGTTCCAGTAAGTTTTGATAATTTTTGTTGTAGAGAAGAAACTTCTTTTGTTAAGTTCTTGTCAAGATAAATCACAATGGGGTATTTGTTCATCTCTTCATGTTTTGGGATGGTTGGATTATCCCGAAGATGTTTCCTTCTGTGTCTTTACAGTAAGCAAGTGTTCCAATATTTGGTATGGTAACAGTGTCTACAACTTGTTTTCCGCCTTCTTTCTTTACGTTTTTAAGATGTTTTTCTAAATCATCAACTCCAATAGTGCATACATATGAATTGACTGCTTGACCTTCAACAGGAGGTTTTCCTTTTCTTATGAGTAATCCTCCATTAATTCCAGGGTAGGTATCTCCTGGTTTGTTTTCTCCGGTGTTTACCATCCAGTATGGTTCTTTTCCCCATTGATTGATTTTCCATCCAAATACGTTTGTGTAGAATTTTATTGCTCGTTCTGGATTTTCTGCATGGATTTCGAAATGTACGACTTTTGGCATTTTTAGAATTTTAATTGTAGCTTATTTAATGATTGTGGTAATAAATTAATGTTCTTCTTGTCTTAATAATTTATGACATATAATCTAATAAAGGTTAATTTGTGGTTTTTGTTAATGATTACTGCTGTTATTTTTGATATGGATGGAGTATTAGCTGATACACAGAGAGATCATGCGCGTATTGAATCACAGTTGCTTGCTGAGAAAGGTATTTCTCTCACTCCTGAAGAAATTACTCGGCGTTTTGCTGGGGTGCGTTCATCAGTGTGGATTCCTACTATTATGAACCAGTATGGTGCATCTGGTGCTGAAGAGCTCCTTGAGAGATTGTATCCCTTAATTGAAGCTGAAGCTAGAAAAGAAGTTCGTGAGATTCCTGGTGCTTCTGACTTAGTTCGTCGTACATCTTCTTATGGTTTGAGTTTGGGTGTTGCTTCTTCTTCGCGTCCAGAATATATTGACTTGGTTATTAAGTCTCTTGGGATAGGTTCATATTTCAAAACATTAACGAGCGCACGAGAAGTTGAGAATGGTAAGCCTGCTCCTGATGTGTTCTTACTTGCTGCGAAGAGGTTGGGGAGTGATCCTTATAGTTCTGTGGTTGTTGAAGATGGCCTCAATGGTATGGTTGGAGCGTATGAAGGTGGTTTTCCTTGTATAGGTCTTGATCCTGATAATATGTTGGATGTTCCTGAAAATACTTTGCGAGTAAATTCTCTTAGTGAAGTAACTTTGGAACGTCTCATGAGTATTCATGATGTTGTTAAAATAAAAAGAAAAAAATAATGACTTATGCAGTCATCATTGGATTTTTTCTGTTGTCTACGGTGCATACTCCAGAGCCTGCGTGTGCAAGTGTTAAGAGTGCTGCAAAGATGAGAACATCTCTTTCAAGTCCTGCGCTAATTCCGCCTTTGACTTGTACAATAAGTATTGCTCCTAGGATTACTACTCCTAATGCATATGCTGCCCATTTACTCCATAATCCGATGAGTAATAATACAGCTCCTACGACTTCAACAATACCTACAAGAACTCCTACGAATCCAGGCAGTCCTAATCCTGAAAAGAATCCCATGGTTCCACTGATGTTCATCAGTTTTGGGATTCCGTGGTAGAGGAATATTGCCGCAATAACGACGCGGAGAAGAAGTAGGCTTAATCCTTTACAGTCTTTATACCATCCGTCCATAAATAACCCTCCTTAATATGGTACTAATCATTCTTTAAGACTTATTTATTAATGTTTTTCTCGTTACTACTTCGTTTTTTACCGAAATGTTTATAATTCTCTCTCGTTCTGGTTCTCTTAACCAAAAGTGGTGTGTGTATGATTAATCAACTCAGAAAATTTATTTCAAGAATGTTCTCCAAGGTCTTTCGTGGTAAGAAAGAACTACGTTTAGGCCTTTATGGCCCTCCAAATGCGGGTAAATCTACGTTAGCAAATCGTGTTTCTAAAGATTGGTTAGGTGAAGAAATGTCTGCAGTATCAAAAATCCCTCACGAAACAAGGGAAGTTATTACGAAAGAGCATATTGAAATTAAAAGAAGAGGCAAAACATTATCATTTAATCTCGTTGATACTCCTGGTATTGCTACAAAGATTGACTATGAAGATTTCTTAAAGTTCAAAATGTCTAAGAATGAAGCGAAGGCTCGTGCAAAAGAAGCAACAAAAGGTATTATTGAGGCTATTAAATGGTTAGATGATATGGATTGTGTTGTGGTGGTTCTTGATTCTACGATGAATCCGTATTCTCAGGTTAATATTACCATTATTGGTAATTTAGCTGCTCGTCAAATTCCTGTTGTTATTGTAGCGAATAAGATTGATTTGAGAAAAGCGAATATTAAGAAGATTGGTGATGCATTCCCTCAATATCCTGTTGTTGGTATTTCTGCTGAGAAAGGAACAAATATGGAAGAGTTTTATGAAACTCTCTTTAAGGTGGTGCGATAAATGTTAACGTTGCAGTTTGTCCCCTATCATGAACTATCTAAACTTTCTCCTGCGCAAAGAATTAATCGTTTATTAGCTGAAGTAAAAGAAAATAAGATTGTTCTTATGGAAGGAAGATTACGCCCTGAAGAGGAGGCAAAGCTTATTCAAAAAACAATGGAAGATGTATCTCCTGGGTTTCAAGGTGTTGAATTATGTACTATTTATCCTGAATCAAGTAATGAAAAGGCTTTTTCTAAATTAAAATTAATGTTTGCTAATTTATTGATTGGGGATCGTTCTGGTTTAACAGTTATTGGTCCTGCTTCGTTGGTGAAGGAGATTCGTCGTGATCCTAATAAGATTCAATTGTTTACTGCAAACGCTCGTAAGAAATCAAGGAGGCGCTAATGCCGCACCAGTGCGTTCGTTGCTCTACCTTATATGAAGACGGTGCTAAGGAATTATTAACAGGTTGTACCTGTGGTGGTAGATTTTTCTTCTTTGTTAAAAAGCATGAACTTGAGCAAGCGAAAGAGGTTACTTCTCATTTAACGGTTGAAGAAAAACAACAAATTGAGGAAGATGTTCTTGATATTATTGGTATTGATGAGGCTGATAAGCCAGTTATTTTAGATTTAGAATCTATTCGTGTATTAACTCCTGGTAAGTATGAATTAGATTTAGTTGAATTGTTTAAAGGTAAACCCTTGGTATATCGTGTTGAAGATGGTAAATATATTATTGATCTTGCTTCTAGTTTTAAACGTGATCAGAAGTGAATAAGAATGGTTATTTCTGAAAAGACGCGCATCAAACCTTGTCGAGTAGCGTTGGGTGCAGCGGTAATAACATTAGCACTAACGACGACGTATGCTCGTGATTCTAGTATTGAAGCAATAACGGCAAGGCATATGGTTCATAAATCTCAGAAACAACTTAGTGAAGAATTAAGAGCTCGTTCAAGAGATCGTAAGATTGCGTCGAAGCTTCCTTCCATTGTTGATTCTTTTATTTTTGAATGTGAGCACGGACATAGAGATTCTCTTGGAGATGTTGTTGCTTCGCGTAGGCGTTTGTTGGAAGAAAATAATTGTGTGTTATACAATCCCTCTTCTCAAAGGAGTGTTCATGTGGGATGGTATTGTGAAGATAATCATGCCTATCTTGCTGATGGTTCTATAGAATATCCAAAGCATGGTGAACTTCCTTTACACTCTCCTGTGCAGTTAAGTAATGATCATGCTGTGTTAAATGCTCAATTGAGATGTAAGTAACTCTCTATGAGTAATCCCATCGTTAAGTAGTATCATTAAACGGTCCTCTATTATTTGTTATCAAGTGCTATCTTTCTCTTCTCTCTTTCATAACACGTGATTTCAACCATAATAATTCTTTTAAACTTCTTTTTCATGTGCTAATGCATGAAGAGAAGGACGAAGATTAAGATTGTCTATGCGGTAGTCTTTTTCATTATTGGTCTTATCATTGGTCAATTACTTCCTTCTTATATCACGCTTAACACATTTGAGCCTAAGGACGTTGTTCCTGCTGTGGGAAAAGAGGAACGAGGTGAACTCTCTAACGAGAGCATAAAAGAGGCTGATTCAGAAGATGGTGATCATGTCAAGATTGGCGTTGTCCTTCCGTTGACGGGGGACCTTGCCGTTCTTGGCCAACCTGTTCGTGAATCTATTGAGCTTGCTTTACGTGATGCTGGTGTTGATAATGTTGATTTGATTTTTGAGGATTCTAAGTGTCTTCCTACAGAAACGGTTACTGCTGTTCAAAAATTAGTAAATGTTGATCATGTCTCTGCTCTTATTGGTGATTTATGTTCTTCTCCGACGTTAGCTGTTGTTCCTATTATTAATGAATCAAAGATTCCTATGATTTCTCCTTCTTCAACAAGCCCCTTATTATCTGGTTCTAGTAAGTATTTTTTTAGAACAATTTCTTCTGATAAACTTCAAGGTGAGGCTATGGCTGGTCAGGCTATTCATTTAGGGTATGATGAGGTGGCTATTATTGCTATTAACAATGAGTATGGTGTTGGTCTTGAGAAATCTTTCACTGATGCTTTTGAAAAGGGTAGTGGGAAGATTGTTCGTCATGAGTCTTTTGAGCAAGGAGCAAGTGATTTTAGAACGCAACTAACAAAGATTAAAGATGAGGATCCTGATGCATTGTATATTATTTCATATCCTTCTGAGGGTGGTCAGTTATTACGTCAAGCTCGTGAGTTAGGTGTTGATATTCCTTTATTAGCTTCTGAGGGTATTCGTGATAATTCTGTTCTTGATGTTGCTGGTAAGGCTGCTGAAGGGATTGTTATAACGGTTCCTTTTGAAAATAGAGATGCAAAGTATGAGCACTTCCAGGAAAATTTCAAAGCTCTTGCAGGTGCTGATCCTGGATTGTTTACTGCTGAGGCATATGATGCAACGCAATTGGTATTATTTGCATTGAAGCGTTCTGATGGTTCTTCTGAGGGTATTAGAAATGGTCTTGCTTCAATTAAGGAGTATCATGGTGCTTCTGGTATTATTACGTTTGATGAGAATGGTGATGTTTCAAAGCCGTACGAGTTTTATACGGTAAAAGATGGAACATTTATTCCATTTGAAGGTTAATCCTACTTGTTTCTTATAGCTGTTAGAGACTAATAATCATTTAATAGGCTTTTATTCTTGAAAGAGAGTAATGGGTTTTACGCAGCTCCTTGTGAATGGATTAATTGCTGGCTCGATGTATGCTGTTATTGCGGTTGGTTTTTCTCTAATCTTTTCATTGTTAAAATTCTTGCATTTTGCTCATGGTGCTGTGGTGATGGTTGGTGCATTTACGGCATATACGTTATTCTCTCTATTGTTTCTTCCATGGTATGTTGCCTTTGGTGGTGCATTACTTCTCTGTGGTGTTTTGGGTGTTCTTATTGAATGGTTGGTGTATCGTCCTATTCGTAATCGTCAAGGGAAATCATTAGCATTATTGCTTGCGAGTATTGGGGTGTTTTCATTGTTAGAAGCTATTGTTCTCTTGTTCTTTGGTGCTCAGGTTCGTTCGTATGGTCTTCCTTTAGCAAACTCTTATGCTGCTCTTGGTGCATCGATTACAGTATCTCAACTTATCTTGTTTGGTGTTGCACTTGTGTTATTAGTTATTATTTGGTTATTCTTGAAGTATTCAAAGTTTGGTGTTGGTTTGCGAGCGATGGCTGATAATCCTCTTATTGCTGCTTCTGTTGGGGTGAATGTGAATCGTGCCATAATTGTTACCATGTTTATTGGTTCTTTGCTTGCTGGTGCTGCTGGTGCATTGATGGGATTATTACAAAATATTGATCCGTTAATGGGGTTTCAGGCTATCTTGAAAGGTTTTACTGCGTCTATTATTGGTGGTGTGGGTAGTGTTCCTGGGAGTATTGTTGGTGGTTTTGTTGTAGGTCTTATTGAGAATCTTGGTATTTGGGTTCTTCCTTCTCAATGGAAAGATGCGATTGCGTTTGTAGTATTAATTTTGTTTTTAATCTTCATGCCTCAAGGATTATTTGGGAGAAAAGTAAGAGCATGAATCCGTACATTATTCATTTGGGTATTATGATTGGAATTTTTGTCTTGTTGTCTCTTGCTCTTAATTTATTATTGGGATATACGGGTTTGTTAAATTTAGGTATTGCTGCATTATTTGGTGTTGGTGCATATGCTTCTGCTCTTCTTACCGTGTTAGGTATTCCTTTCATCTACGCATTACTTATTGCTGTTCTTGCTGGTGGTGTGTGTTCGTTACTGATAGGTATTCCTTCGTTGAGATTGCGTGGTGAGTATTTTGCGTTAGCAACGCTTGGTTTTGGTTTGTTGTTTGAGTCTATTATAAGGAATTGGTCTTCAGTAACGCATGGTTCTTTAGGTATTGCAGGTATTCCTCATCCTGTTTTGTTTGGATGGGTTGTTGATCTTCCTTGGGAGTATGGTGTATTATGTTTAGGGTTTGTGTTATTCGTTATGCTCATCATGTATCGTTTAGTGGGGGCTCCTTTTGGAAGATTACTTCGAGGTATCAGAGATGATGAAACCGCTTCTCTGTCTTTAGGAAAGAGAGTAAGAAATGCTAAATTAGTAGTCTTGTTTGTTGCTGGATTGATTGCAGGTTTATCAGGAGCATTCTACGCGCACTATGTTACATTTATTGATCCATCAAGTTTTGGTGTTGTGGAAGCAATTCTTATTGTAAGTATGGTGGTTATTGGCGGTTTAGAAAGTATTTTTGGAAGTATCTTAGGGACCATTATCTTAATCCTTCTCCCTGAACCTCTAAGATTCTTAGGTATTCCTTCTGAAGTATTAGGTCCACTAAGACAATTGATTTATGCATTGATCTTAATCTTGTTAGTTATTTATCGTCCAAAAGGTATTCTTGGGAAGGTGTCATTATGACGTTGCAATCTCGTCATGTGACAAAAGTGTTTGGTGGTATTGTTGCATTAGATGAATGTTCTGTCTCTATTCCTCAGAAGGGTATTACGTCTATTATTGGTCCTAATGGTGCGGGTAAGACCACATTATTTGATGTATTATCTGGTTTTACTCGTCCTGATGGTGGTAAGGTGTGGTGGAAGAGTAATGATATTACAACGTTATCTCCTGATAAGAGGGTTCACAAGGGTATTGTTCGTACGTTTCAATTAGTAAAGATTTTTCCGAACATGACTGTTTTAGAAAATGTTGTTTTTGCAAAGAAACAATTTTCTGAGCGTTCTTGGGTTTCTGTTTTTGCGTTTTGGAAAGTTTCTTCTGAGCAAAGGCATATTCAAGAGAAAGCTTTGGAAGTGTTAGGGTATGTTGGTTTAGAAAAAAAAGCTGACATGCTTGCTTCTGAATTAAGTTTTGGTGAGCAGAAATTGTTAGAGGTTGCAAGAGCGATTATTCTTGATGCTGAATTAATCTTGTTAGATGAACCCGCGGCTGGTGTCTCTCCGATGATGAAGGAGAATGTGAAGGTTATTTTACAAAATCTTGCAAGGCATGGTATTGGTATTTGTTTGATTGAACATGATATTAAGTTTATTATGGATATTTCTGATTTGATTATTGTGATGGATCGTGGCAGGGAAGTAATGACGGGAACTCCTTCTGAGGTCTTGCATGATAAGAGGATTTTAGATGTCTATCTAGGGAGATCAAATGCTTAAATTAGATAATGTCTATTCAGGGTATGCGGGATCTCAGGTAGTGAAGGGTGTTTCTTTGCGTGTGAATGCTGGTGATATTGTTTCAATTATTGGTCCTAATGGTGCGGGCAAGTCCACATTACTCAAATCTATTTTTGGTGTTGTTCCACTACTCTCAGGAAGGATGACGTTCTTTGGCGAAGAGATAATGAATATGTCTTCTGATGTGTTAGTAAAGAAGGGTATTGGGTATGTTCCCCAGGGGAGGGTTGTCTTTCCTAATTTAACGGTTGAAGAAAATTTGAGAATGGGTGGGTATTTGTTAGATAGTCATGTGTGTAGGGAGAGGTTAGAACAAGTCTATGATTTATTTCCTCAACTTGCGCGTCGTAAATTATTGCTTGCGGGTGTGTTGTCTGGTGGTCAGCAACAAATGGTGAGTATTGGTCGTGCATTAATGTTAAAGCCTAAGCTCTTATTATTAGATGAGCCCTCTCTTGGTTTAGCTCCTGTTGTAATGCGTGAAGTTTTTGAAAAGATTCTTGAAGTGAATAGTTTTGGTACTACTATTATTCTTGTAGAGCAGAATGCTCATCAAGCGGTGAAGATTGCTTCGAAGATTATTGTCTTAGAACAGGGTAGGATTGCATTAGAGGGTGGTAAAGAAATTCTTGATTCTCCTCGTATTAAGGAGTTATATTTAGGGCATTAAAATCTAATAATGTGCCTTTACTAATCTCTTCTAGAAACTTAATTCTGTCTTTTACTTCTCCGCTATCAAATTCTAGCGTAGTGTTACGCCCATCTTCATACGCATCTTGTGAGCGATGATATAACCATAAAAAATACTTGTATGTATCAGCAAGATCTCTAACTTGTTCTGAATCTAAACGCGTTATGCCTCGAACCTCTAACGAACGTAATTTTGCAACAGTGTTTGAGGGGAACCATTCAATGTCCGCAGGTTCTTTTGTTTCTCTAATGATTCTTATGAGATCTCTTACGAGTGCATATTGTACTAATCTAATTGGGCCTTGTTTGAATGATTGTTGGTTTAGCTCAGGATTGTAAAATGCTACTCCTCCTTCGATATCGTAATGGTGAAGATCTGTTCCTTTATATCGTTGAGTTCCCTTTGTTGTAGCACGTCTATGGTCTCTAACTCTATTTGTTACATGTTCTTGGACTGTTGCGCCATAAGGGGTCTGTAGTTCAGCAATAAATGCTTTTTTAGCACGTTCTATAATGCTCATATCTCCAAAGAGATAACGCGTATCAAACATACGTGCAGGTGAGACTAGAGTAACATCTCCTTCTGGTCTTGATATATAGAACTCGCTAAGGGGGGTTTTGCCTCCTAATAGTTTTGTTTCTATATTTTCGAGTGCAGGCATTCGCGAAGAATCATAGTCACCTAAAATCTTATGTTTAACACGTTCTGGGTCAACGATAGCATCGCTAATAACAATAAACTCCATATGAGACCCTGGACCTTTTTCTAATCTGCCATCACTTCCAGGAGTAAATACTGCCGCTCCAGGTAATCCTTGTGGGAATATGTGAGAAAGTTCTCTATCTACTGCAAGCTGAACCCCTCGGTTATATTCTTGAAGGTGGTCATGATAGTCTCTATGGTCTTGTAACTTGGGGTCTACATATCTTACTCGTGCGGCAACCATTTTTAATAAGTTTTCACCAACCACTCTTTCTTAACAGGTGCTTTTAAACCTTCCGATTGTCCTTACTAGAGAGTGACAACCATAGATACCTTTAAAATAGCTCTTTTAGCTCTTAGAATGCTATGCCACCTTCAAAACTATACATAGTAGGGACTATGCACATAGACCTTAAAGGGCCAAAGCGCCTAAGAAAACTACTTCATGAAATAAACCCTGATCATATTTCAGTTGAAATAGATCCAATAACTCAAGAACGAGTAATAGCAGACCCTCGACTCAAAGAGTTCTATACCACATTCAGATATCCTGACCATGACACTATTAAAGCCATTCTAAAAGTGGCTGGATATGAACTGGGGGTGTCAAGACAATTTAGTGATGTAAACCCAGCGATAGTTCATTTTACTGATGATATTCCTTCTGATATTGATCTTGTTGATCTAATAATAAGAATGAATCATGCTCTTGCAAGCTTTTCCGCATTTACTATCGAAGGATTTAATGAAGCCGTGGTTCAAAGAGCATATGATCTTCGTTCGCCCTATGATAACCTTGAGGAGTTGATGTCTTTCGAAGTTATTTCAAAACGAGATATTGCAGCAGAGGAAGCAATTAGAAATTTAGATGGAAGAGTGGTTCATGTTGGTGGATTAGCACATTCATTTGGGAATTATCATAATCTCTACGATCGTTTAAAAGATCTTAATCCAAGAAGAATAAAACTCTGCGATGTTGATGATCTTTAATGATGATGTTTTGATCTTGCAAAGCTTAATAATTCAAATTTGTAATTCTTACTAATGTGTAAGATTTTTTTCCACATTTGTACCCAGAATGGTGAGAACAACAAGCTTAGTGCAATCATTGCAATGGTTGCTTGGTATATATGATCTGTTACGATTCCTTGTTTGAATCCTATTTCTGCTAATAAGAAACTAAACTCTCCTACTTGTGCTAATAATGCTCCTGCGTAAATGCTTTCTTTCCAACTATCTCCTAGTGCTTTGAGTATTACTGCATTGATGAACATGTTGACGAAGAATACGACAAATACTAAGGAGATGACTAAGAATAAGTTTTCCCATATGAATTTGAGGTTAATAATCATTCCAATGTAAATAAAGAATAATGATACGAATACCATATGGAATGATTCTAATGATTCGCTTATCCATGTGGTTTGTCTCATGGATGCTACAATAATTCCTCCTGCGAATGCTCCGAGTGCTGGTGAAATGCCGAATAAGCTTGTGAGTCCTGCTAATCCGAAGCAAATTGCAAGTGCTACTAAAACTTGTACTTGTTTGTCTTTTGGTTGTATGGGTATTTTTCTTCCGAACATGACTGCGAGTAGTACTAAGATGAAAATAACAAGGATTCCTATGACATTGAGTGATAAGTTGAGTGGGTTAAAGCTCTCTCCTCCTAAAAAATTGATAAGGATAATCATGGGGATTACTGCAATGTCTTGTACGATGAGTATTGCTAATACGTTTTGTCCTATTTTTGTTTTGAGTTCTTTCCATTGGTCTAATATTTTCAAAACGACTGCTGAACTGCTTAAACTAATGATAAAGCCTATGAGAATGACTAATTGTATTGGCCAATCGAATATTTTTCCTAATATAACTACGCAGAAGATGCTTAAGAATATTTGAAATAATGTTCCGAAGATTGCTATTCTCCATTTTGAGATTAAGTTTGGTAATGAAATGTGCATTCCAATAAAGAATAAGAGTAAGACAATACCTATGGTTCCTAATGATGATACTAAATTTGCATCTTTTACTAGTCCAATGCCGAATGGTCCGACAAGCATTCCTCCAAGGATGTATGCAATGAGTGGTTGTTGATTGAATCGTCGTAAAATTATTGTTATGATCAAAATAACTATAATAATTCCTGCGATGATCGGTAAAACCGTTGATTCTGCCACAAGGACCCCTAGTCTCATACTCCTTTTTTAACCTTTCTAAAGAATTGATAAAAGTTCGAGTAATTTTTATTTTTCAAAAAATTCTTTTACAGCTTTAATGGGATCTTGTAATGTTTGTATGTTCCATTCTTTTGGAAAGAATTTTCTGTACTGTGGCATGTTGTATCGATCGTCTAAGAATATGATGACTCCTCTATCAGTTGCTGAGCGTATGCATCTTCCTGCATTTTGTAATGTTCTTGTTAATGCGGGGAAGGTATACCCATAGTCCCATCCCTTTCCAAATCTGTAATCATAGTATCGGATTAATTCTTGTGTTTCTAGATCAGGTTTTGCTAGTGGTAATCCTACAATAATAACCCCTTTCAAATAATCTCCTGGTAGATCTATTCCTTCTCCGAAGCTTGCATTGCTTACTCCAAGGAGGCATGCTCCTCTGTCTTTGTATGTTTTGAATTTCTCTATGAGTTCTTCTCGTTCTTGTTTGGTGCTACTGGGTTGTTCTAAGAATGTTGTTTTTTCGCATAATTTACTAAAGTAAGGTAAGATTGCGTCTCGTAATTGATAGCTTGGGAAGAAGATTACACTGTTTCCAGGTATTGCATTTGCAAATGCTGCTGAGTATCCTGCGATTTTTCTGTACATTGCATCATCTCTGTGAGTAAATTTTGTTGTTATTTCTGGTACGACTAATGCGAGTTTATTCTCTGGTGGGAAGGGGTCTGTTAATTCTTTTGTTTCTGCATCAATTCCTAAGATGTCTCTAAAGGTACTAATAGGTGAGAGTGTTCCTGACATGAAAATGAGTTGTGTTTGGTCTGCTAGTGGTTTTATGATTAAGCTTGGGTCTAAGCAGCGATACGTGATTTGTATGTTTGGTTTTCCTTTCTTGGTGAATGCTCTTTGAATAACTCTTGTGAATGCTTCGTCTGGTCCGTTCCAGTCTTCTAGGAATTTTCCTAAACCGAATGCTGAACTTCTTCTCTTTTGTTCTAGTACTTGGTCTCCTATTGCTTTCAAGTCTCCTACTAATTGATCGTAGTCTTGTATTTTTTTTATTTTATCTATAAGTTCATGTTTCTGAAGTAGTGCTTCGTGAGTTTGTAGGGGGATGTTTGTTGCTAATTCTTCTATAACCTTCTTTATTTCTTCTATAGTATTTGCAAATTCTTCATATCCTAATTGTCGTGCTTCTTTTGCTGCCCATTCTGCTTGTTGTGTTGAAGTATTAATGGTTAACAAGTCTCTAACTCTGTCAGGGATATTATGTGCTTCGTCAAAGATAATAATGGTATTTCCTATTTCTTTCTCTATTTTCTTGAAGAGTGCATCTTGAATGTGGGGGCTTAAGACATGGAAATAATCTGCGATGATAACGTTTGCGTGCATTGCGTGTTGTGCGGTGAGTTCGTAGGGGCAAATGTGATGTGCTTGTGCGACGCGGATAACTTGGTCTACGTTGAGTGTGTTTTCTTGTAATGCGGTTAATGCTTTCTGTGTTGAGTATGATGGTTGTCCCTTTGTTTTAACATTTTCGTAGTAGGTGCATGTTTTTTTGTTGATATGTTCTTTACAAAATTCTGAGAATTCATTGTTTTCCATTTCTACTGCTCCTGGTTGGAGGCACATCCATTTCTTTCCAATAAAGTCTGCAACTTTGATGTTGATTTTGTACATTTCTTTTATGCGGCTTAAGGTTTCAAGAGCGATTTTGTGCTGTGTGTGTTTTCCTGTTACAAAGAATATTGTTTTCTTATTCTTTAATGCATATCCTAATGCAGGACTTAATGATGCTGCTGTCTTCCCTATCCCTGTTGGTGCATGTATTAATACTGATTTTTTATTCATTAATGCTTCTGCTAAGAAATCCATGAATTCTTTCTGTGTTTGGCGTGCAGTAGTGTGTGGAAAGTATTCCATAGGAACCTTCAGGAGAGTCTATTTTTAAGGATTTGTCTATTTTGTCTTTGATATATATTCTTGAAAATGTAAGAGTGAGAAATATTGGAGTATTCTGTTTTCTCCCCAGAAGTAACCATCTGCTCCTTCAGCATTCTTTGAAACAAATCCTACATGTCCTCCTTTCTTTGTGATTAATGCTATAATGTAGGGATTTTTTTGTGCAAGTGCTTTTCGTAATGGTTCTATGGGGATGAGGGGGTCATCTTCTGCTTGAATAATAAGTGTTGGTACGTGTATATTCTTAAGGTAGGGGAATGCTGATGCGGTGGTGTAGTATTCTTCTGGGTTTACAAATCCATCTCCATAGTATTTGCAGAATGTTTCATCGAATTGTTTAAAACTTTTAATT
Source organism: Candidatus Woesearchaeota archaeon (assembly GCA_964455655.1). Lineage (GTDB taxonomy): Archaea > Nanobdellota > Nanobdellia > SCGC-AAA011-G17 > JACPNG01 > CAYVWZ01. Next base: position 27,533 of record CAYVWZ010000008.1, read on the forward strand.
TTTTTAAGATTGTGTGTAGCATATTCAGGATAGTATTTTGCTTTTGTTTGTATTTTTTCTCTTAATCTTTTGAGGAATCTCTTTCTATAGAGTATTGCTTGTAATCCTTCAACATGTTTTCCTGATGTTCTAAGATCTAATAATGGTGAGTATCCTATTACTCCTCGTAATTCTTTCGGTGGATTTTTTCCGTATTCTCCTGTGAGTTTTAAAGAGATGTTTCCTCCAAGTGATATTCCGACAAGATATATTTCTTTGAGTTTTTCTTTTTTAATAAGGTGTGTAATGACTTCGCGAACGTCTTCGCTCTGTCCTGCGTGGTATAAGTTCTTACAGTATTTTTCTGTTTGTCCACAATTTCTGAGGTTAAGGTTAACAACATTAAATTTCTTTGTTAGTGCTTTTCTTGTTAGTCCTCTGATGTATGTTGCGTCACTTGATCCTTCTAGTCCATGTACGGTAACAATAGTGGGATTGTGTAATCTATTTTTTTGCCAGTGGTAATCAATGAGTATTTTTGATCCGTCTCTTACTTTAAGAAATGCTCTTTTTGTAGGGGTTAATGGTTTTTTCTTATTTTGTTTTCTGCCATAGAAAGTGTGGACGTGAGGTATTTTGTATGCAGGTTCGAAGGGGTATCTCTTTAATTCTTTCAGAATAATTGAGAGTTCTTTTTGTAGAGACATGCCACTAAGAGGTGTATGTCCTTTTTAAGAATTATTCTTAATATTTCCAAGTTATTTTTACTTGGTCTGCTCTTTCGTTGGGATTAATATCAATCGTATCGAGTTCTTGTCTCTTTCCTGCTTTGTATTCTAGTATTCCTTGGTATCCGATCATGATAGGATTGTCTGATGCGTACTTTAAGGGTACAACAGAGAATGTTGCTCCTCGCTCCTTGCACATAATGGTTAACATTTCGCTCAATCGCTTATTGGCTCCAACGCCTCCAATAAGTACTGCTTCTTTCTTTTGGGTGTGTGCTAATGCTCTTTCTACTGTTTCTGTGAGCATTGCAAATAATGTCTCTTGTAATGAATAGCAGACATCTTCTACCTTTGCTCCTTGTTTTAGTTTGTTAGAGGCATGTGTAATAATTCCTGAGAATGCTAAGTCCATTCCTTTAACGCTATAGGGTAGTTCAATATAACTTCCTTGCTTTGCTAAGCTCTCAATTTTTGGTCCTGCGGGGAATCCTAGTCCAGCGATTCTCCCGAACTTGTCTAGTGCATTTCCTATTCCTGTATCGAGTGTTTCTCCAAATACTCTGAAATATTCTCCCTCTTGTGATATAATTTGGGTGTTTGCTCCTGCTGCGTATACATAGATTGGTTTTTTCACATCGCAAAATTGGTGTCCAGAACTTAAGTGTGCTATGGCATGATTAACACTGATCACAGGTTTATGGTGTTCCTTTCCTATTTTTTTTGCTGCATTCATGGTTGCTACTAAACATGGTGCTAATCCTGGGCTTCCTGAGAAGGTAATAAAATCAATATCCTTCATTTCTAACTTTGCTGTTGCTAATGCTTTTGTAATTAAGAGGGGGAATACTCTATCGTGGTGTTTCTTTGCTTCGTTAGGAATAATCCCTCCATGTTCTGTGGTATATTGGTCTCTCTCATCGGCTAAGATTTCTTTCTTATCCGTAAGAATACCAGCACCTGCGGTGTGCGCTGTTCCTTCTAATGCGAGGGTTATCATATAGCTCTTTGTGGAAAATTACTCTTTTAAAAAGATTGGGGGTTACACAAAATTTATATGGGTATAATCTAAACCATCAAAATGCTCCTCAAACAACATGACTATGATACATTTGTTGAGTTCTATGATGTTGTAGAAGCTGGTGGGAGTTATCTTAAACTAAATAAAGTTCTTGAGAAGATTCTGAAAGAACATAAGATTAAAACGGTTCTTGATATGACTTGTGGAACAGGTGCTCAAACAATTTATTTAACGAAGAAGGGTTACAAGATTGTTGGTCTTGATATTAACAAATCAATGCTTGCTCGTGCTGAAGCTAAGTCTAAAGGATTAAAAATTAAGTATGTTCTTGGTGATATACGGGACTCTCAGTTGGGTAAATTTGATGCAGTTATTGCCATGTTTAATGCAATAGGGCATTTAGATAAGAAAGACTTTGATAAAGCTCTTAAGAATGTTAGTGAGAATCTTAAGTCTAAAGGATTATTCGTTTTTGATATTTTTAATCTTGATTTTATGAAGAATGGTGGTTTTATTGAGCATGAATTTATTGATGAGGCTTCTGAAGTTAATGGTAAGAAGTTTGTAAGATTTAATAAAAATGTCTTAGATTATGATGCTGGTATTATTCGTGTTAATCAAGAAACGTTTATCCAGAATTCTTTTGATAAACCTAAAATTTATAGAGAATCTTGGGATATGCAGATTTATTCTCCTGCTGAATTAAAGAAATTACTTGAAAAGAATGGGTTTACGGTTGAGTTTTTTAATATTGAAGGTAAAGAATTAAAGAATGACCTCGCAATTTTAGCTATTGCGAAGAAAAAATAAGTTATTTTCTTGTTCGTACGCTGACTCTTGTTTTCTTTCTGTTTGTATCAGCCATTTTTTCTATTTCATTATGGACTGCCATGAGTGTCATGTGTACTGCTTTCTCTGCTTCCCATTCACTATTCTGTGCTTGTGCAATAGTCTTTGGTGCATCTAAGCGTACGGTTGCAGTAACTTCTTGTTTTCCTTCATTTCCTCTCTTATTTGCTTTGAGGATTACTCTTGTTACGGAGTCAGGATAATACTTTTCGAATTTTTTTGCGTAGCGTTCACTTAAAGTTTGAATGCCCGCTTGTTGTGCGTCGGAGAAATTTTTTAGTCCAGTATATTCTACAGGTGCCATTCTATCATGTGGGGTTAACTTCTTATTAAATGTTATGCAAAAGTAATACTTATATAGTAATTTCTTACTCTTTTGGTGTATGAATGCAAAAGAGGTTATTGGTGCCTTCTTTATTTTTTTAGTGTGTGTTCTCTTAGGTGTTGTTATTTGTTTTGGATTAGTGTTTACAAGTGTTTTCTTTTCAGGGATAGAACTTTTAGTAATTGCAGGAACTCTTCTCTTTGGGGGTGTTGGATTGTTATGCTTCTTTTCATTAAAATTCTTAGCAGTGGATAAAGTTAATATTCTTATCTTAACGTTAGGAATGAGTTTGTTAGTATGTTTTGGTGCATATACTGCTGCTGATTCAGCAAATGGGTTTAGAACTGCATTGTCTGATTTTGTGAATCAACAAGTAACTTCAGCTCTTCCTCCCCCTCCCGATGGTGTTGATCCCTCAGTTGTTGGTGTTTCAGAAGGGACAAACTCTACAGAGGATATTTTTGGGTTGTCAGAGATTATTCATGAACCTATGTCTGCTGGTCTGTTGATGATTCTTATTGTTATAGGCTATAATGTCTTTGCATTATTTAACGTATTTTTCCATACTGAAGAACCATAAAACTTTTAAGAGATAATATTCCTTTAAAACTTCATGAATACGAAGAAAGTTTGTATGAATTGTATGTCTGAACTTGGGGAGTTTATTTGCTCTCGTTGTAGTTTACTTGTTGGCGAAAAATGTTATAATAAAGAAGAAAAAATTTGTGTCTTATGTGAAGGCGGAATGATTCTTTAAAGATGGTACAAACGTACATTATGAAAGCATTTACTTCTAATCCTTCTGAGGGAAATCCTGCTGGAGTTGTTTTAGATGCTGATAGGTTGTCTGATGATGAATGTTTACATATAGCAAGAACACTTAATTTTTCAGAATCGGTCTTTGTGCAGCGTTCCGATGAAGCAGATCATCGTTTTCGATTTTTTTCTCCAACACAAGAAGTTGATTTGTGTGCTCATGCAACTATTGCTGCTATGAATTGTTTATATCCAAATCAAACACGGAGTCTTACTATTCAAACACGCGCCGCGATACTACCTATTCAAATAGAAAATGGAATGGTGTGGATGACGCAGAAATCTGCTGAAGTTGTTTCTTACAAACATGACATTGAACGTATTGCACATATGTTAGGAACTCATAGAAGTAAATTAGTTGCAATGATTAATGGTGAACAATCTCATTGTCCTATAGAAACGGTATCAACAGGAGTTCCTAAGATACTAGTACCAATTGATTCTTTAGAATCTTTGTTTAGGTTAAGGCCTGATCTTGATGCGATTAAACAGTATTGCGTAGATTCACGTTCACGTGGGGTGTATGTGTTCACGTTTGAAACAAAAGGTGAGGGTTTTGTGCATACACGTCAGTTTAATCCGCTATCAGGTATTAATGAAGATCCTGCAACAGGTGTAGCTGCAGGCGCGTTAGGTGCATATTTTACTTTACATGATATTCCTATGCCTGAGGGAAATAAGTTTATCATTGAGCAAGGCCAGATTATGGGCAAGCCTGGGAAAATATTTGTTGATGCTTCTTCTAGTCCTGTTCGTGTTGGTGGGACTGCAGTAATTTCTGAAGTAAGGGATATTTCTCTTTAAGTTCTTACATACATTAAGTTTCCGCTCTCGTATCTTCTTAATCCTCTATAGAATACAAATACTGCTATTCCTAAGAATATAAACGCGAATACTATTGTTGCTATAAACCAGAAGAGGTTAAACTGTTTGAGTAGTTCTACAGGCACTCCTGATATGAATGCTGCTGGCATGATGGTGAATAATGCAAATCTTGTTGGTCCTTGGAATATTGATAAGGGGTATGTTGCAAAGGTAAGGTTTGCGAATGCTAATGTCTTGCTTGTTTCTTCTGCTTCTCCAAAATAAAATGCTAATGATCCGTAGAGTACTCCTGCTGCGACAAAGATAATGGTGGCAGTAAGGGTGAACAATACAAAGAGTGGTATTTTGATAGGGTCTAGGAAGAATATTGCAATAAATATTCCTACAAGAAGGTCTCCTAATCCTGACCATCCTGTTTTTGTAATAAGTGCATGGTAGAGAATATTTTTTGGGAGGGTGAGATAAAAATCAAGTTTTCCGTGACTGATAATATTAGCTATATCATGTCTATTTCCATAGAGTACTGAGGCAATTCCGTAACTTGCTGCTGCTATTCCGTAGAGGAGTAAGAAATCTTGATAATTCCAATGATTTATTTCTGTGAATTTATTGAAGAAGATAAACCAGAAAAAGAGCCATACGCAATCATTGAGGATCATGCTAAAAATTTCAAAAATAAAGCTTCCTCTGTATTCTAGGGCAGTGCCAAGAGCTACGCGTAAGTATTCCTTGCTCAATTTAAAATGGCTACCCACCATTGACGCTCACCTTTCTAACGAGTTTTTTGTAGACAAACCATACGATCCCCATAATAATAGCTAACCATGTGAGTTGTAGAAGTATGGTTTTGATTGCTTGTTCTATGCTGAATTGAACAAAGAGTTTTGATGGATAATAGGCAACTGCACTAAAGGGTAACCATTTTGCTATGCCTTGTAACCATTGTGGGAATATTTCTAAGGGGATTAAGGTTCCCCCTATAATAAAAACAAGTTTTTGGTATACCATGTAAATTCCTCTTACGTCTTCGAGCCAGAGTGCGAATACTCCTATGAGTGCAATAATAAAGAAATGAATGCTTATTCCGAGGAGTGCTGCAAGTGCAAAGAGGGGTATTGCTCGAAATTCTATAGGTGTTCCTCCTATGATGAAGAATACAATAAGCCCTCCGATAAGGAATGTTAAACTGAACTTGAATATTGCTTCTCCAATGGTTAATGCATAGTGGTAGAACAAATAGCTGTATGGTTTGTTTAAAGCGTTTGCAATAGTTCCTGATTTTACTTCTTCTCCAATAACCCTCCATACTTCTGTCTGTGCAGTAACTATTGATTCTGCCATGACGAAATACCAGAGCATCATTGCAATAGTGTATCCTTCAATGAGAGGTGTATTTCCATACACTACTCTCCAGACGTTTGTAAAGATGAAGATGATGAGCCCTACAAAGAGTGATCTTGCAAGGATGTCTTGATAGTACACAAAACTATTGAAGAAGTTAACTTTACTAATATAGTAATATTTACTAATCCCCACGATAGATCCTCTCAATAATTTCTTCTACAGGAGGTTCTTCTATGGTTATGTCAATAATTGCGTTTTTCTTTAGGAGCAAATTAATTGTTTCTTTAAGATCGTTTTTTCTTAGGTCGATTTCTAGACTTGCGGAGAATTTTGCTTTTTTGAGTACTGTTATTCCTTCCTTCTTTGGTAATATAAGACTGCTTTCTGATACTATCTCAATAAGCTTTTTATGAATATATGCACTCTTTAATTTTTCAATACTTCCATCATAAACTAAGCTTCCATGATTGATAATAATAGCTCTTTTACAGAGTGTCTCTACATCATCCATATCATGGCTTGTTAATACAATAGTTATTTTCTCTTCTTCGTTTATTTTTTTAATTAACTCACGCACACTTTTTTTGATAATAATGTCCATTCCGATGGTTGGTTCGTCTAAGAATAATACTTTCGGATTGTGTAATAATGCGAGAGCAAATTCGCATCTCATTCGTTGTCCGAGTGATAATTTTCTTACAGGCTGGTGCATAATTTCTTCTAATTCAAATCTCTTTACTAAGTCTGCGAGCCTTTTCTCATATTCTCTTTGTTCTAGATCATAGATTTTTGCAAAGAGTTGGAACGAGTCAATAGGTGGGAGATGAAACCATAACTGGGGTTTTTGTCCGAATACGGTTCCTATTTTGTATGCTAGTTTTTTTCGTTCTTCTGTTGGATTAATTCCTAATACACGTATAATTCCAGAGTCTGGAAAGAGGATTCCTGATAATATTTTGAGTGTTGTTGATTTTCCTGCACCATTTGGTCCAATAAATGCTATGAGCTCTCCTTCTTTTACAGTAAAAGTAATGTTATTAACAGCACTAATTTCTTTGTAGTGTGGTTTGAAGAATGATTTGAGAGTTCCTTTAAGTCCTGGTTCTTTGAGTTTGGTTTTGAAAATTTTGCGTAAGTTTTTTACAACAATCACTTCTTTCATGAGAAGATTGGTGTTAGAGAGATTCTTAATAAATGTTTAGGCAGTTGTTTTAATTTCTATAATATCTCCGTGTTTGAGGATATGGTCTTTGCCTATGGGCTGTTTTGTTCTTACATCTATTGCTTTTACAAATCCTTTTCCTATATCCGTATGGAGTCTAAATGCAAATTCTAATGCTGTTGTTTTTTCTGGCATTAAAAAACAGTCAGGTATGACATTTCCATTCTTGTCTTCTAATTTACTCACGCCACCAGGGTATAGCGCTTTGTACTTGAGTACATTAAACACTATAGTATTCAGTACATCTTGCACTCCTGTGCTCTGGTACTTGTTCAAAATATTATCTTGGATGTAGGTAAAGAGTTTTTCTTGAGTTCCTAGGTCTTGATGTTTCTTGAAGGTATTTGTTCCTGGGATATAGTCAATAGTTCCTTTCTTGCTTGCTTCTTTTAGTGCTAATTCTGCTATGGAACTGCATGGTATAATATGGTACTCGGGGAATGATTCTTTCATTCGTTCTAAATTCTTTTCTGCTCCTGGGACGTCTATTTTGTTTGCTGCTATGATCATTGGTTTTGTTCTCTTTCGCAGTTCTGTTGCTAGTGATCGCAAGTTTTGGTCTGTCCAAGTAAGTAAGGTTTCTGGTAATTGTAACTTCTTAATCATTTCTTCAGCTATTTCTTCTGTAACGCGTAATCCTGATAGTTGTTTTGCTATTGCTTTTGTTATTTCTTGTGGTTGATGGCTTATTTGTCTTGTAAATTTGTCCCATCCATTTTTGAGTATGCGTAAATACCATAAGTCTAATTCTTCTTCTAGGAATCGTACATCGTTTAAGGGATCGTAACTTAAGGGTTGGCATGGTTCTCCATTTTCGTTAATGCTTCCAGAGATGTCTATAATATGGATTAATGCGTCTGCTTGATTGAGATCATCTAGGAATTGTGAGCCCATTCCCTTTCCTTCTGATGCTCCTGGTACTAATCCAGCAACATCTAAGAGTTGTATCGGAACAAATCTAAATTCTCCTAATACATATCCATCTCGTGGATTACTTTTTTTTCCAAAGTCTTTTGCGGGATCTATTACTCTTACATATCCAACTCCAGAGTTTGGTTTAATGGTGACGAAGGGATAATTTGCTATTTCTACTTCTGCGAGTGTAGCTGCTTTGAAGAAACTGCTCTTTCCTGCTGATGGTTTTCCGACAAGTCCTATTTGCATAACTTTTAGCTTTCATGAGGTTTTTTAAGCATGTCGCAAAGGTTTTTCTTGAATTGAAAGTATTCCTTCTTTAGCTCCAAAGCTTATATCAAGAGTTCTTGTATCTTAGAGGTATGTTTGAATTATGTGTTCCGTTGTATGGCCCTCCCTTGTTCGATGTGTGGGATGGCACTTCAGAATTGAGCCATTTTAGAATCAGAGAGCATGCATTATATTTACAATTACATTTATTTCGTGTTGCTCATGTAGTTGAACAGTTACAAAGCTCTGGTTGGTTACTTTGTTCTGGTTTTGAAGATTATATCTTAATTTATCGTAAACCTTTTCTCAAAAAGAGTGAAGTATATCTCGAATTAGAACGATTGAATATTCCTGAAGATTTAGTTGAAGTGTATGAAGTTAATTTTTGCGAGGAGTAATGCTTATATAACATCTTTTGATCGCTATGTCAATGGGCCTGTAGCTTAGCCTGGCTAGAGCGCTGAATCCTTTAATGGATGCGTATGTCTTATATGACCTTCCAGGCAATATCCCTGGTCTCTAAGAGAGCCAGAAGTCGGGAGTTCAAATCTCCTCAGGCCCACTTTATTTTTATTGAGAACTACTTAGTTAAAACACCACAGTAAACCCGCCATGAGTTAGGCCTCTCCAATGATAGTGATAACTTACTTTTTCGGGGAAAGGAATTCGTACGCGAGAGTCAACGGGCAGATCTCTAGGTGGTTCAAGGACGTGAATAGTTCCTAGGCTAACATTTGACCTGATTTTATCTGCATGTTCCGTGCGATCAAATACCCCTACGAGCTCTCCTATTTCCCCACTTAAGCATACACGAAATTTACCTATACGTCGTGGAATCCTTTGGTAAGTATATCCCCCTTGTTCAAGCATTAAGCTAAATGTAGGTTCTGAGCGAGAAAATTCATTTACGGGAACTTGAGCAAGTGTAATTCCTGTTTCATAGTCTATCGCGTCAATGACTGATACCACAAGATTTTCAGGCTTATACATTTTTCCTCTAGAAAGAGTGTTGCACTCTTCTACATAAACCTTCTGTTAAGTTCGAAAGCTTAATAAACGATCTTTTGAGATTTTTCATTAAGCTCCGGTAGTCTAGCCCGGCAAGGACAACGGCCTTTCGCGCCGTAGACCCGGGTTCAAATCCCGGCCGGAGCATTTTTTAAAAATTGGTGCGTATGCACTATGGCCATAATCACCCCTTATGAACTTCCGGTATTTTTTCGTTCTTCTGAGTTTAATGACTATGAACTGACACACTCATTCCCTTTAGAATTGTTCTTGCAACATGAGGGTTATGAAGTAGAAGAAGAAGGTATTCATTACACGATTCATATTCCAGACTTTCATGATCATCCTCGGGACACACTTATTTTGGAAATTACAGATTGGGTTGGTGTGTCTATTGGGGCTGTTCATAGTTATGGGAAGCTGATTTTTCCAAGAGCTGAGTTTAGAAGAGATAACACTTGTTCCAGATCATCATTGAGACAGAGAAGAATGTTACACCAACTCGAACTTTGGAGAACCTTAACAAAGCAAGATATTGATAGTAATCCGAAAAGATATAATGATTATCGCCCGGGTGATGTTCGTCCAGGTTTTGATAATGATACTGATGTGATAGATCATGCGCATAGGCTTATGGCTTCTCATTTTGATGGGTTTAAGCTAGATATTAAGAGAAAGTGAAGTTGGTTCTACAAATGTAATAACGACATTATTCCATTAATGACGAATTGTGTTCCTACAACTAATACTATGAGCCCCATGATCTTATCAATAATGTGTCTCATATTTTCGCTTAAGTGTGTTCGTAGGTTATGTGCTCGTGATAAGGTAAAGTAGGTAATAATTCCTACAGCAAGTATTGCTAAGAGTACTAATCCTCCTTGAGTTATGCCGTTGGCATCTTCCATTAAGAATATTGCGGTGGTAATAGCTCCAGGTCCGCAGAGTGATGGTATTGCTATGGGGGTGATTGATACATCATCTTTTCGTATTGCTTCTTCATGTTCTTGTTTGTTTCTGAAGTATTGTTTTCCTTGGTGGAGCATTCCCCATCCTACTGCTGCTATGAATATTCCTCCTGCAATTCTAAATGCATCTAAAGTTATACTAAAAAAGCTTAGAATATAATTTCCTACAAGTGCAAAGAGTAAGAGCACGACAAATGCAGTAATGCTTGCTCTCTTTGCCATGCGTAGTCGTTGTTTTGCAGTGTTTCCTGCAGTAATACTAAGAAAGATGGGTGCAGTGCTAAAGGGATTTACAATGGTGAGGAGTGCAGAGAATGCAGCAATGAAGAATGCGATGTTGCTTCCTAATTCCATTATGGACTAGATCATGCCTGATCTCATTTATATGTTTTTTCGTAACTATCTTTATTTACTGGTAGATCATACTGCCTCCTATGCAGCTAAAAATTGTAGGTGTGATTGTATTTCTCTTACTTATAGCAGGGTGTGCTAGTGTTCCTGAGCGCACTATTGAAATTAGTCCTGTATCTCCCTCTATCCCTCTTGAAGAACCTGAACCTGTAATGGTTCCTTCTGAAGAGAATACTTCTAATCTTTCAGTATCTACTGCGTTGATAAAAGAATTATTACAAACCTGTGTTACTGATGTTTCTGTTGAGTTTGAGGATGCTTGTTTAAAGAATGATGATCTTCAATTAGAATTAAGAAATACGGGTAAAAAAGATATTGTTCGTTTTGAAGTGTGGGTGAGGGATCGTTTTGATGATACGTTTGAACCCCTTCCCGATACGACTGGTTTGAAAGTGAAAGGTGTTGGGAAGAAGATTATTCCGCATGGTATTTTTACTGAAGATCCGTATGCAGTAAAGGTTCGTCCTGTAATTGTGCTTAATGGAACAGAGGTTGCATGTATTCCTTCTACAGAATTGTATGAAACTTCTCGTGATATCTTAACGCGTTGTTAAGTGTAGTTTTCAAAAGGTTTATATACGTTTTTGCTGTGTTCTAAGTTATGAAGTTTCGAACATATATGTTTATGATAGCACTTATAGCTATGCTTGCTGTAGTTGCTGCATGTACTACGCAAACTACTCCAGGCACTCCTGATGTTGTATGTAATGCTCCCTATATTCGTGTAGGTACAGAGTGCTGTCTTGATCAAAATAATAATAATATTTGTGATTTAGATGAGGCCCCTCCAATAAATCCTTCTGATAATGATACTACTGAGACCGTAGTTCTTCCTCCTGAAGAAAGATGTGCTGAAATGGATTTCCAAGTAGAAACCGTATGTAGTGTTGGTCCAGCAGTTCAGTATTATATTATTGTTGGTGATGTTCCTATTAATAATTTTACAATAGAAGTTATGCATAGTAGTTATAATAGTACAAAAGAAACTTCAACAACAAAGACTGTTCGTGGCGGATCTGAAAAGAGTGTTGTAAACGGACAAGTTCGTCTTGATCCTAGAATTTATAGTAAAGCAATCATTACTTCTGTTCCTTGTAATATTACAAAAACTTATGGTCCTGGATTCCCAGGTATTTTACCTTCGTGTTAAGCATAGGGATGTTTTCTTGAACGTTTTGATCCGTCACCTGTGAGATTTAACGGTCTTAGGTTTGTTTGACGTATGTCTATTTCTATTCCTAATCTCCATCCAAAATCATCTCTATAAGTTGGTGGTTCTACAGGGGCTGTGCGACGTCTTCTCTCATATACAAACACAAATGTTTCTCCATCTTCAGTTTCAAATTTGTCTCTTTCTTGAGTTCCATGGTTTGTTAGTATTAATGCCATTTCCATGAGTTCTCGTGTAAGCTCTCTTGATAATCTTGTAATCATAGTTCCATCTTCAAGTGCAAGAAGTCTATACGTGCGAGGTGTTCCTCGTGTTTCATAACAAGCAATATGTACTCTATAACGTAGAGGGTCTTGTGGTGGTACTGGTTCCTCATTAACTTTAGGTCTATTACGGCGAAGTATGTGAGTCATAGGTCCTTTTTGCACACGATAAGATTTATAAAGCCTGCATTTTGCAGATTGCCTTAATGAAGCGTAGTTCAAGACGTTGGAAAAAGAAACGCCAGATGCGTTGGAAATGGCAGCGTAAGCGTATGAAACGTGAAAAGCGTAAGCGTAAGGCTGCTACCCTTTAGAGATGAGTTCTGAGATTTCAAAAGAACGTCTTGAGAAGTATTTTCAAATAACCTCTGAAGCATTAGCTGCTGCTCAAAAGGCAAGAGTTACTGGTAAGATCTCTTTAGATGGAAAAGAAAAGACCTTAGAGGTTCTTGATATGGTCGAACGCTATGTTTCTGATGCTAAGTTTTTTGCTTCTCGTGGTGATGTAGTATTAGCTTTTGCTGCTTTGAATTATGCTCATGGCTGGCTTGATGCTGGTGCAAGATTGGGGTTATTTAGCGTGAAAGATTCTCGTTTATTCACGGTTGATGATGAATAAACTCTTATAGTCGTTCTTATTCTAACTTGTATGAAAGTTATTATTATTTCAGGTACTCCTGGTACGGGTAAGTCTACATTAGCTAAAAAATTAGCAAAAGAAAAACACTACAAGTATATTGATGCGAATGAATGTGTTAAGAAAGAGAAATTATATGATTCGTATGATAAAACGTTCAAAACGTATGATGTGGATATTGCCAAATTCAAATCGTACTTTGAGAAATTAATTAAGTCATCTAAAGAAAATATCATTATTGATTCTCACTTATCTCATTATATTTCTCCTAAACTTGTATCATCTTGTATTATTACGAAAACTTCCATTCCTAAGCTAAGATTAAGGTTAAAGAAAAGAAAGTATTCTTTGAAAAAGATTCAAGAGAATGTTGATTCTGAAAATTTTGATATTTGCTATAATGAAGCAGTAGAATTAGGACATAAAGTAAAGGTTGTTATTACCTAAACTTTTCTATGATAGACTTGAAATAATAATTCGTTGCTCATAACTTGTGTTACAGGAGTAAATCCCTTTCTTGGTAATACTCTGTTCCAACGACTTTCAGGCTTAACTCCTGCTGCTGCATAGACAGAAGGGAAACTTCCTAATACTGCTGCAAGAAGTGTTTGGTGCAACATACGATCGCTAATGCCTCTCCCTTGGTGTTCTGGTAAAATTCCTACTCTTTCTAAAAACAAAAATGGTTTAGGTTCATGAGTGAGTCTCCTCTGCACTTCATTTCGTGGTGCTAATAGTTGATCACAGAAAGCAGAAGAAAATCCTACGATTTCTCCACCAACTTCGTATACAAAAAATGCAGCATTACTTTTAGCTAGCCTTTCAATCCTCTCAGTGCTTAATCGTGGCATCCCAAAAAACCCATTGCCCTCATAACCTCTTCGAGCATATTCTAATTGTGCATTAACGTCATAAATTGCTTGTGTATCTTTAGGAGTTGCGTTTCTTATGCGTTCTAACATACGTTTCAAAACTCATTAAGAATTATTTCTTTGTTTTAAATTCTGTATAGTGGCATAGTCCGCAGTATTCTCTATCTTTGTGCTGTGCCATGAATGTTCCTTCTCCGCAGCGTGGGCATGATTTGCCTTTTTCTAATTTACCTGCGTTGACTTTGTATTTCTTGAATCGTGCTGATGGTTTTTTGTTTTTTGGTTTTTTGTTTGCCATTTATTTTTTCTCTACTTTTTTCTTTTTGTTGATAGTTTCAATTTTGATTAAGTCTTCTGGACTGTTATAGACGTGTGCAATAATTTTTGCTTTTGTTTCTCCATATCGTGGGTAGATGTGTTGTACTTTGATGCAGTCTGGTTGTGTTTTTAGTAATGTTGCAGCGCTCTTTGTTATATCTGCTTCTTTTGGTGTTGCGCTCTTTGGGTATTCAACGCTAAAGGTTACTCTCTTTCTTGAGAGTAAGGGTACTTCATATTCTTTGACTAGTGTTAGGTTCATCGTATTTTAATTGCATATTCTCCATTTTTTTTAATGTTTACTTCTTTTGCTACTTGTGATTTTTCTACGTTGGTGATTGTTAATCTTCCTTGCCAGCTTGTAGTGAACTCGTTCTTGCTTCTACCTTTTTCTTTGATTTGGTTTTCATCTAAGAGTTCTTTTGTGTTTTTGTCTGCTAGTTTTTTCATTTGGTTACAGTTCCTAATGATTGTTGTCTCATGGTGAGTCCTACTTTTGGATTGGTAGGTTCTTTGAAACTAACTGCGATTATTCTTGCTCGGACGATATCTCCTACTTTTAAGGTTTTCTTTGATTCTTTTCCTGAGAGGACTCCTGATTTGCTGAAGCTTACGAAGTCGTCCATGGTTTGTGATACGTGTACCATTCCATCGATTGCTCCGATGTCTACGAATGCTCCGAAGTCAGTAATGTCAGTTATTTTTCCGATGATCATTTCTTGGAGTTCTGGTAGGAATGTGAAGAGTTTGAATGTTGTTTCGTAATATGCTGCTCCGTCTCCGGGAATAATGACTCCGTCTCCAATTTCTGAAATGTCTGATACTCCTACGACTAATCCAATGTCCTTGGAGATGTAACCTTCAAATTGTTTGTTGAGACTTGCAAGAAGTGCTTTTTTAATGTCTCCACCAAAGAACTCTGGTGGCATTCGGACGTGAGTTTTTACTTCGACTTCATAAAACATGGGGGTTCACGATCATAAGGGTTTTTTGTTGACGGATTGTAATGACCATCACTCCTTTTTTAACAAGGTCGGTTTTTAAAGCTTTGTCTTGGGTGACAATTACCCATTTTTGCTTTGGAGCTTGTTCGAGGAGTATTTTATCGACGTATTTTGATGGTGTGGTCGTTGGAATGGTCTTTATATGGGTTTTGGTGATGAGGTCTCTTGCGAAGGATTCTCCTTTCTTATGTTCGAGTTCTTCTAGTGTTTTGTCTAAAATGGCTACTTCGTATGAGAAATCGCAGACTCTTTGTAATTCTTTGAGAATGTTGACAACATTTTGTAAGACAATATTTGTGTCGAGGATAATTGTTCTCATCACTTTTTGATTGTGCACGAGATTTTAAGCTTTTTTACTGCAATGTTTTTTTTGCAAATGATAAACCTGCAGAGAGTCCTAGTGCATACCCTATACTATAACTATTTGTGTTAGTGGTGTGTGTTGAGGGGTGTTCTATTCTTCTTCTAAATGTAATTCCTGGAATTAAAAATGTTGATGTAAGAGTGCCAAGAATAAAATAGGGTTTATTTTCTTGAGTAAGAATCTCTTGATGCACAAGGGTATCAAACCCATACTCAAGGAGAATGCCTGAAACGAGTCCTGCAATAGCTCCTCTTAAAAATGTTGGTGCTTTTCTTGTTCTAAAGTATTGTTGAGAAGAGTCGAGTGGTGGTGATTGGTAGGGATTATCTATCATTGTTATGTCTACTAAACTTGTGCTATGCTCTATTCTCCAACATATTCCTGATTTACTTTTGGTAAGAGCTTAATAGTGTTTCCTGCTTTCCATTTGGTCATGTCAGGGAAACAAAGAAATTCTCCTGCAAGATGTGTATCAGCTACAGGCTCATCAGTGCACATTCCGAATGCTGCTGCAACGCCTTCATATCTCTTTCCAAATGCTCTATCTCTTACACAATCGTTAAATTCGTGAGCAATACTCATAGGAGTGTCTCCTCGTTGTAGGGTATATTCAAGCATATCTCCTGATAGTGTATATTCAGGTCCTTTGAATGTAGTGGTACATTCTTGAACTCGCGCTGCATGAGTTCTTTCTTGTTCTCTCTGTGATTGTTCTCTTTCTCGTATTGGTCTTGAGAGTAATTCCTCTTGTATTCCTTTTGGTATTGATGCGAACGAAAGAACATTTTCAAGAGTGATTGATGTTTTTGCAGTAAATACAGGATATTTTGGACTATATTGTTTTCCGTAAGCAATGTCTGTTTCTGCTGATCCTGAGACAGGTCCTTCATAAGTCACGTTTAATCCAATCATTCCTGGACAATCAAATCCTAAGAGGTTTGGGGTGCTTCCGAGTAATGCTGGTATTTCTATTGCTTGTTGGGGGTATGTTGTTGTTGCTGTTAGAGTGAGGTCTCCATACACAATTTTGTCTCCCGGTTTCATAGTTTTGAAGTAGGGGGTAAGTTCTAAATTTCTTGCTTCATCAGGAGTTTGAGCATTAATCGTGATTGTTGTTTGAGGTGATTGAGAATCTGCTGGTGCTTCGCACATTTGTTCAGCAATAGTCCTGTCAAGAAGAGTATTTTTAGTGAGTGTTTGGTGTGCGACTGTTCCTTGTATGAGTCCTGTTAAGAGCGCTGCGGTTATTGCAAATTTTGTTTTTCGTTTCATGGTACTGCTAAAATTAGGGTGCCTTTTAAACCTTTTTATTTTATCTACTTTAAAGTGACAAATAGGCCTATTTAGAGGCTATTTTGGCCCCTGCTATTTTGCCACTACAGCCTCCCTAGTATTAAAATTCTAACACTTTTACTTTCGAAATCCTTATAAGGAATCAGCCCTCAAAAATGATCGAAAAAAGCAGCAATTTTCGAGAAAACTCATGGCAGACAAATCATACAAAGCAGACAGTATTACCGTTTTGAAAGGTCTTGAAGCAGTTCGTCAAAGGCCTGCAATGTATATTGGTTCTACAGATAAACGTGGATTACATCACTTAGTCTATGAAGTTGTTGATAATTCTATAGATGAAGCATTAGCAGGATTTTGTAATGCCATCACTATTACTATTCACAAAGATAATACCTTAACAGTTGAAGATAATGGAAGAGGTATTCCTGTTGATTTACATCCTACAGAAAAGCGTCCTGCATTAGAAATTGTTATGACTGTATTACACGCTGGTGGAAAGTTCGATAAAGATTCTTACAAAGTATCAGGTGGACTGCACGGAGTTGGAGTTTCTTGTGTAAATGCATTAAGCACATGGTTAGTTGTTGAAGTTATTCGTGATGGGAAAAAATACACTCAAAAATATGCTCGAGGTATTCCTCAGCATGATGTAAAAGAAATTGGTTCTGCTCAAGGGTCTGGAACAAAAGTTACCTTCTTGCCTGATGCAGAAATTTTTGAAACAACTGAATTTGAAACTCCTATTCTTGAAAAGCGTTTAGAAGAGTTAGCATACTTAAATGCGGGTATTACCATCACGTTAATTGACGAACGTTCTGATCTCAAAAAAGTATTCCATGCTGATGGTGGGCTTAAGAGTTATGTTGATCACTTAAATGGTAATAAACCAAAAGTTGGAGAGGTTATTGCATTTGGAAAAGAGCAGGATAATATTTTTGTTGAAATTGCAATGGTCTATAATGATTCATTCACAGAAGCAGTGTATAGTTTCTGTAACAACATTAACACCATAGAAGGTGGAACACACTTAACAGGATTCCAAACTGCAGTTACAAGGGTTATTAATGAATATATTAGAAAAAATAAACTAACTGATGCAAAGCTTACTGGTCCTGATGTTCGTGAAGGATTAATTGCTATTATTAGTGTTAAAGTTCCAGAACCTCAATTTGAAGGTCAAACAAAAACAAAATTAGGAAATTCTAGTGTTCGTGGTTTAACAGATTCATTAGTCTTTGATCAATTATCAAACTATTTTGAAGAACATCCTAAAGAAGCAAAATTAATTGTAGGTAAATGTGTTGATGCTGCAAAAGCAAGAGAAGCTGCTCGTAAAGCTCGTGATTTAGTAAGAAGAAAATCTGTTCTTGATTCTGGAAGTCTTCCTGGTAAACTAGCTGATTGTCAAGAGAAAGATCCAGCTAAATGTGAATTATTCTTAGTTGAAGGAGATTCAGCTGGTGGAACAACAAAGATGGGTAGGATGAGAGAATTCCAAGCTATACTTCCATTACGTGGTAAGATCTTAAATGTAGAAAAAGCTCGTTTAGATAAAATTTTTAGGAATAACGAAATTTTAACATTAATTACTGCATTAGGTTGTGGTATTGGTGAAGAATTTAATGTTGATAAGGTGCGTTATCATAAAGTTATTATTCTTACAGATGCAGATGTTGATGGTGCGCACATTTCATGTCTATTATTAACGTTCTTCTATCGTTATATGCGTCCATTAATTGAACGTGGTCATTTGTATTTAGGGATGCCTCCATTGTATAAGGTTTCTAAAGGTAAGCAAGTTGAATACGCGCTCAATGATGCAGAACAGCAAGATATCATAAAGAGATTTGGAGAGGGTGTTTCAATACAGCGTTACAAAGGTCTTGGGGAAATGAATGCTGATCAATTATGGGAAACTACCTTAGATCCTAAAGTTCGACATCTTAAACAAGTTACGATTATTGATGCTGTAGAAGCTGATGCAATGTTTGCTATGCTCATGGGTGATGAAGTAGAGCCTCGTCGTCAATTTATTGAAGAAAACGCATTGAAGGTTGAGAATCTTGATATTTGAACATGGAAGAAGAACACATTAAACAAAAAGTTATCCAGGACGAATTGAGTCGTGCGTATTTAGATTATTCAATGTCTGTTATTGTTTCTCGTGCATTGCCTGATGTGCGTGATGGACTAAAACCTGTTCATAGAAGAATTTTGTATGCAATGTGGGATACGGGTTTAAAATCTACAGGTAAATTCAAAAAATCTGCTCACGTTGTAGGTCAAACATTAGCGCAATTCCATCCTCATGGAGATATGGCTGTCTATGACTCTATGGTTCGTATGGCTCAGGATTTTTCTCTGCGCTATCCTCTCATTTGGGGTCAAGGTAATTTTGGTAGTGTTGATGGTGATTCTGCAGCAGCATATCGTTACACTGAAGCAAAACTCAAGAAGATTGCTGAAGAATTATTGAATGATATTGATAAGAACACGGTTGATTTTAGAGATAATTTTGATGGGTCTGTTCAAGAGCCGATTGTTCTTCCTTCTAAATTCCCTAATATGTTAGTAAATGGTAGTGCAGGTATTGCTGTTGGTATGGCTACAAATATTCCTCCTCATAACTTAACAGAAATTTGTAATGCATTAATCATGATGATTGAGAATCCTGAAGTTTCTATAGATGATTTAATGACTCATGTCAAAGGTCCTGATTTTCCTACAGGTGGTATGATCCTTGGTACTCGTGGAATTTATGAGGCATTCAAGACAGGAAGGGGTAAAGTTAAAGTTCGCGCAAAGACGGAAGTTCAAGGTAAGAAGATTATTGTTTCTGAAATTCCCTATCAAGTAAATAAGACTGTCTTAATTGAGGGTATTGTTGAACTTGTTAAAAATAAGGTTATTGAAGGTATTAGAGATATTCGTGATGAATCTGATCGTCGAGGTATGAGTTTAATCATTGTAGTAAAAGAAAATGCTAATCCTGAAGTTGTTCTGAATCAATTGTTCAAGCATTCTCAATTAGAAACAACGTTTGGTGTTAATATGTTAGCATTGAATAATAATCGTCCTGAAACGCTTCCTTTAAAGCGTGCGTTAGAATTATACTTGGATCATCGTAGAATTGTTGTTACAAGAAGAACTCAGTTTGAGTTAGAAAAAGCTGAGAAGCGTTTACATATCCTTGATGGTTTACTTATTGCATTACAAAACATTGACAAAATTATTGAGTTCTTAAAGAAATCAAAAGATGCTGTTATTGCAAAGCAGGGTTTAATGGCTTCTTACAAATTATCTGATGAACAAGCTCAAGCGATTCTTGAAATGCGTTTACAACGTTTAACAGGTTTAGAGCAGGATAAAATTAAAACAGAGCATGCAGAATTAGTAAAGATGGTTCTTGAGTTCAAGGATATTCTTGCAAAACCTCAGAGAGTGATGTTGATTATTCGTGATGAATTAATTGAGATGCGTGATTCTTATGGTGATGAGCGTAGAACTCTTATCATGCCTGGTGGAGATGATGAGGAAGTGAATGGTGATATGCGTTCATTAATCCAGAAAGAAGATATTGTTATTACTATGACTAATTCTGGTTATATTAAACAAGTTCCTTTAGATACGTACAAGCAACAGCATCGTGGTGGTAAGGGTATTATTGGTGCTGCTACAAGAGATGAAGAAGATATTGTTGAACACTTATTTATTACAACAAATCATCATACCTTATTAGTATTTACAAATCTTGGTCGTGTTCATTGGCTTCCTGCATATCAGATTCCTGAAGGTTCAAGATATGGTAAAGGTAAGAATATTGTTAATTTATTAGAACTTGGTGAGAAAGAAAAAGTTTCTACACTTCTTCCCGTAGATGGGTATTCTGATAATTTATTCTTAATGTTCGTAACAAAGAATGGTACGTTAAAGAAAACGCGATTATCTGCATATAGTAATGAGCGTAAAGGTGGAATTAATGCTATTAATCTCAAAGATGATGATGAATTAGTTCAAGTGCGTTTGACTCCTGGTGGTTTAGAAATGATTGTAGCATCTCAGCAGGGTAGTGCTGTTCGTTTTAATGATAAAGATGTTAATGAAATGGGTCGTAATGCTACAGGTGTGAGAGGTATGCGTTTAGCTCCTAAGGATGCTGTTGTTGGTATTGAGGTTGTTCTTCCTACAGGTTGTTTGCTTACAGTTACAGAGAACGGGTATGGTAAGCGTACACAAATGGACGAATATAGATTAACCAAGCGTGGTGGTAAGGGTGTTATTAATATTCAAACTTCTGAACGTAATGGTAATGTTATTGGTATTAAAACAGTGAAAGATGCTGATGAAGTTATTTTGATGTCTCAGAATGGTGTTGTCCTGCGTACATCTGCTGCTGAGATCTCTATGGTTGGTAGAAATACGCAAGGTGTTCGACTAATGAAATTAGATGAGAAAGATAAAGTTGTTACCTTAGCAAGAGTTGTAAGTGCAGTTCCTCATAGTGAGGAGAAAGAAGAATGAGGCAATTAAGTTGGGAAGATATTAGAGAAGAAATAACACTAAGAGCTAGACTCCCTATCATGAGTGATTATCTTTCAATGAAAGGATTATTAGGCCATGAAATTGCTAGTAGTGGTGCGCCTTCTGCTCTTTTTGCTACAGCAAAAAAGTTGGAAGTTGCAATTTGTGAATCATATCCATCTTTGTCTATTGATGGTGTGCAAAGTAGGGCTGAACCAAATCCTTTTGATCATTCTCTTCGTTATTGGGGTGAGATATGTAGTAGTGTAGATAGTGGCAATTTCGTAAATCTATCATTTAGAGGGTATGACCCTATAACATATCCCTTACCTATTGAACGCGCAGTCACTATTTTTGGAAT
>CAYVWZ010000009.1:0-46423 GCA_964455655.1 Candidatus Woesearchaeota archaeon
AATGCCTGTGATGCTTCACACCTATAGGATAAATGATATGGTGAGCCGTTCAGATTCGCGTAAACTTTTTTTCTCAGATGGTACGTTTGATAGAAATCGTGGAATCTTTGGTATGCAGCGTGGAAAAAGAAATTATGCATTTGTTGATGTTGGAGAAGATGGAACTCCGTATAGGGTTGTAGGCGGAAGTTCTCCGTATAACTGTATTCAAGTTCATACTCCAAATTTTTGGGTATCAACTGATATTAACGAAGGAACATTTTCAAATGCTGGTCCAAGTGAGATTACTTCATTTCATGAAAAAGGTACTCCAGAGATTGCTCTTGGTCAAGAAGTTGTTGATAGGTTTCCCGATGCACTTCAAGCATTAAAATTTGGTGGTGATGCAGTGTATTTTGAATTGCCTTCAGCATATGCAATGCCAAGTTATTTGATTACAAACATGGGTGATTCTAGACAGACAGATTTAGAAAGAATGTCTGCAATGTCTCAAATGGCTCGCGTTCATGCAGCAATGGTTTTACTACAGGGAAATTCAGCGGAAGGTATAGCACCAGTGCAGTGGTTAACTGCTACTCAGGTGGGATGGTTTAGAGATGGTGTTAAGAAGTTTAGAGATCGAGGGTTTCCTGTTGCAGCAGAAGATTATTTGTTAAGAGAGCCTCATCACCCTCAAAGAAACATTGCTATTGTTAAACCGAATGGAATAGTTTATGGTTCTACATTTATACTTCCTTATCGGGATGAGCTCGGTCCCGTAGTTGAAGCAGCATTTTCTTCAGAACACGTAAAGACAATATATCCGAGAGGAATATAATTATTTTTTATGTAGTCTCTTCGGTTTATCTTGTCCAGAATTAAGGCCTTGCTGCATTTTTTCGACTTCTTTCATGATTTTTTCTTGTTGTTCATGAAGTTCTTTGTCAATGCTTTGTAAATCTTTGATTTGTTTTGCAGTTATTTCTTTTGCCTCTTGCACTGTTTTCTTTATGAGTGTTCCCGCACCTACAGAGATATGGATGTTTTGCGTGTCTTGAATGGTTGCTTCTACAAATACTCCAGGTCCTAATGCTACAAATGAATTACTTCCTTTTTGTGTGTGTTTAAATTCTTCAAGATTTCTTTGTAAGTCTTCTAATTCTTCTATTTGTTGATGAACTAATTGTGTTTGTTGTTCTATAGTTTGTGCTTGCTGTGCTAAGAACTGATATTTCAGAACGTCTTCGTTTCTCTCTTGAGAGGGGGTCATTATTTCTTTCCAGCTTTCTTAGTTTCCTTTTTTGCAGGAGCTTTTTCTTTCTTAGCTGGTTTTTTCTCTTCTACAGGAGGAGCGTTACGTAACTTAATGGGCTTTTCTGCTTTCTTAGTTTTTGGTCCTTTCTTTTCTACAACTTCAAAGCTCTCGGTTGCTAATGCTTTTTTTACTTCAGCAGTACTTGCGCCTTTCTTGATTTTGAGAATTGTTGGTGTTGGTTCTAAGTGTGCAACGTTACAGTGTTTTCTTTTAACATTGCCATCAATGAGAACATTTTTGTTGTCAATTTTGTCTACTACAACACAGACATTTCCTGATTCTTTTCCTGCGACTTTTACGCAGACTCTTCCTACATCAAACATTTTGTCGTACCTCTTGTCTAATTAATGCTCGTGATACTCTACTGCTGTATGTTCCGCCGTATTTTCTGTTTACGCGTTTTGAACTTCTTGCAGAGATTCTTGCTTTTGATCGTTTTGTTGCTTTGATTCCTGGGAGTCTTTCTCCAGTTATTCCGCATACCTTGTGATGTGGTTTTTGTTTTACGTGTCGTATTTTGGAGGTTCCACCTGGTGTGGTTCCAATGATTTTTCTGTATGTTTTCATTTTAGTGTACCTTCAAGAGTTTTCTCAGTCCTAAGTTGAATATTAGGCTGAAAATGATATAGGTTCCGATCCATCCAAAGATTAAAAAGAGTTTCGGATTGCCTATTTCTGCATAATAGACGCTTAGATAGCCCATTACTGCTATGAGTGGGAGTGTTGTAATAAGCATTGGTTTCAAGCTCTGTTTAAAGCTTTCCATGCTTCTTTCTAAACTTCTTTTTTGTAATGCCATGAGTTTATCAGGCTGATCTTTGAGCTCTTTCATTTGTTTCTGCATCTCTTTTGTTTCTTCTTTGATGCTTTTCAAGAGTTCTTGATCAGTGAGATATTTGTATGCTAATGTAATAATAATGTTGAGGATGAGTGTAAGGATGAGTAATCCCCAGAATGGGTGAATATTGAGTACGGGGTCTAGAACTGGTGACAGAATGTTGTTAATAACTTCTGCGACTCCCACTTATTTCTCCCCCATTACTTTCCTTAATGCAGGATGCATATCCATCATATGTTTATTTGCAATTTCTTCATAGAGTTTGTAAATGATCATAACGGTTAACAAGATTCCTGTTCCTGC
This sequence comes from Candidatus Woesearchaeota archaeon, assembly GCA_964455655.1. Lineage (GTDB taxonomy): Archaea > Nanobdellota > Nanobdellia > SCGC-AAA011-G17 > JACPNG01 > CAYVWZ01. The sequence goes on from CAYVWZ010000009.1 coordinate 2,436, forward strand.
TGCTAATGCTCCTAGTAAGTCTGCAGTTGCTGCGAGTATTCCTACGAATATTGCTCCCATAACAGTTAATGGCATGATGTATCGTTCTAAGATTTGTTCCATGACTCTTGGGTCTCTTCTAAATCCAGGTATTTGTAATCCTGATGCCATCATTTGTCTTGCTTGGCTCTTTGCATCCATTCCGCTTGTTTGTACCCAGAAGATACCGAAGATGACTGCTCCTCCTACGAGGAATGCCATGTAGACTAATGCTCTTGCGATGATGATATAGTTGAATGATCCTGTTTGTATTCCGAAATAGATTTCTTGTACTAAATTTGGTGCGGTTAACCACGCAACAATTCCTGTTGCTGCTCTTCCTCCAACGAATGTTCCAAGTACGGGATGTCCCCAACTTTCTAAGAGTCTTGCCCATAATTGTACGTTTGCGATTAATGCTGCGATAAGAATAACGGGAATGTTACTGGTATAGATGAAGTTTAATGGCCATCGAATTCCGTGTCCTCTGATTCTTCCGAATGATAATGGAATTTCTACTTTCATTGCTTGTCCATAAACACTAATTAAGAATACTACAGCTGTTGCAATAATTGCTGCTGCTGCTAAGAATGCTACGTCAAAGTTTGGATTGACGAAGATGCTCTTAACAATAATCCATACTGCTCCAACAGGGTCTCCTCCAGTTCCTAATGCCCAGATTCCTGCTTGGTTGAGTGGTGAGAATGCTCGTACCATTATTTCTGCTGCTACTCCTGATGCGATGAATAAACTAAGTCCTGATCCGAATCCCCATTTGCTGATGACTTCGTCCATTAACATAACGAGGAGTCCTCCAACAACGAGTTGTGCGATGAGAATAAGTTCCATGATACGATAAGATCCTGCTGCTAGTCCTGCGTCAGGTGCTAATCCACCAAGGAGGACGTAGATTGCTGCTTCAAAGATGATGAAGAAAATACTCAATATTTTTTGCACTCCTTGGAAGAATACTCTTCCTTCAGGTGTGGATGTATCAAATTTGAGGAGTCCTGCTCCATTCAATAATTGTAATACGATTGATGATGTTACTAATGGTCCAATACCTAAGCTGAGTAAGCTTCCGAAGCTTGCTCCAAGAATGATAGATAATTGGGTAAACTGTGAGAGTTGGTTTTGTCCTAATCCCCATAATGGTATTGCTGATAAAATAAAGAATGCGACGAGAATGAGTAATGTCCAATTGAGTTTTTGTTTGAATGAGAGGTTTTTATGGAGAGGTCCTTTTACTTCTGGTAGATTGCTTAGTATATTTCGTAATGTACTCATTGTTCTTCTTCGGCGCTGCTCGTCTTAATATTTCCACCGGCAGCTTGGATTTTTTCGATTGCACGCTGTGATGCGTGTTCTACAGTAACACTAATCTTTCTTGTTATGTTTCCTGCTCCAAGAAGTTTAGTAAATCCATATTTTCCTAGGTCGATGCTGTTTCCTGGAAGATTTTCTAATTGATATAAATTGATTGTCTTGTATTCTACTGATGGTGAGTGTTTTCTGAATCCGTGTTTTCCAAAGTATTCATTTCCGTATAATTTTAGAATTTTTGATTTTTTGTGATCAGCACGTTTTCCTGTTCCTGCGTTTCCTCTTCCACCACGATTTCCTGATCCTGAGTGTTTCTTTGCCATTCCCCATCCGTGGGTTCTGCTTCCTCGTAATCGTGAGTTTTTCTTTCGCTTATGGTTCATATCATTCTCCTGATAAGCTCATTTATTTTTTCTTTTCTATAACCTAGTGCTCCGCCCATGCTGTAAGGTTTTTTGATTCCTTTTCTTTCGAATCCATGTGCTGGTGGTGTGAGTCTGAAGAATGGTTTTAGTCCTGGAACATCTTTAAGTTCTGTTTTGAGTTCGAAGTATTCTTTGAGGAATTGGTTCATGTCTTTCTTTGTTTTTTCTTTGATCCATGCTTCTTGTAGTGGTTTGTTTCCTACAATTCTTCCTCGTTTTTCTAGGAGCATTTTTGCTGTTGCTTCATCAAGCTCTCCCCATGTTACATAGTCTTTTACTTTTTGTAACATTCCGAGTGTGCTTTCAGTATTTTTGAGTATTGCGCAGTGGTTTTTCTTGAAGAGTCTCATCATTCTCATGGTATCTTCAATATCTCCTTGTAACTTGGAGGTTCCCCGTATTCTAATGACTGCGATTCTATTGGTGGTCATTTCCGGTTACGACTCCTGCTTTCTTGATGTGGTCATCATGTACTTTTACGACAGCTAATTGTTTGAGTGCTTCGTAGCATGCTTTGATGAGGTTACTTTTTGTTTTTGTTGATCCCCATGTTTTAGCATAGACATCTTTGATTCCTGCCATTTGTAGCATTTTTGCACATTCTTTTTCAATAACTAATCCTGTTCCTTTTGGCGCTGGTTGTAATTCGATTAAGACACTTCCGCAGCGTCCTCGTACTTTGAATGGTATTGAGTTTGGTTCTCCGTATGCTCCTTTCCATGATCCGCATCCTCTTCGGATTGCAATGATATTGAGTTTTGCGTTTCGTACTGCTTTTTCTCTTGCTGGTACGGTTTCCTTTGCTTTTCCTTTTCCTAGCCCTATGAATCCGTCTTTATTTCCGACGATTGCTACTGCGGTGAATTTTGGTTTGTTTCCTTCCATGGTTTTTTTCTGTGTTTGTTTCCATGTGCTTCTCTTTCCGCCACCAAATTTACCTTTTGATTGTCCTACTGCGATAAGGTCTGTTTCTAAGTTTGGAATGAGTGAATCAACAATTTCTGCTTCAAGAATACTTTCTCCGCTGAGTAAGATATCATTGATGAGTATTACTTCTTTGTTCTTAACTTTCTTTCCTAGGCTTGTTCGTGGTCTCCACTTTTCAAGCATGGTTAGGGTTTCCTGTTCTTTATTTTCTTCGTGTCGTGCCATAGTATTATTTTGCAAGGATATTCTTCTTAACGGTTTCGAATTGCGCTCCTTTATCCTTTGTGTGTGATCCTTTTATTCTGTCTTCTTTTGGGAATACTTCTTTTCCGTGAGGGATGTTCATTCCTCCGTCAACACATCCTTTGAGTGCTGCGAAGAGGTTTCCTCCCGTGTGTGCTTTTGCTAATCCTAAGTCAAGTACTACTTCTTGTAGTTTCTTTTCTTTTGATTTCTTTGCCATGAGTAATCCTGTTAAGTATGCGCTTGGGATGTTGCTTGTTGATCCTTTCCATCCTAGTGTTGTTAATTCTTTGCTTGTTGCACTGAGGAGTATTTTGTCTCCTCCATCTTTGAATTGTGCTATTTGTAAGAGGAAGTTTTTGTTGCTTCTTCTAATGATTAATCGGTTCTTTCCTGAGCTAACGAGTTTAAGTCGTGCTCTGTAGTCCGTTCGTTTTTGGTGTTTTCGTTTATATTGTGCCATCTTTCTTGATCATGTTGTTTTCTTCTAATGTTGTTTTAAGGTGTCTCTTACTTCTGAATGCTCCTCCTTTTGCGAGGCGGTATGCTCTTCGGTAATCTTGAACGCTGAGCACTCCTTTAGTTTTGAGGAGTTTGAGGAATTCTCTTTGGTTTCTTATTTTATTCATCCATTCTTCTTTTCTTGTTGCTCGTGCCCCTTGTTTTCCTTTTCGTGAGCCTTTTCCTTGTTGTCTTCCCTTTCTTTTTTGTTCGAGTCTCTTTCTATATCTTCCTCGTGATGCTCCTCTTATAGGGTTAATGCTGAATGCTCCTTGTGCTTTTAGTGCTCTGAAGTCCCCTTTAGTAATTGCTTCTTTTATTTCTTCGAGGAATTCTTCGTTGAATACGATTCTATCTTTTCCGACGCCATACAAGCGTGCTATTCCTTCTTTCTTCTTTTTGAGGTCCATTTTAGTAGTTTTGTCCTACGTTTTTTGTGTTTTCTAATACTTTTCTCTTATCTTCTTTGAGTTTTTCTTCGTGTGTTTTATCTGTTTTTTCTTCTTTTTTATCTTGAGTTTCTTTCTTTTCTTTTGGTTGTTCTTTTTTCTTCTTATTTTGTTGGAGTTTTTTCTTTTCTTCTTGTTTTTTGAGTACGTCTTCAACGTTTAAGTTTGCAATGGTGAGTTTGAGTTCTTTTGCTTTGTTGATGATTGCGAGTCTTTTCTTGGTTCCTACAGTTCTTCCTACAATGACTGAATGATCTTTTGTTACATTCTTTAATTGTTCTGGATTGTTAATAACAATCTCTCGTAATCCTTGTTGGGTTAGTCCTCGTACATCACTTGGGCTTGAGTATCCTATGCTTGGTCTTTTTTGGTGTCCGTCTTTTCTTAATCTTCTCTTTGAGTCTATTCCTCTTGGGCGTCTCCATTTCTTTGTGAGTCTTGTGAGTGCAACGTCTTGCCTAAGGAATGTTGGTTTTCTTTTCTTTACTCGTTTTCTGTGTTCTAGGTGTTGTTTGTTCATGATGCGCTCTTTGCTTTTCCGATAATGTAAATTCCATCTTGGAATACTCTTCGGTCGCGTCCTTTGATTCTTGTTGCTTTTTCGATACGTGCTGCTGTTTGTCCTACACGTTCTTTATCTGCTCCTTCGCAGATTACTCTATCGCCTTCTACTTTAACAGTTACTCCTTCGTCAATAATAGCTCCTCTTGGTACTTTTTCTCCGAGGAAGTTTTTGATTGTGACTTTTTTGTTTCCTTCTACAGCAACGCTCATAGGGAAGTGTCCTGAACAGATTTTGAGTTCGTATTTGTATCCTTCAGTTACTCCCGTGATCATGTTTTTGAGGTGTGCTTTGAATGTTTTGATGGTTCTTTTTTCTCTGAGCGTTCCTTTTGGTGCTTGGAATATTAATTGTTGATTCTCATTTTTGATGGTAACTCCAGGTGCGACAAATTGTCGTTGTAATGTTCCTTTTTTGCCGTTGACACTAACTATTGTTCCTTGTACATTGAGTTGTACTCCTGCTGGCATTTTGATGCTGTCGTGTATTTCGTGTTTCATGGTTTAGTAACAGTATGCGAGGAGTTTTCCTCCCATGTTTTTTTCTTTTGCTTGATAGTGTGTCATGATTCCTTGCGGTGTTGTAATGATTATGATTCCCATGTCTTTTGCTGGTAGGTATCTTTCTTCTGCTTTTTGGATGTTTGATGCTTTGATACTAAATCGTGGTTTGATTACTCCGCATTTGTTGATGCTTCCGTGGAGTTGTACGGTAATAATTCCACCTTTGTGATCATCTTCAACAGTATATTCTTTGATATACTTGTGCTCTTTGAGGAGTGTTAGGACGTTTCCGATGAGGTTGCTATAGGGTTTAACAGCTATTGATTTCTTTCCGATTTTTTCCGCGTTCAGCATGTTGCTGAGGAGGTTTGCGATGGGGTCGTTGTTCATTTTTTCTCCTTAACTATACTTTTTGAATCCTAATTTTTGTGCATTGTCTCTGAAGCATCTTCTACATACGTTGAGTCTGTATTTGTTGATGAATCCTCTGCTTGTTCCGCAGATAACACATTTCTTTGTTGATTTTCCAAACTTTCTATCTTTTGGTGAATTGTGTTTTTTGTATTTCTGTAGTTTTGCAGGTTTTGTTTTTAACTGCTTGAACATTTTTCTGAAATCACTTGTGGTCATTGTGCGACTACCTCTACGTTGAATTTTTTCTTGATGAATTCGATTGCTTCTTCTTTGCTAATTCTGTGTTTCTTTCCTACTTTTGCTGGTTTGAGCATTCTTCTCTTAACTCTGAATCCTGGTCTTGTGAGTGTTACTGCTACTTCTAATCCGATGATTCCTACTTCAGGATCGTATTTTGCTTCTGGTATTTCGATGTATTCTTTTAGTCCGAATGAAAAGTTTCCATTATCATCGAATTTTCTTGAGCTTATTTTTCCGTTTGCTGCGACGAATAGTCTCTTCAACATTTTCTCTGCTTTTTCATGTCGTAAGGTTACTTTTGCTGCGATTGGTAGTCCTGGTCTAATGCTCCATGTTGGGATTCTCTTACTTGCTGTTCGTTGGATAGGTTTTTCTCCACTGAGATTTTTCAAGAGCTTTGTAGCTTTGTTGAGTTTTTCTCCAGCTTCTCCTACTCCTATGTTGAGGGTGACTTTGTCTATGTAAATTTCTCTCATTTGCTTCCTCGTGAACTTTCGTCGATGACCATTGCGTAGTCTTTGTGTGTTTGGATTTCTCCATCTCTTGTTTTGATAGTGATGTCTGCTTTTCTCATTCCTTTGTAATCAGTCATTGCTTGTAATGTTCCTGAAGCTCCAGCATGTTTTCCGTAGAGTAAGTATACCATTACTCCTTTTTCGAGTTTCAAGTGTTTTGTTATTGTTTTCTTTGTGAGGTCAAACATAACACTGTCTCCTACACTGTAAGGATCTTTGTCGATAATGATATTTCTTCCACCGCTGAGGTTGAGTTGTGTTTTCTTTCCTTTGAGTATTCTCTTGTTGAGTACTTTGCAGACAATGCTTCCTGTGTCTTTTTCAGCAATTTTTTGTAATGCGAATTTTTGGTGTTCATCAAAGATTACTCTGTATGCTTGTTTAAGATCTGGTATTTCGATGATATCGAATATTCCTAGTGGGAATTTCGGGTCTTTTACGATTTTTTTGTTTACGAGTAATTTTCCTTGGTTGAGGATTTTTTGTACTTCTCGAAGTGTTTTTGCTTCTCGTAAGTGTTCTTTGATAATCATTGCGAGGATGATGCTGTGTTCTGCTGCGTGTGGTCCTGGTCTTGGTTTTGCTATGTATGGTGATTCTTTTCTTTTTACAGGCCAGCTTACTGGTACGTTGTATCCTTTGAGGTGTTGTCTACTCATTGTTTCTTTCCTCTGTTAAGCATTTTTTTTCGTTTTTGATCTTCAAAACTAGCGCTGATGATTTGTACATTGCTTGCATGAATAGGTCTTTGTACTTTTGTTCCGTCTTTCTTGCTCATTTCAATTCCTTCGATGTATACACAACTTGATTTGAGGTCAACGCGTGCAATTTTTCCTGTTTGTTTTTTGAATTGTCCTCTCATAATTTTGACAGTATCTCCTTTTCGTAGTGGGATGCTGTTCTTTTTGTTTTTAGTTTTAAGGTCTTTTGATAGTCCTGCATTGAGGAATTTTCTTTTGATGTGTAGTGGAGCGTTGAGTCTGAACTTTCTTTGTTTTCTTCTATTGGTACTTGATTTCCATGAGTTTGAGTATTTTTTCATTTTATGCCACCGAGCTCGCTATTTTTGCTACTGCAGGCCATCGAATAGTTACTTCTTTTGCGATTGGTCCTTTGATGAGTGTTCCTTTTGGGTTTCCTTTGATATCTTTGAGTACTACTGCTGCATTGTCTTCGAAGGTTACTCTCATTCCGTTCGGTCTCTTGTATTCTTTCTTTTGTCGAACGATGATTGCGTAAACAACTTTTCTTCTCATATCTGGTTTTCCTTTAACAACGCTTGCCATGACAAGATCTCCAACGCCTGCTGCTCCTCTTCTTCGCTTTACAGTGTTGTGTCCTATAACAGTGAATACTTTCAATATTCTTGCTCCTGAATTATCACATGCTTCTACTCGTGCTCCGGTAGGTATTCCTCGTGAGTTTACTGCTAGGATGTCTTTCATTGATGAACCTCGATAATGACACATGTCTTTGTTTTTGATAAGGGTCTTGTTTCCATAACAGTTACGGAATCTCCGACATTAACGTTAATGCATCCTGGTTTGTGTACTGCCATTTTTGATCTTCTTTTTTCGTATCTTTCATATTTTGGAATGAGTTGTTGTCTTTCCCATCCGATCATAACGGTGTTGTTTAAGTTTACTTTGAGTACGTTTCCGGTGAACATTCTTCCTCGTAATGGGATTTCTCCGTGGAATGGGCATTTTTTATCAGTGCATGCTTCTTTTGGAGTTGGAACTTGGAGTCCTATATTTTTTTTCATTGGAGTGTCCTCACTTTCTTGATTCTATCTTCTGGTTTGTTGACTAGGAGTTTGCCGTTGATTTCGAATGTTTTATTGTTGTGTTTCATTTTTAGTGTGATGGTGTCTTTGATGAGTGTTTTTTCTTCGTTGTTTGCTTCCACTGTTATTGTGTTTTTTGTTTCGTTAATGATTGTTCCTTTGAGGCCTTCGATTTTTTTGTTGTTGGCCTTTGTGATTTCCACGTGTTTTCCGATGAGTTCGGTTTTGAGTATTTCATCATTCATGGCATTTACCCGATGGTTATCATTTCAGGTTTGAATCCCATTTTGATGAGCTCTTCCTTTGCTCTTTGGACATGGTTACCTTGGAGTTCAATAACGCCACCTTTTGCTGTGCCGCCGCATGCGAGTTTTGACTTGAGCTTTTTTGCAACGTCTTTGACGTCGATTTGCTTTTCGTTGAAGCCTTCAACGAGAGTCATAAGTTTTCCAAACTTTCTTGCGACAGTTCGGACTCGTATGTGCTGTTCGTCTCTGGATAAATTATCCATGACGGATAGCTCTTTTGGCAAGCCGGTGAGTGGGTCTATGTCACTCATATCTTTTTAGACACCTCCGTGTGTTGTTTTTGTATGATCTTTGCAATTGTTTTTTTGATTTCTCGTACTCTTCCTGGGTTTTCTGGTACGGTTCCTGAGTATCGTTGTGTGTTTGATTTCATGAGTTCTTTTTGAAGATCTTCTAATTTCTTATTGAGTTCTTCTGCTTTCATTTTTTTGAAATCATTTTTTTTGATGATTGCCATTTACTCTTTATTCTCCCTTGGATTTTCTCTTCGTTGTTTTTTTTGAGAAGGTGCTGATGATCTCTTCTTTTGTTGTTTAGGTTCTCTTGGAATGTTAGGGTTTTCGTCTGCTGTTTCTCTTCGTTGTCTTTTTGGTTTTTTCTTTTGTTCTTTTTTCTCTTGGTGTTGAACGGGTGCTACTTCAGTACCATCAGTTACTTCTACTTTGATTTCTGGGTCGTGAACAATTATTTTGTCAGGTAGTTTTACGTCTGGTGGCATGATTGATACTTTAATTCCAATAATTCCTGATCGTAAATTTGCAGTGGTGCATGCTCGTTGTACTTGTGATACTGATACGTCTCCTGATTTTTTGAGGTATCCTGCGAGGAATCTCCATGTCTTTGCTCTTGAGCTTGGGACTTTTCCGCTGATGACAACTTCTCCTCCAAGTGCTCCTGCTGCGATCATTTGTTTGAGAACATCATAGCCTATGAATTTGAATCTCTTTGATCCGTATCGTTCTAGGGTGAATGCTATTTTGTCTGCTACTGCTGCTGCGTCGAGTAGTGGATTTGTTGCTTCTCCAATTTCAATTTGTGGGTTTTCTAGTTTGAATTTATTTTTGAGTGTGGTTGTTAATTTTTTGATATTTTCTCCTTTTCTTCCTACAATGATTCCTGGTCTGTTTGAGTAGATAACAATTTTTTCTCCGAGTGGAGTTTTTTTGATTTCAATTTTGCTATTTCCAATTTTTCCTAGTTGTGATACTACATATTGTTGGATTTGGAGTTCTTTTACTTTTTGTGCGATGAATTTTCTTTCAATCATTGTTTAGTCTCCTTCTTTTTTGGTGTTGCTTTTTCTGCTGGTGATGCTTCTTGAACAATGACTTCGATGTGTGTTCGTTTTACTTTTCTTCTTCCTTGTCTTCCGTATCTCATTGATCTGCTTGCAAGGTCTGCTCTGATATTATGAATGATTAATCCCTTTGTGTTGAGTCCTTTGTGTTGTGCATTTTTTTCTGCAAGGTCTATGATCTCTAGGATTTTTTTGATTGCATTTTCTGGGTACATTCCTCCAGCCATTGGTCCTGGTTTGTGTGGGACGTCTTGTTGGTGTCTTTTTACAGGGACTGCTTCTTTGTGATCAAGTACTTGTTGTAATCTCATTCGTGCTTTGTCCACGCTTTTTCCTCTAATAAACTTACAAATGTCTACGCTTTTCTTTGTAGAAATAGGAAGGTCTCTTCCGTTTGCAATTGCTTGGTTTGTTTCGAGTTTCATGGTTTATTTCTTAGCAGATCTGCTAGATTTGGTTGCTCCAATTCCAGGTCCTGAGTGTGCTCCGTGTCTTCTTGTGTAGGAAAATTCTCCGAGGTAGTGTCCGAACATTTGTTCAATGATTGTTACATCTGTGTATTCTTTTCCGTTGTATACTTTGATAACCATTCCAATCATTTTTGGTGTGATAACGAAATCTCTGCAATGTGTTTTGATTGGTTTTTTTCTTTTTCCTGATAGTGCATCATCAATTTTTTTTCGTAGTGGTGCGTGTTCTTTTACGTTCTTTGATCGTTCAAAGCTTCTTCGTACTCGTGATGGGACTAGTTTCATGAACTCTTTATCATCTAGTTTTTTGAGTTCTTCTGTGTTTCTTCCGTAGATTCTTACTTCTTTAGCCATCTTTATCTCTTCCTTCCAGTTCTTCGTGCTTTGATTAATCCTACATTTCTACCAGCTGGTGCGTGTCGTGGTGCAGTCTTTGGTTTTCCTACGTGTCTTCCACGTCCTGATCCGAATGGATGGTCTACTGCGTTCATTGCTACTCCAGATGTTTTAGGGTATAATTGTCCTTTTGATCTCATTTTGTGATGTACTGGTCCTGCTTTTACGAAAGGTTTGTCTCTCTTTCCTCCGCCAGCTACAACTCCTAGAGTTGCTCTACAATTTGGATTGAGTACTTTTTCTTTTCTTGATGATGGGAATCTGATGGTTACTGCTTCTGCTGATCTTTGTACAACTGTTGCGAAGCTTCCTGCGCTTTTACAGAAGCTTCCTTTTCCTGGGAATGATTCGATGTAGCATATTGATGTTCCTTCTGGAATATTTTTGAGTGGCATGGTATTTCCTTTTGTTGGTGTTGCTTGTGCTCCTGCTTCAACGTCTTTTCCTACGTAGATTCCGTCTACTGCTGGGATGAGATTTACTTCTCCTGTTTCATAGCGAATAACTGCTAGTGGTGCGTTGTGATTTCCGCAATGGATGAGGTCTGCGACTATTCCTTTTACGACATTATTTTTTTCTGCATCGTCTAAGAATCTGTAACTGGTTTTTCCTTTACTTGTATGACTGTTTGCGGTGTATGTCATTGTTCCGCGTCCACGTCTTTGTGTTATGATTCTCTTACCCATGTTACATGAGGCCTAATTGTGCCATTACCTCCGATGCTTGTTTTTCTGGTGATATTTTGACCATTGCTTTTTTTTCTGCGTATCCTGTGATGACGGTGTTGACATCAGTTACTTTTACGTTGAATAGTTTTTCAGTTGCTTCTTTGATTTGTTTTTTTGTTGCATCGAATGCTACTAATAATGTTATTTTATTTTCTGATTCCATTAAGCGTACTGCTTTTTCTGTTGTGATTGGGTTTTTGATAATGTCGTGAGGGTTCATTCTTTAGCACCTCTAGATTTTTGTGTGAAGAGTTTGTCTTTGTGTAATGATTCTAATGCTTTGTCGCTCCAGATGCAGAGTCTTCCTGCATTGCTTCCAGGTGCTAATACTTCGGTGTTGAGTTCTTTGACGGTGATTGTTTCTACTCCTGGAATATTTGCTGCTCCTTGGATGAGTTTACAGTCTCCTGATACGATGATGAGTGGTCCTGTCTTTGTTTTGTATACTCTTCCTCTCATTTTTCCTCTTCCGGCTCTTACTTTTCTTGAGTCTACTCTTGCGAGTTCTTCTTTGAGTCCTATTGTTTCTAATAATTTTTGTAAGTCCTTAGCTTTTTGGATATTTTCTAATTTTGATTCGATAATGAATGGTGTAGCAGTTGTTCTGTGTCCTCGTGCGTTAACAAGTTCTAAGTTGGTGCTTGCGTTGAGCGCGCTTCTGATTGCTTTTTTTCTTTCAGTTTGGTTGATTTTTAAGTCCCAGATTTTTTCTGCTTTTGGTGGGTGTGCTCTTCGTCCTCCAACGTTTTGTGGTACTTCAGCTCCTACCCAGAAGAATTGTGTTCCTCTCTTGGTCATTGTTTTTCTTGGAACGTGAGATATTCCTTTTCCGTATGCTCCTTTGTATTTTCTTCTTCTTCGTGATAATTTTCCTCTCTGTCTCATACCTGCTCGAGTGTTTGCTCCGTATGCTTGTCGTGAGTTTGCTTGGATAACAAGTACTGCTCTTTTGATGAGGTCAGGTCTGTAGGATTCATTGAATTGTTCTGGTAATTCTATTTCTTTTACTTTTTTTCCGCTGATGTCGTAGAGTGGTGCTTTCATTGTTGGCTTTCCTTGCTAACGTAGGTTATTTCTGGAGCAACTGGTTTGAGGAATTTTGCACGTTGTGCGTTGGTAAAGAGAATGAGTCTGTGTTTTGGTCCTGGTAGTGAGCCTTTAATGAGCATGTAGGTGTTTTTGACAACTCCGTAATGGACAAGTCCTCCTTTCGGATTAATGTCTTCTGCTTTTGAGCTGATGAGCATGATTTGTTTGTTGTAATCGACGCGTTGGTGATATCCCATTCTTCCTGCTTGTGCAGTTGTGTATGATACGTGTTTTGGTGTCCATGATCCTAGAGTTCCAATTCCTCTCTTTGTTTTTTCTGATTTGTGTTGTCTGATGGTTACTCCAAATCTCTTTACGGTTCCTTGGAATCCCTTACCTTTTGTTACTCCGTGAGCGTCTAAGAATTCTCCTGTGTTGAACACATCGGTTAGGGGGATGTCTTTTTCGAGTAGTTTTTTGAGATCGTCTATATTTTTTGATTGTTTGATGTGCATTTCGAAAATATCTGGTATTTTTTTACCAATAGTGGTGAGTTGTGGTTGTGTATAAACGAGAAGTCTGACTTGATCCCATTGTTGAGGGACGTTTTCTGTCTTTTTTGGTAAAGTGGTTCTTTTTAGAATGTCTTTTGCTGTTTTAGAGCTAAATAAGTGTCCATTTACTCTTAGGCCGTGTTCTTCGTCTACAATATAGAATCGAATTGCTAAAGGCTTCAATGGTGGACATTCAATGATTGTGACAGGGTGGTTTACAATTTCTCCTTTCTTACCATATTTTGGGTGCATATCGCGAACTTGAATATGAGTCATTCCAGCTTTATAGCCAGCAAATCCTAAGAATTGTGAGTTACGTTCGATCCAAGTGTGCGCACTAGGTGTTTCTTTTCGAGCCCTTTTACGTGGCCATACTCCTAAGCTTCCTCTTCGTGGTCGGTGTGCGTTTGCCATTTGTGTTTCCGTCTATTAAGAACTACGGCTTGTTTTACAGTAAGGGAGAGGTGAAGGACTTTTTTCAGAGGTATATAAGCCTTGTGGGGTTTCATGCTTTTGAGTTAGGCCTTTAGAATAATCTTTTTAAATCGGTTTTTTATTCGTAGTCGTTCATAAGAGTACAGCGATGACAATTAGAGAACGACTACAAGAACTAAAGTATGGAAGAACACTTTTTGCTGAAGAAACAACTATTCGTGTTGCAAGAGAACATGATGTGCCGAGTTTAGCAATGTGGATGAAAAGGAGTGAAGATTCTTCAAGCTTTGTGCCCTTGCCTTTAACACTTGATGATTGGGCAAATTCGTTAAATCATGATCAAGAGGACCCTGATTATGTGTTCTTAATGCTAGAGCTTCAGGGGGTTCCTTTTGGATATTTCGCACTTCATTACGTAAATCGCATAATGACTTATGATGCTATTGGGCGTGGAGAAAAGGGAGTAGCTCCAGGGGGAATTGGGAGGGTGATCCATAGAATGCATGATTTTTGTTTTGAAGAGTTAAATCAGCGCGAAGTAGCTCTCTATGTCTTTGCAGATAATCGTCGAGCAATAAAACTGTATGAACGGTGTGGATTTTTAACAGAACGCACATTTGGTATGCGAAGAACCGAGAGTGGTTGGGATGATGTTCTCCCAGGAGAGACTCCTGAAAGAAATGTGTGTTATATGATCCACAACCTATTGGGTCGCGAGGTTAATAATCGCTCACAGGTAACCTCTCGGACTTCTAACCTCTTTGTTCCTTAAGATTCTACCTATATTCTCTGCTAACATGAACTTTATATAACAACATTAAGGCAAAAAAATAATGCGACAAAAAGAAAGAAGGTATTCTCCGAAAACTATAGGTGTCATGGTTTTGGGATTTGTAGGAGCATTTTTCATAGACCGTTATCAAGAATATGGTAATTTTCAAAGAATGAGAGTAGAGTCTCAGCAATGTGCTATTGAAAAAATGAGAGTGGGTATTTTAGCAGAGCGTTATACTAATGAATGTGCTCAAGAAGATCTCGATAGAGCACATTTGGAGCGAATAGTTCTTGATCGCAACTTTATTGATAGAAAGATAGGAATTGTTGTTCCACAAGTATGGAGCTGTGATGGTCATCAATCATATCTTAGTTTACCAAATACTTCCTATACTACTACTCTTTCTATAGGTTCTGCTGAAGCATTAGTTTTTTGTGAGGATGCTCCTCAATCATTTAGTGAATTTTTAAGAGATGAGTCTTCTGGTGGTTGGCTTCCTAGAAATCATTGAGCCAAAAACTTAAATAGTATCTATAGTTCTAAATTTTTATATATGAAAAAGAGTGATCGGAACACTTCATCGAAGAGAGTTATTTTTATTGCTGGTTTTGTGATTGTTGCATTTATTATTTTATTTTTGTTCGGAACAGTTTTTTCTCCTACAGGTAATGCAACAAAGCCATCAGATTGGGCATGTTCTTGGAAACTCTCTTCAAAATACACCTGTAGTGTAACTTCTTCTGGTGTTCGTGTTATGGAAGGAGCAAAAATTTGTAAGGATTATAACAACCTCTGTTCTTCTGCTCAAGAAGTCTCAACATATTCGTGTAATAAAAATTCAGGAAACATTTGGGATATGTCTCTTGGCACATTAGTAAAAGTAACAAAAGCTTCTTGTCCCTATGGGTGTGCAAATAATTCTTGTATAATCACACCTCCTTGTATTGATGCAGATCATGACAGCTATGGACAAAATTGTTCTCCAGGTCCTGATTGTGATGACACGAATCCTCTACGCAACCCTCAAGCTATAGAGGTTTGTGATAATATTGATAATGATTGTGACTCTCAAGTTGATGAGAACGTAAGAAACGCTTGCGGAACGTGTGGAGCAGTTCCTACAGAAGTTTGTGCCGATAATATTGATAATGATTGTGACTCTCAAGTTGATGAAGGATGTGTTAATCAAGATATTGAAAACCAAATTCGAGCATATCAATTAACATTTGATAATATTTGGAACCAAAACAAAAATTCTTTCATTACGCAATCATTAAGTGGGGACTCAAATGATGTGTATAGTCTTGAATTCCTTGTTGATGGATTAACGTCAATGTATGAGGCTACAGGAAATACTACATATATTGATAATGCTCTTATGATTGTAGAAAATGAGATTTCTACAGCAAGACCTGTTGGTGCTGATAATCGAACGGGTTGGTTACGTCCTAATGGTCAATCAAGTTTTGTTGATGAATCACGTGGTGCAGAATACTTTTCAAGACTTGCAAGGGTCATAAAAACAAATCCTCAATTGAATGCAGTATACGGAACACGTGCTAATAATATTCTTATGTTTGTTGATCAAAATATTCTTGATAAATGGTTAAACGATCGTTCATTTGGATACCCCACAGGATGGGAATGGGTTTCAAGAATCCACACTGATCCTCCTGGAACATTGTCAGGCTATATTCAAGGGCATCAAATTCTCATAGCATTAACCGTAAGAAATATGGACGCTGCTGGAATGACGGGGCCAAAGCATGGTAATCAATCATGGGCTGATCTTGGTAATATTGTCATGAGCGCATACAAGTCAAGACTTGTTGTAAATCCAAACGGGGCATGTACCTGGGATGATGGTAAATTCTTATGGACGGATAGTAAAACAGGAATCATTGACACCTTCCACGCTAATGAGTATCCTCTTGCTGCAATTACCTATTATCAAGATGGTGTTATTATGAGTTCTTCTGATATTCAATGTCTTTCAAAGGTGTTTACAAGAAATGTTTGGAATAATAAGAGTGATTGGTCAAATCCAACACAAGGTCCTTCAGGTTCAATATGGTTTAGAAATTATATTAATGGTGCAGATGCAAACTTTGCTGATCAGAATTATTCATGGGTGTCTCAAACTCATCCTCTCTACCAAACATATGGTGGTATGAGTGGTATTGTCTATGCTGGATGGTGTAGTCTTGGTCAGTATGATAGAGAATCTTATCAAGCATGCCATGCGCTCTATACGTTTGTTACAACATACTCTGATACTTCTGCAAATCCTATTATTAATCGTAATAGTGCTCCTATCGGAAAGCTTGCACTTTCTGCTCATTTGGCAAAAGATTTGCGTTACAAAACGTGGTAATCTCTTCCATAACTCTTAAAAAGTTCTGAATTAATAAATCTGGATAGAATTGAACTGGGGTTGAGAAAATGAGAAAGAATATTCTTCCGTTGGCTGCTATGGAAGCATTGTTGAAAGCTAAAGCAAATGCTCCTCGTGTTTCAGACTCTGCAAAAGAGGCAATGCGTGAGATTTTAGAAGAAATTGCTGAAGAAATTGGGCAGAAAGCAGTAAAGATTGCTGCGCATGCAGGTCGTAAGACAGTGAAAGCTGAAGATATTAAGTTAGCTGCGAAATAATTACGCAACTAATTTTGCTTCGGTTATTTTTTCTTTACCATCAACAATTTCTTTTCTGATTATTTTTCCTTTCTTTAATGCTGCTTCTCTCATTGCGGCAGAATCAGTAATTCCTTTTGGTACTTCTATTTCAGTAATATTGAAGGTGTATTCGAGGTGTATGTCTTTTCCTTCTTCAGCTCCGAATAAGATGCTCTTTGCTAAATTTTTATTAGTAGTTTTGAGTTTGCAAAAATCTGCTTTCTTTATAGCTTCTCCTTCCCCTTTACTACTGGGTTTTGCTGATTTTGGTGCTTTTGCTTTAGTTTTGAGTTCTGAATCTTCAGTGCTTAATGATAATGCGAAGAATGCTGTTGGGAATTGGTCTAATAGTTTGATAATTTCGTTTCCGCTTAGTTCTTTGTTAATGGCGTATTGTTTTACTCCCATGAATTGTTTCATGTCTTCAAACTCTAATTGATCTCGTAAATCTTTTGCAGTGACGATAACTCCTGTTACTTTGGTTCTTTTATTTCCTAATTGTTCTGCTAGTGCTCTTACAAGTTCGTTTGCGTATTCGTTTGTGGTGTTAATGCTATATTTTCCTTTGCTGTTTTTTGCATCAACAACTGCTCGTTGTTCGAACATTCCTTTGCTAAATTTTTGGAATTGTAAGTGTACGAGTTGGTCTTGTTCTCCAGCAAATAGTTTTTCAGTAAATATCTTCATCGTATCTCCTTTTGTAATTCTTTAAGGTCAGATTTTCCTCTTTCGGATTTTGCATATTCGGGATCCTCGTAGATTCCATATAATAATCTTTCTACCCTGAGGAGTTTCTCATTCATAACATCAATTCTTTTTTGTGATTCTAGTTCTCTTTTTATTTTTAATTTTTCTTCAGGGTTGAATGCATAGGTTTTTGCGGTTTTCATGTTTTTGTATAAGCTTATAGTGATGGTGTAGAGTATCATAACGATAAAATAATAAACGAATAAAAAGCTTCCTTTGAATATTTCTTTAGTTTTGGGTTTCATTGCTCATGGTTTGCCTCATCCAGTCTTCATATTCTTTGTTTACTGTGGCGTCTATGACAATGATTGCTGGTATTTTGTAGCTGTGGAGTTCTTTCAATCGCTGTGTTGCGTGGAATAGTTTTTCGTTCGTCGTTTTACATAAGAGTACTGCTTCATCTGATTTTTGTGTTTCTCCTTCCCATAAGAAGCAGGAGTTCATGGGGAAGATGTTGGTGCATGCTATAATTTTTTCTTCAACTAATTTTTGTCCTATGGTTTCTGCTTCTTCTTCGTCTTTACATGGGCAATAGATGAGTTTCATGGTATTCTCTTAACCTCTACACATATTGCTTGTTGTGTTACTCTAATAACTCTTGGGCATTCTGAGAATGGGTATTTGTTTTCTTTGCAGTAGCTTATGATTTCTTCTTTCTCTTTTTCTTGTTCGTATGCAACAATAATGTTGATGCCATCTTTTTCTGGGTGGATGATATTGAGATGTTTAAGATCTTTCTTTACCTTTTTTGTAATAGTTTTTAATTTTTTAATTCTTGTTGGTAATTCTTTGAGCAGTTTTGTTAGTTTTTCTTCTTGGTCAAAATCAAAATCTTCTTGAATGTTGAGTGCTTCATCGCTTGCTAAGAATGCTCCTGTTCCTAGATTGACAGGTTTCGCTTTTCCAAAACTTCCTATGATGTATTTTCCGTATTTTGCGTTTTCTGTCCCTATGCTTCCTGTTGCATCATTAATGACCATGTATTTTCCCTTCGATAATTCTTTCATATCTTGGGGGAATGCATATCCTGCCATGCTGTTGACCATTAATACGTAAGAATCATCATAATCTTCTAGTGTTGTAGGGTCTACGAGTCCGTTATCTGTTGCAACAATGTTTGATTTCTCCGCATAGACATCATAGGTTAACCATCCTCCTTGGTCTGCGAGGATGATTGTATATTCTTTAACATAGCCTAATGCTTCTTTGATTGCAACACTCCCTTTGCTCAGAAGATAGATGTATTGTTTTCCCGTAAGGTCTTGCAGAATTTCTTTTGCTGAAGGCATAATGTTCTACTCTTGAAATCTTTTTTAATAGTACCGAAAATTCGTTGGAAAGCGAACAAGCAAAGTTTTAAACTGTGAATGCTTATATGATTTATGCGAGTGGTATTTCAGAAAGGCAAACAACATGAGCTATTAATCTCCTACAAGAATAATCACAATTTTTCTTGGAGTCAAATGGCAAATTCTTTGGGTGTAAAAAGAACAACACTATATTTATGGATAAACGAAGAAGCAACTCTTCCAGGCAACATATACCTTCGCATAGATCCAAAAAGAGAGTTTTATTCATTTGTTATTGACGAGCGCGAGAATTCTTGGGGGCAGAGAGTAGGGGGTAAGAATTCTTCTGGCACTACAAAGATGATTAAGTTACCTTCTAAGAGTGTTGCGCTTGCAGAATTATGTGGGATAATTATTGGAGATGGTAATATCTTTATCTCAACTAGGAAAAAAGTGTATACACTAAGAATAGCTGGGCATTCGGTAGAAGATTATAACTATCTTATAACTCATGTTAGCCCTCTTATTACTAAACTATTCAAAATTTCAACGAGAATATATTCTTCAAAAAGAGCATTATGTTGTTATGTGATTGCAGACAGTGTTCGCCTTTGCGAGTTCTTGAACTCATTGGAAATTAAAGATGGAAACAAGAAAAAGAATAATCAACATATTCCTTCATGGATTAAAGCAGATAAACAGCTATCCTCAGCGTTTATTAGAGGGCTCATTGATACTGATGGCAGCATACATCGCATGTCAAAAAAAGACCCAAACCTTCTGAGAATTTCATTCAAAAGCCATATTCCTAACTTATTACAAGAAACATATTTGGTCCTTACAGCCTTAGGATACTCTCCAGTGATCTCTCACTCATCACATCAAATTGTTTTATCAAGGCAATCAGAAATTAAAAAATATGTTAATGAAATCGGGTTTAGTAACGAAAAGCATATTAAACGCTATCAGTTGTTCAATACTCGCAGTCCCGTCGTCTAGCGGCCAAACTTCTATGTAGGAGGGCTAAGGATAGCGGACTCTGGATTTCTCAAGGAGAACTCCGTTGACGGAGGTTCAAATCCTCCCGGGACTATTATTTTTTTGAAAAGAGTTAAAAACTATTCATATGCAAACATTCTGTACGCTCTGGTCGTCTAATCCGGTTAAGGACGGAGCCCTCTCGCGGCTCAAATCCGAGTTCAAATCTCGGCCCGAGCATTATTTTTATCTCAATGCTTCTAAAAACATGTCTTCGGGAATAGGCTCAATGTTGTTTCTGACGAGAGTGGATTCTACTCCCATACCAAATGCCATTGCATGGGCAGCTATGACTCTAGACTCATCTCCATTAACTCTTGTCAATTCTAGTATTTGACTAAATCTTAAATTTTGTCCTGGAATAAAACGTTGTGGTGCCGATGCTACTTGTACTCTTGAACCAAATACAGAAAACTCATTTAAGATGAAAGGTAAACCATCTTTTTGTCTTGTAAGATTTTGTAATATGTTTTCAGGATCAGCTTGTATGGTTGAGGTGTGATCAACTCTGAATATTCCATATCCTTGTTTGTGTCTACTTATGACCCAATTTTGTGGGTAAAATGAAGATTCTATAGGTAATACACCTGCTCTTGCAAAAATTCCTGTATTAGCCCCTGCCCAATATATGAATCTCCCCATGAGTCTTCCAATGTTTTTCGATCTTGCTGCTATTTCTTCAGGAGTGAGTGTGTCAAGTCTCTCTGTTATCAAACTCATAATTTCGTATGTTCTTAGGTCTGCTTCTGGAGATGGTAATCTGAATGCAGTTTGGTATGTTTTTCTCTCTCTATTTGGAATGCCAGTTTCTTTATGGAACAATGGGACACAAGGATCTTCTATTTCGAAATGCTCATATATGGTCCCTAGTCTTCTATGGGCAATCATTTCTTTTTCTGCTTGTTCATAATAAAAAGTTCCAAATGGTTTTTCGGCAGTAAAAATGAGCTCATCCCTAGTATATCCATCTGCTAAATTCTCTTCTAGAATTCTTCGTGCATCTCGAACGTTCTGTATTCTATTCTTTGGTGATTGGGCTACTCTTTCTGTTAAATATCCGAAGGGGTCTACTCCTTTTACTCTGTATGTTGTATCTCCAGATTGAAATAATATTGATCTTCCTCCAGAGTTATAGTACTCTGTAGCATCATCAGATGTTGATTCTCCTGTATAAACTATGGGGAGAACATCTCGTACAGATAGCTCTTTCTTTAAGTCTATTTTTCCTCGTACTCTAACGTTGTCAAATATTTCTCTAAACATGTAGTAGTGTATCAGAACTCTTTTTGTGTATAGGCCTCTATGACTCTTTTATAATAGTTTTGATGGTTTTAAGACTCAAGAAGCATTACGTACATAGAGTTTCTTACGGAGTTATAGTTCTAAGTAAGTTCCACCATTATCACTTATATACTTCTAAAATTGTGAAATGTTATGAAAACCAAAGATTTAGAACAAAAAGCTGAATTTAATGCTACTCCTCATGAACTCTATGAGATTCTTATGAATTGGAAGAAGCATGCGAACATGACAAAGGCAAAATGTTCTATTATAAGAAAGGTTGGTGGTAAATTTCATTGCTATGATCATTATATTGAAGGAGAAATTCTTGAGTTGATTCCTGATAAGAAAATTGTTCAAAAATGGAGAAATCATGATTTTCCTGCTGAGCATTATTCTATTGCAACGTTTGAGTTTGAAAAGAATGGTAAGAAAACAATTCTTAAGTTTTCTCAGAAGGGTATTCCAGAGAAGCTCTATGAAGATTTGAACAAGGGATGGAAGGAGCATTATTGGAATAAGATGAAAACCTACATTGCTAAGAAATATCCATCAGCAGAATAATCTCTGATAAGAACTTATATAAAACGTTCTGCGTAATAACTTTCTATGACCTATGATAAGCATCTTATTGAAGAATTAATCCTTGATGAAATCTTTGATTTATCGTTGTATAGAGAGCTTCATACATTTGCAAGTCCTGAGCTAAAGAAGATTTTAGAAGAGTTAATCCCTTTAGAGGAGACTCATGTTGCTTTTTGGAAGAAATTTTTTAAGAGAGAAGATATTACTCAATTAAACTTTGGAAGAAAGACAAAACTCTGGTGTATCAAACAATTTTGTAGAATCTTTAAAGATCAGGGTATTCATTTAGTTTTAGAGGCTGTTGAAGTTTATGGTATTAGAAAATATCTCAGTGTTTGGAATGCTTACAAGAATGATGATCTTGGGAATGCTGTTAAAAAAATATTGAAAGATGAATTTAAGCATGAAGATGATTTAGTTGCAAGTGCTGCTGCTCGTAAGATTAATCCTGAGCGTGTAAGAAATATTTTTATCGGATTGAATGATGGTCTTGTTGAGATTCTTGGAGCAGTGAGTGGTTTCTTTGCTGCGTTTACAAATCCTTCCACAGTTCTTGTTGCTGGGTCAACTGTTGCTGTTGCGGGTGCTATTTCTATGGCTGCTGGTTCGTATGTTGCAATAAGTTCTGAAGCGGAGATTAAGCGTACTGAGTTAGGAAAGAATAATTTTTTAGAAAATACCAATAAGCCTGTTGAGGTCGGTGATAAACCTCTTCGTTCTGCTATGATTGTTGGTATTAGTTATCTTATTGGAGCATTAGTACCTATTCTTCCTGTTGTGTTTGGTGCGACTTCTGCAATTGTTTCTATTATTGCTGCAGGTGTGGTCATTATTGCTACATCAATGTTGTTAGCATTTTTATCAGGTATGAAAATTAAGAAGAGAATTTTAACAAATTTAATTATTATTGCTGCTGCTGTTGGTATTAGTTATGGTATTGGTTTGTTGGTAAAGTCTATTTGGGGAATTAATGTCTAATTAGCCTTCGTTAACTTTTTAAATTCTCTATGTTCTAAAATAGCTATTAATAGAATATGGAGGAATACACATGGCAAAGAGCTGGACAGTTACATTATTGCTCGCAATTTTCCTTGGTGGATTAGGTATTGATCGTTTCTACCTTGGAAAAATCGGAACTGGAATACTCAAGCTTATCACGTTTGGTGGTTTCGGTATTTGGTGGCTTATTGATGTTATACTTGTTGCAACAAACAATGTTAGTGATAAGCAAGGTAAGTCTTTACAAAAATAACTTATGTTAGGATGTGCACAAGCATATTCTTTTCTTTTTTTTAAAAATTATAAAAAAGCAATCCGAAGATTGCAGAAATTTTTAGTGATGGTGATGATGCATTGTTCCGCCGCCAATAATTGCTCCAATACCAGCAAGTATTAACAGAATCGCAACGACATATTCAAGTGAGATTATTTTTGTGTAAAGTGTAATACCTAATGCGATAGTGATTACTCCTCCGACAATACTCCATAATCTGCATGCTCCGCATGATCTCTTCATTGCAGCTGTTGGCTGAACAGAATTTTTCTTTTTTGTGGGCATGTTATTGCCACCTCCATATAATAATGGTTACGAGTCATATCTTGTTTATATAACTTCTTATGATTGGGCATGTTTCCAGAGTAAATGAAAGTAGCTTCTGTAGCTTTCTGCTATTGCATGATCTTTGATAACGATTGCGTAGGGGTTTTCTCCCCAGAGTATGATACTTACGGTATCTCCATAGATGTTTGTTGCGGATGGTGTTGAGAATTCTTTTGGTAAATACTTGATGGTAGAGAGTGGTATTTTTTTTAGTTTATTTTTTGTTTCATAATTGAAGAGCATTTTTACAGGTATTTTTTTATGTTGTCTTTCTTTGTCGTAGTGAGGGAAATAATATTTCAGTGTTTGATATGCTTGTGCGCTTCCTCCGAGGATAAGTATTTCTTTTCCTTGAATGAGTTGGTCATCAAAGACGCTTTTCAATCCTCTTGTTCCTCTGTAGAATGATGTTTTTTGTATTGGTTTTTGTGAATTATATTTTTGTAAGAGTTCTGGAAGTATTTGGTCTACATGGTACTCTCGTTCTTTGAGTATTTCTTTGAATCTTTCGGGGTTGCTTGCCTCAAAGTATTTTCTATTGTTTTCTTCAATGTATCCTACAAGGCCTTTTTCGACTAATCGTTCAATAACATCGTAGACTGTTCTTCTGTGGATTCCTGTTTTTCTTGATATTTTTCCTGCTAAACATGGTCCTGTGCTAAGGAGCATTAAGTAGACTTTTTCTTCGTGTGCGGTAAGACCAAGTTTTGTAAGTGTTGGCATGGGTTTCTTAATGGTTCTCTGTTTATTAAAATTGTGGTGAAGATTATCACCTCATAATTTCTTGAGCGCCTCTTCTTATAGGGATGGTATGACAACAGAATCAAAATTAGAATTTTTTTACAAGCCTGGAAATGTTGGAGATTATATAAGAGGGAGGAATGTTATAGAACTTAATGATCTTTCAAGGTCTGATCTTGTTGAAAGAATAGAGGGATTAACTCCTGATGAGACTCTTCTTCTTGAACATTCTCCAATACCCTATGGTCCAACACCTCCAAGTTTCAAACATAGTCTAAATTTTCTAAAGAGAGGTAAAGAACTGTACTTACCTGTTCCTTCTGCTGCAAGAGATTGTGATGAATCAACTGCTCCGGTGCATTTGAGGAGAGCTGTTGTTAGTTCTATGGATCCTGATGAGAATTATTCAGGATTTACGTGGAGAGGATTAAGATCTGATGATCATAAGAAAAGAAAGGTTCATTTGGATGATTGTTTAGCTGCTGGGAAATTATTTGCGTATGCTGCTAAGGCAACAGGCAGTGATCGTATCCGTGTGAGAGCGTATGATGATGTGAAAGATGTTGAAACAATGGGTGCTGTCTATGTGTGCGAGGTTCCTTCAAGATCTTCTGATAGAAATTATGTTTTTCAATTACGTTCTGTTCCTATTCCTCGAACGAAAGGAGAGTATGCTGTTTGGACAAATCTTGACACAAAAGCTCATGATTGTGAATTAACCGTAAGGGGAAGGTTCACATTTAGGGATAAAGCTCATCAGGTTACCTTTTGTGCTCATGAGATTGCTGCATATTATGCGGTAGCAAAGCATCGTTATGCGAGGGATGGAAGGTTAATGGTGCAGCCATTCCCCTTATTTACTCAAGAGATGGTTGATTTTTGGAAGAAGTTACATGGTCAAGTGTTAACGCGAGATCCCTACACACATCCTGTAACGGGTAAGACTCATATGAGAAGGCGTCCATTAAACATGGCTGAGAGAGAAGCTCTGCTGCACAGCAAGGTTGGCCTTCGTGGTCATGAGGCAATGCTTTTTGCGAGAAGAAAGATTCAAGATTATGATTGGCAATAAGCTTAAATAAATTCTTTTTTCTGTTTCTTCCATGGCAAAGAAGAAATTTTATGTAACAACTCCGATCTACTATATTAATGATAATCCTCACTTAGGATCAGCGTATACAACATTTGTAGCGGATACCTTTGCGCGTTATTATAGGCTCAAAGGGTATGAGGTGTTCTTCTTAACGGGTTTAGATGAGAATTCTCAAAAAACAGTAGATTCTTCAAAAGCTAATGATCGTGACTTAATCCAAGAATATGCTGATATGATGGCAGTTCGATGGGAGAAGACTTGGGAACGTTTTAATATTACAAATAATGGGTTCATAAGAACAACTGCTCCTGCTCATACAGAGTTTGTTAAAGAATTTTTTGAGAAAGTAAACAAGAAAGGTGATATTTACAAAGGTTCCTATGAGGGGCATTACTGTGAGGGTTGTGAAGCCTTTTATAGAGAAGAAGATTTAGTTGATAAAAACTGTCCTCTCCATAAGAAACCTACAAAATGGTTGAAAGAAGAAAACTATTTTTTTAAATTATCAAAGTATCAGGATAAATTACTCAGACATATTGAGGAGCATCCTGAATTTATTCTTCCGGAGTTTAGAAGAAATGAAATTGTTAATTTTATCAAGTCAGGATTAAAAGATATTAGTATCTCTCGTCCGAATAAAGTCTGGGGTATTCCTCTTCCTATTGATGAGACACATGTTATTTATGTGTGGTTTGATGCATTAATTAATTATTTATCTGCTATTGATAGGGATAAGTATTGGCCTGCTGATTTACATTTAGTGGGTAAAGATATTCAAAGATTCCATTGCACTATTTGGCCTGCGATGTTAATGTCTGCTGGTTATCAATTGCCAAAGCATGTGTTTTCTCATGGATTTATCACCATTAATGGAGAAAAAATGTCTAAATCGTTAGGTAATGCAGTAAAGCCTATTGAACTTTCTAAAAAATATGGTACTGATGCAATGAGGTATTATCTCTTGCGTGAAATCCCCTTTGGTAATGATGGAGATTTCTCTGAACAAAAAATCAAAGATGATGTTAACAATGAACTAGCGAATGATTTAGGTAATCTAGTTTCAAGAGTTATTGCTATGGTTGAACGTTATTATCAAGGAACTGTTCCTGATGGTTCATTTGATAAGAGTTTACTTCCAGATATAACAAAGATTGATAGTGCGATGGAAGCAATTGCTCCTGATAAAGCCCTAGACTATGTTTGGGAGTATATTAGAGTAGTAAACAAGTATGTTAATGATACGGCTCCTTGGGAATTAAATAAGAGTAATCCTGAAAAATTAAAAGATGTTATTTATACATTAGTAGAGAGTGTTAGATTTATTTCTATTATGACTGCCCCATTCTTGCCTGAGACTGCATTACAAATTACAAAACAATTAAACATAAAACCTGGAACTTTTGATGATATTAAACCTGGAATGTTAAAAGATAAGAAAGTTCAGAAAGGTGAAATATTATTCAAGAAGATTGAAGATAATTAAATAACTTTACTTCCATCAGGTATCTTTCTTTCAGGGTGTAATAATGCAGGTCCTTCTTCAGTATCTGCTGCGAGTATCATTCCTTGACTTTCAATGCCTCTAATCTTTCTTGGTTCTAAGTTCATGATGAATGGCATTTGTTTTCCTATGAAATGTTCAGGTTGAAAGTACATTGCCATTGCTGTAAGAATAGTTCTTGTTTCTTCTCCAAATGCAACAGTTAACTTAAGCAATTTATCAGCATTTTCTACTTTCTCGGCATGTACAATAGTTCCGACTCTTATATCGAGTTTTTGTAAGTAGTCTATAGGTATGGTTTCCATAGTTTTTTCTTTAGCATGTTATTATTTATGTGTTTCTAAATCTCCCTATAGTGTGCTGTTCGTACCATAATAAACTCCCCTTTCTTCCTTCAGGTATGTCTTCTAATGCGGGTATTACTGAAGTATGAACTCCCTGTACGAAGAATCTTGCCATTCTTGAAGTAACGGTTTTTTCTGGATGTATGCCCGCATTGATTAATGTTGTTTTTGCAAGATCTGTTGGTTTTAGTGATGCGGGGCAACCAACTCTTCTTCCATATCCTCTTTGAATTAAGAATCTATTTTTTACTTCCCCTGTCTTATCAAAGAGTTCATACCGAGATGGTGCTACGCGTGCGCGAGTTTTTGTTATATCTTCTAGTCGTGTTTTAGAAAGTTTTAATGCAGCTCTTTCAACCATATCACTGTCTGCTCCTGTTCTATAAGTAAGGAACGTAAAAAAACCAACTGCAGTTTGTAATCCGCTATGAATGACTGATTCTATATCTTTTGTTGGCACATAAGCATCAGGAGGAACTTCAAAGTCATACGTAAAGGAGGGAAGCATTAATCTTCTAACATGTTCAGCATAAATTGTTAATGGTGTTAATTCAATTCTTCTTCTTGTCTGTGGTAGTTCTTCAAATCTTCTAAATTGTTCTCTAAGATCTCTTACTGTGGGGAGTGTTAGAGCTCCTGTTTCGATTTGTTTTTCAAATCCATACCAAGAGACAGTAATAAAATCTCCAATACGTCGGTATGATTCTCTTACATGTTCATTTTCTAGTTGTCGTTGCTGCATAAGAATAGGATGAGCCCGCCAAGATTTGAACTTGGGACCTTTCGAGTATCAGTCGAATGCTCTAGCCAGGTTGCTCCAATTTTTACTATTAATTGTCTAAGCCACGGGCTCATAATGTATGGCTTTTCGCAGTATTTCGTTCTTTGGAAGCCCTTTATAATATTTGCTCTTAGCAGTTACTTTCACTCCTGGGACAAATCCACAGAACCTATAAAACCTGATGAGAGTGCCAATTCTTGAGCTCTTTAGGCCACTTATCTCGCACCACGAGTTTCTTTCTTTAACAATATTCAGAAGGATGCCATACTTTTCTAATATTTCTTTCCATTCTAATGGTAGCGATTGGTGGTAACAGGTAAGACATAGATAAGCATTGTTTCTTTGAGATAAGCTAATGCATCCATCAGTAGAAAATGCGAATCTGATACACCACTTAATGGTATTCAGGTCTACATTGTTGAGAAATTTTACGGAGGGTTGAGTTTCGCTGTAATATTCTTCTTTGCGCTGTCCTTTACCAGGTAGTTTTTTGTACGTTGGGCTTAACGCCTCCAACTTTTGCACGAGCCTCGTATCGCTTACTCGTATGTTGTAGCCACCATCTTTATCTTTGTAGATTCCAACCTTATACTCACTTAATTTTACGATAGTATTATACAAAACCTCCTTTAATTCCTTGTCTGTTGTATAATAAGAAATTCTATTTTTAGTTATTGAGCCATCAGTTAACAAGCATACAGCCAACACTGCATTTAAGTCTACGTTCTCTTTCAATAATCTATCAAAATTTTGATTTGTAAAATACGTTTTGTCTTTTGCTTTTCGTTTTTCATCTTGCGCAGCTCTTATTCCTTGACAGTAAAAAGCAATATCTTCAATGTTGTTAATTCTTAAATTTCCACCTTTACTATCGCCCCAGTTCTCTGGCAATTTTTCTAATATATATTTATGGTACTGTTCAAGATTGTTGTCCTTTTCTACTAATATATTGAAAATATTCTCTGGAAGTGTTCTAGTTTCAGATATCCACTTTTTTAGTGCATTTTCTTTAACCTCTAATAGCTTAGCTAATTCTCTTACGGAAAGGCTTTGCTTATTCCTAAATTGTGTTAGCAACTTGCTCTGCATTCCTTTTAGAAATCTTAGCCGTCCCGCCATACCTCATTATTGCTTTTAACATTTATAATAACTCCTTGAAGATTCTTGAAAATAATTCATAAAAACTGAAAATCTTTTAATATTTCATTGTATCTCACAAACCTATGCCCTCTTGGAGTATGCCCTCTCGTTGCAAGATTTTTGAAGCATTAGGCACGATAAGCGATAAAAGGTTAGAATTTGAGGGGGGCTCTGCTAAATGCTATTCTTCGAGTCGTAGAAAGTTCTATACTATTACTTATGATCCTTCGAAGAACGCTATTATGTGCAATGACAACTCATCGTATTATGTCGGTTCGTTAGGGTATCCTGCTATAGCTTTCTTAATGATGAAAGGGGTGCTCAAGTATGATCCTAAACATGCAGAATTATTCAAGGATATTGCATGGAAAGATATGAACCAAAAATTCAAAAATGATTTTTCTAAAACAGAGGAGCAAGTATTAAACCTTGCAAGTCTTCGTGGTGGTAATAGACAAGAGCTTTTAGAATACGCAAATAAGACTCTAGAATATATTAAAGCATTAAACCTACAGATGCTTGGGGCGCGTATTAAGCCACCTGAGGGTTATTAGCAGTCTATAGGTTTGTCATCTTCAATCCCAGGTGATCTTACAAGCATTAATGATTTGAGATTGTCTTCTGGTTTGATAAGCCTCTTTGCTTCTAGTAACTCTTCTACTAGTTCTTTATCCGTAAGGTAACCTTTGGTATTTGCATCAAAGAGTTCGTCTCTGCGCGCGCAATAGGGGTGGTATTCTTTCATGTTTCTTAATAAGAATATAAAGCGCCTCTGGCAAGACTTGAACTTGCGACCTCGTGGTTAACAGCCACGCGCTCTACCTGCTAAGCTACAGAGGCAATAGTGGTGATAACCCTTACATTTTCTTTAAAAGGGTTTCTGTGTAGCCCTCATATAAGGTCTGCTTCGAAGTTTACTTGGTATTCTGGGATCCCTAGAGAAATGCCATATTCTCTTGCTTTGAGGTACTCTTCCCTATGTTTTCTGTTAATGAAGAAGACTTTGTTTCTGAAAATAATATAGTGGTGGGTGTTGTTCTTGTAGTCTGCATACCATTCATGTTTTGTGTCTAATGCTCTGCTTATTTCTTGTGCTAGTTCTCTTGCTTTATTCTCAGGTATTTCTACAGTGTGTAGAGTCCATGTCTTAACCCATGGTGTTCTATGTTTTTCTGTTACAGCGACTACTTTTGTTTGGCTGATCTTAATTTTTTTGAGAACATCTTTCTTTTCTAGGCTTTCTTCTATAATAATCCCTGTGAAATGTGTCATGCTCTCTCAAGAGATCTATAGCTTATATCATTTTCTTTTGTTACATCGTTTATTACTGAGAGGAGAATAGTAATCCCTTGGTCTAAATCTTTTCTAGAGATCGTAAGAGGTGGCATGAGTTGTATGTTTGAGTTGGTATCGCAGACCAAATGTAATCCTCTTTTTTGAGCTTCATTTACTATTTTTACTGCAAGAGGTTTGATAAAATGAACTCCAATTTCCATACCTCTTCCGCTTATGTCTTCAATGAAGTTATTTCCTCTTAATGATTCTTTTAATTTCTTTAAGAGATAAGTTCCATCTTTTTCTGCTTTTAACCATATTTTGTCTCTCTGATGAATCTCTAAAACTTTCAAGCTAGCAGCGCAAGCAATTGGTGTCCAACCAAAAGTTGAAATGAGTTGAGAGTTTTCAAAAGTTTTTTCTGCAATTTCTTTTGTTGTTACCATTGTTCCGATGGCAACAGCGCCATTTGAAATTCCTTTAGCGAATGTTGCAATGTCAGGTACAATCTTTTCAATATTCATCCCGTAGAGTTTTCCGCATCTTGAAAAGCCAGTTCCAACCTCATCAAGAATAAGGAGCGTGTCATATTTTTTGGTTAAATCCCTAATGATCTTTAAGCATCCTTCTGGAGCAACAAACGTTGAGCCTGCTCCTGTAATAATTCCTGCTTCTACAATCATTGCGGCAACGTCTTTTTTGAAGAGTTTCTTTTCAAGGTCTTGTGAGAATTCTCGTAATATTTTTTTTGAGTCTTGATTTTTCCCATAGAGTTTTGGAAAGTCTATTTGAATAAATTCTCTGTATGCAGGATCATCAGATTCAGGGGGGAATCCGATTGCTAGTGTTGAAAATGATTGGCCGTGGTAAGCATTTCTAAATCCTAATATTTTATCTCTTCCAGTAAAAGCTCTTGCCGTTTTGATAGCCTCTTCATTTGCTTCTGTCCCGCTGGTTGCCCTCCCGATAGCGCATAGTTCTTTAGGCAGGGATTTGATAAAAGCTTGAGCATATTTTTCTTGAATAGGTTCTGAGGTCCATAGTAGAGAGTGAGTGTTTTTTTTTGCTTGGGTAATCACTGCAGTTATTACCTCTGAATTATTCCACCCAAGATTTGTTACATTCCATCCGGAGGTGAAGTCAATAAGTTTGTTCCCTTTTTCATCCCAGACATAGCTTCCTTTAGCTTTTGAAATTTTAAATCTCCAATCAGAATAAGGATCATAAATAATGTTATTTTTAATCATTTGAAGTAGAACATCCCTTCAGATTTATATTTGTTTTGTTCGAAACATTTATATGATTCTTTTGTTAGTTCTTTCGGTATTAAAAGGAGGTTGAACTATGAGATATGGTTTAATATTCGCAGTAAGCGTTGCGCTTTTAGTAGTGCTCGCAGGTTGCGGTCAAGTTACATACAAAGACTATGCTGATGGTTCTTTCAGTGCTAAATATCCTGATTGGCCTACAGATGGCGGTTCTGATATAGTTTCAGTTGCTAAGTCTGGTTGTCAAGTAAGAGTTAATGTTGAGAATGAAAATTTCGGAAACAATAATCTTCAAGTAGCAATTGACAAAGCTATTGTTCCTGTTCTTGAACAATTAGGATTAACCGTTCAGTCTAATGTTGTTGGTAATGAAGCAATGTTACAGCTCACTGGGAATAAGGTTACTGGTAAACAGAAATACCTTGTTTGCGATGGTAAGCTCTACAAAGTTTCTGCAGCATGTGTTAGAGAAAATCCATTAATTGATGAAGTTGTAAGTAGTGCAAGTTGCGCTGCTTAAACTTTTTTCTTTTTTTAATTATATTTTTGAAATTGTTTCTTCTACGTGAGCAATATTTCCAATTTTTTATCCTAAGAAGATATAGCTCTCTTTGAAGTAGTTCAGTTGTGGATTCAATATTTACAGACCGATGGGGTAGAGAAGTTTGTTTGACAGCAGAGCGTTGGAGCCATATCACTAAACATCCAGAAATGCAAAATAAACATCATGAGGTCGAGTTAACAATAAACTGTCCAGATTTTATTGAAGAAGATTTATATAGAAATAATGTCGTCTACTACTATAAGCACGTAAAGCAAGACCATATGTACGTAATGGTTGTTGTAGTGTTTATAGAACAGCGCAAAGGAAATATCTTAACAGCGTATATGGTTAAAAAATGAAAAAGCAAAAAATGCATATACATTATGATAAAGAATCTGATATTTTGGAGATATATTTCGGTAAGGTTCAAGATGGATATTTTAGGGAATTAAATAAAAAATGCTTTGAGCGTATTGATAAAAAAACGGGCAAGGTTGTTGGTTACAGTATTTTTAATTTTAAGAATAGAAAAGAGACCTTTGTTGAGTTGGATCTTCCAATACCTCGGTATTTATTGGTTTAGTACTATTGAATATATCCGCCTTTTTGTAATTTCCAGAGTTTTTGATATTCTCCTTCTTGTTTGATAAGTTGTTTGTGTGGTCCTTGTTGTACTATTGTTCCTTGTTTCATTACAATGATTTTATCTGCATGCATGATTGTTGATAGTCTGTGAGCAATAATGATTGTTGTTCTTCCTTTCATTAATGTTTGAAGTGCTTTTTGTATTTCGTGTTCTGTTTCTGAGTCTAGTGATGATGTTGCTTCATCGAGTACTAAGATTTTCTTATCTGCTAATAATGCTCTTGCTATGCTTACGCGTTGTTTTTCTCCTCCTGATAATTTAACTCCTCTCTCTCCTACTACCGTGTTTTCTTTGAGGGGTAATTGTTTGATGAGATCATTTAATTGTGCTAGGCGTATTGCCCTCCATACTTCTTCTGGTCTTGCGTTTGGTCTTGAGAATGCTATATTGTTGTAGATGGTATCATCGAATAAGACGCATTCTTGTGGTACAATGCTAAGTTCTGATCGTAATGATTCTTGTTTGAATTCTCGTATGTCTCTTCCGTCTATGAGTATTGCTCCTTGGTTGACATCGTAGAATCTGTAGAGTAATTTGATGAGTGTTGATTTTCCTGATCCTGAATGTCCTACGAGTGCTATTTTTTCATTTTTCTTTATATGTAAATCAAAATCTTTGAATATTGCTCGCTGGTGGTATTTGAATCCTACATGGTCGAATGTTATTTCTCCGTGTTTTATGTTTAGTTTTTGTGCTCCTTGTTTGTCTTTGATTGCATTTTCTATTTCTCCGTAGGCAAATAATGGTTGTAAGTCTGCCATTGATCTATAGAGCGCTCTTATTCCGCTGACAAAACTATGGAGTTGTCCTGTCATAAGAATATAGGTAGTGTAAATGAATGCGATGGTTCCTAAAGTAATTTCTTTATTGAGGAATTTAAGCATAGGGAGGAGTATGATGAAGAATGTTCCTGTTTGGAGTATTAATCTCTGTCCTGATTCCATCCATCTGAAGTATCCCCAGTATTTGAGTATTGCATCTCTTGAGCGTGTTGTTATTTTTTCAAATCTCTTTGATACAAAATTTTCTTTTCCGAAGTATTTTATAGAGTCAATGTTTGTTAGGAAGTCTGCTATGTTTGCTTTTTCATAATCGTCCGCTCTGTTTGATTCGATATTTGCTGATTCTTGTTTTCTTTGAATAATGAAACTATAGGTGATAAATGCAATCATGGTTCCAAGAAGTATGAATCCTGCTTGTTTGTCTAAGTAGAGTAGGGTAAAGAATACTGCTCCAACTTGGAAGATAAGTGGCAAGAAATTAAATTCAAAAGTGTCTGATAGTTTTTCTATAGCCCCTCCAGCTCTTACAAGTTTTGAAATGAGTGATCCTGTCTTGTGTGTTACGTGGAAGTTGTGGTCTAGGTGCATGATGTGGTTGAAATAACGTTCTTTGAGTTCTTTCATGGTGCTTGCGCTAAATATTGAACTGAGATAGACCCCTATCCATTTGAGAATGATTGCAATGATATGAACCGTAATGAATATGATTGCAACAAGGGTGAGTGTGTGTATAAACTCTTCTTTCGGTAGTGTCCCGTTGGTAAATAAGGTTCCTTTGTCTATGAATACTTTGAATAAATATTGTTCAAGAACGATTACTGATTGAATAAAGAAGATGACAAAGATTAATCCTAATCCATACCATTTGTAGTGTTTAATAATTGAGAAATATATTCTAAAGTTTCGCCTGAAATTGATTCGCTCGTCTCTCGGCATTTAGATAACTATATTTTGATCTATTTATTAGAATATCTATTAATCAATTTTAGCTCTTAATCGCACATTTCTATCTCGAACAAATCTAACTTCATTTCCTCTTGTTCTAACTTCGAATTTTTCTCCTGCATATAGTGGTAAGATAGTGGGGATGTCAATAGTCATAGGAAGTATAACACCGCGAGTTCTTGCTACTGCATCAAATACCATATCTAAATAGGTAATGAACTCTGGCAATCCTCTTTCATATCCAAATCTTCTTGCATACTCATCTGTATGGACGTTATTTTGCCATTCTGTTGGATCCCACTCATGTCTAAAATAAACTTCTCTTTCAAATGAATCAGATGTTTCTCCTGTATCAGGTATTTCTTTATCATGATAAAATCCTCTTGGCGCAGTATGAAGTAGTAATATTTTATCTCTCTGTATCGAGAGGGGTTCATCTTTTTCATTTGATGTTTTTGTTTCTATGAGCGCAAATTCTAATTTTGGTCTTCTTCCACCACCGACTTGATACTGAGTCCAAACAAGCCTTGATTGTGCAGTGAGTAATTCCTCTGGTCTTGCGTTCCCTAAAATTTTGTGTGTCGTGCTCGCTATAGCTGCTTCGTTGAGTCTTCCGAATTCTGCTGATAGTGTTCTTGCCATGCCCCATAATTCGCTTGGTAATAAAAAATGATAGTTCATTGGCTCGGCATTAACATGATCATTAAGTAGTTGTACAGTTTTATCATGCGATGTGTTATTTATTCTAAACTTGATAGGTGTCTCATATGGTTTTTCACAACGATGTTCAAATAACATCATATCGCATCCTGGTGCGCAACGCGTTAATGCGTGGCGAGTTAGTGGTTTGTATTCTACAGGCAACATACGACTTTTAGAAAAGAAATTGTTAAAAGTCTATTTTTGTTTTGAAAAGTTTAAACTTGTTTATACTTTAATCCAAGAATTCTTTCTTCTTGATTTTTTCTGGTAAGTATTTTTCTGAGATGAAACTAATTCCTCTTGCGCTTAATGCTTGGATTTCTGCTTTCGCTCCGTATTTTTTCATTGCTTGGAATTCTTTTTGCCATTCTTTGTTATCTTTGAACCATTCGTATTCTGCTACTTGTTTGATTCTTGAAATATCGGTGTCTTTTAGTTTGATGAAGTGTTTTTGTAATCCGTATTTTTCGATATCGTCTGACATGATTCCTAGGAATCGTACGTTTGGTATGGTTAATTTATCAGATGCGTGTGCGAGTGCAATACTTCCGTATTTTACTACAGAGTAAATGTAGAATCCCCACGGGTCATAGTCTGTTAATACATAGATAGGAAGTTTATGTTCTTCTGATAGTCGTTGTAATAATCTTCTGATTCCTCTTGTGGTTTGTCCTTGTGATGACATGATGATGCAATTGTTCTTTTCCCAGAATCTATCTTCATGGAGTCTTTCCCATACTGCTGCTTTCTCCATGTATAAGATGTATTCTGCGCTTATTTTTTTGAATTGAATGTCTTCTACGACTGATGGGATACTCCATCCTCCACTTCCTAGTTTACTCCAATCAATAGTATCTCCTCGATCTTCAATAATGACTTTTCCTGCAACGCTTCCATTCTTGTTTGCAGTCATGTGTAATTGTTCTCTTGAGAAATTTGTCATTACTTCTAGGTCTTCTATTGCTTTATCGGATTCTGTTTGTTCGTCTACAATGTTTACTTTTGTTCCTGGTATGGTTCTCTTCATTTGGTAGAAGACGTCTCTCAGGCTTGCGTGTTTTCCTTCTTGGAGGAGGTTTTTACTTACGGATGCTACTAGGACTGTTTGTAAGAATTTTTTTGCGTGTGCGACGTTGAAGAATGTTCTTGATGCTGTTTTGTTTCCTAGTTTGAGTATTCCTTGTTTTTTGTCGTAGACAACGTTGTTTAATCCTCGTAAGGGGTAGACAATTTCTGGATTTTTACCTTTCTTTGTTTGTTCGATGAGCTTGTGTCCAAAGTTTTCTAGTCCAATTTCTGATTTACTCTTCGTTTTCGCCATCGTTTTCTTCCTTTTCTTCTGCTACTCCAGCTTGTATTGATTTTACTAATTCTCCCATGTTCTTTTGGAGTACTTTTTGTAGGTCTTTTTCAATATCTTGTTTATTTTCTCCTGTTAAGTGTGCAAGTGCGTCTGCTACTTCTGGTATGTATTTTCCGAACAGGTCTATTTTTTCTCTTTGTTCTCTTGCTTTTACAGTTCTTCTGATGTGTAATCCTAATTTTCTTCCCGCGTCTTGTAGTGCGAGTTTCATTTCTTTTATGATTTCGTCATATCCTGCTATTGCTTCTTTTGCTTCTGAGGTGAATGGTACCCATACGCTTACCATGTGGATGATTAATACCATTGGTGCTTGTGGTGCACTTCCTCTGCTTTGACTGAGGTTGTAATTTTTCCATGCTGTTTCTATAACTGATTTTTGTGTTGCGCATGCTCCTTGTTGATAGAGTAATGGTACTTTGTTTGCAAATCTCATGATTTGTGCTGTTGGGTCTTCTTCTCCCTGTCCTATTTTTCCTCCGTATGCTATTCCTACTTCTATTTGGAATGGATTTCCTCTGTATACGGATGGTGGTCTTGTGACGGTAATGTAGAATTCTGCATCGATTTCTTTTTTCATTGCTTTTTCTAATGCTTCTGCTCCGATGGGTACTAAGCAGTTTGTTGGTGGTGCCATAATTTTTGTTTTTTGCATTGCATCGTATAATTTTTCTGCTTGGTCTCTTACAATGGTTGCTGGTCTTGATAATGGTGTGATTCCTGCTTCTTTGCATATTTCTTCTGCTATTGGTCCGCTTATTCTGCTGAAGTCGTTTTGTAAGAATGAGGTTACTGATTTTGATTCTGTTGTGTGTAGCATTCTGATGAGCATTCCTAATTCTATTCCGTAGGGGTGTGGTTTGATTTCTTTTGCTATAGGTGGTGGTGTGTTGATTGCTCTTGGGAATGTAACGGTTTGTCCTTCTGGGTCTTTGAAACTTATTTGTGCGTGTGGGTTTGCGAGTGCTGTTTGTTTTAGGTATTCATCAATACTTTGTCTTCCTTTTTGGTATTTTGCTTCCATTTCGAATTCTAGTCTTGTTCCGTGATCTCGTAGGAATGCTACTTCTTTTTCTGTTACGATTTTTGGTTCGTTTACTTTTGTATCAAGATGTAGTTCGTAATAGTTTGCTGGTTTGTTTTTTCCTATTTTAGAAATTACGTGGAAGTTTTTACCTGTGGTTAATTGTCCATAGAGCGCTGCTGCTGATATTCCTATTCCCTGTTGTCCTCTTCCTTGTCGTAGTCTGTGGAATTTACTTCCGTATAATAATTTTCCAAATATTTTTGGTACTTGTTCTTTGACAATTCCTGGTCCGTTATCTTCTACGATGAGTTTACATCTATTTTCTTTTACTTGTTGTACTTCGACATAGACTTCTGGTAATATTTCTGCTTCTTCACATGCGTCTAGAGAGTTGTCTACAGCTTCTTTTACTGCCATTAGTAGAGCTTTACGTGGGTTATCGAATCCTAGTAAGTGCCTGTTCTTTGTGAAGAATTCTGAAATGCTAATCTCTCTTTGGAGTCCAGCCATTTCTTCTGCTTTTGTTTTCTCGGCCATGAGATGGTGGTTCTTCATGAAGTGTTTTTAAGGTTTTTGTGTTAGTACAAATCGGACTTATGAAGTTGAAATAAGCATGTTTTGTTATCCATTTCTCTTTCTGCGTGTTAGAAAATGCTGATTATTCAAAATAAATTCTTTTTAAGAAAGCTGGGCATTAAGGGTGAACAATCATGGGTATTCATGAACAAAAAAGAGGTGTAGAAATGAAGAGATTTTTAGTTAGTTTACTTGTTGCGCTTCTTGTGTTATCTCCTTTAACATTGGGAGTTAGCAATTCAGTGTCAACAAATATTGTTGTAGATCCTGAAGGTTTTGAACCATTAATTTGGTTAAGCACTGATGGACGTATTACATATAGAGATCCTGCAAGTGGAAATGCAGAGATTATTGAAAGAACAAATAATTATGCGTTCGAAGGGGAAATGGTAGCATGGTTAACCCTTGTTATGGATAAAAACGGAATTGAAGATATTAATTCTGTTACGGTAACGGTTGGTCCTACACAAGTTGAGGGTAATCCTCAAGAGGTAACATGTTCGTTACAACCAACGTTCTTTGAAGATGGTGATGATATTAGACCTTACTTTAATGCTCGCATTGGTGAGGAACAATTAGAAGAGTTTGATTCCGATGTGATGGGAGTTTATCTCTGTGCATTAACAGTCGAAACGCCGAATAGTATGTATGGTGAATATTGGATTGTTGGAGAAGTTGAAGATGCTGATGGCAATAAAGCAGACTTTGATGAGAATGAATATTGGTTCTTCAATCCAGTTATTGCCTTAAGTATTGATGGAACGTTAGGCTTTGATAATGTGCGCCCTGGAAGTGCATCATATTCTGATACGTTACGTATTTCGAATGATGCAGATGAGGGGTCTGGTGTTGTGCTCGATATGACTATTTCAGGAACTGACTTCTACGATCCAAGTAGTAGTGGTGCAAAGTGTCCTGTAAGTAATAGAGTAAGACTCAACAGTGGAACAAATGGCAATCCACATGATTATTCAACTAATGGAGCGGTAAATCCAGCTGGTTCGTTTGATCGTGGAGCACAAACTAATTGTGACAATCCAGCATTCAGAGAGAATGGCGGAGATGTTGGGGATGATCTCTCAACAGAAGAACAGTTTGATGTATTTTGTTACTTTGCTACAAACGGAGCATACAAAACATCAAATGATAATATCAGAAGAGATATTGAAGGTTATGTAGGAATCCCTTACGAAACTGGTGAACAGAGTGATCGTGCGCCAATTATTTCAAGCACAGCTCCTGCTGATCGTATTGATTTCGGTAGTGGAAGTAAAGAATATTTCGCAGGAAACGTTCTCACTCCTGGTGCTGATATGGCAGTTACGTTCAGACTATTCTTACCAGAGCCTTGTAATGGTGAATTCTCTGACGGTCAAATCTATTTCTGGGGAGAAGCAATCTAAGCTTCTTTTCTTTTTTTCTTTTTTTTAGAAAGGAATAAAAACTAGAGCTTGATGAGTTTTGAATATGAAATCGCTTGCATTTTTGGGTCCAACGGGAAGTTATTCTGAGTTTTTTGCTCGTAAGTATGATTCTTCTGCAAAATATGTTGCTGTTGAAAGTATTAGTCAAGTTTTTGCTTCCGTAAATAATGGTACTACTGATATTGGTGTTGTTCCTATTGAGAATTCGTTAGATGGTTTAATTGGTGCTACTGCTGATTTGTTGTATAAATTTAAGGGTTGTGTAAATGTTATTGCTTCTGGTAATTTGGAGATTCATCATGCGCTTGGGACTATTCGAGGGCATTCTATTATTACAAAGATTATGTCTAAAGATACTGCCTTGAATCAATGTTCTGAATTTTTGGATAAGAATTTTCCAAATGCTCGTCGTATTGCTTCTCCTAGTACATCTACGGTTATGCATCTGATTGTGAGAGATCAAATTTATGATACTGCTGTTATTGGTAATCCTGACGCAATTCGTGGGTATGGTTTAGAGGTTGCTGCTGAGGATATTGGTAATGAACCTTATAATGTTACAAGATTCTTGGTTATTGGTAAATCTTCTTCGATGAAGGGTTCAAGAAATGTTACTTCTATTGGTTTACGTCCTACAGAGGATTATCCTGGTTTCTTGTTGCATGTTCTTAAAATTATTTCTGAAGAGAATGAGCTGAATATTTCTTCTCTTCATTCTCGTCCCTGTGGTGATGGTAAGTATTGGTTCTTTATGGATATAGATGGTCATGAAACTGATGAAAAAGTTGCTGCATGTTTAAATTCTTTAAAAAACTCTCTTGCAAATTGTGAGTTAATTATGTTTGGTTCTTATGGTGTTCTCTGAATTTTATGTAGTATGAAGTGACCATGATGAAAAAGTCTCATCAAAAGTGTAAATTGTTGGAGCTCTCCTGTCGATATTATTTACTCCTCTCAGTATCATCATTCTAGGGAGTGCTTCGCTCATATCTACCGTAAATGTTTTTGGATCTCCTAAACGATACATTTCTACTGGGCCTGATGCTCTTAAAATCCCTCTATGTATAGGTCCTCTTGATCCTTCTTCCGGAGTATACACCAGTGTTACTGTTTCCAAACCAGTTGGTTCAAATCGAAGTGATACGTTAGGTTGTATGTTCTCTGCTAATTCATTATGCCCTCGTTGTCGTAGGTATTGTGCTAACAAAAATAGTTGAACGCCCTTGGGGTAGTAGCTTACACGTTTTATATCGAAACATGCACCTTCAGGACTGGAAGTTGCGAATTGTTGAAGTGCGTCAGGAATTTCAGCTCCTCCATAAACCACATGTCCAGTGAGTCTAGACACAATATCATGGAATTCTCTGTCGGGTATAGTATCTCTCATTCTAGCTTCTTTTTTCCATCCATCAGGATCCCATGCTAAGCTTAAATCGGTCATTTCTTTATGACACTAATCAAGATTTTTAAAGGTAATTTCATTCTATGAGAGTGTATCTACCTCTGAATTATATAGAAAATCTCGTTTCTTGTTTCGAATGTCTCATACTTCTTTGCTATTCTATTAAACCATGATAATCGTTTTGTTGAGACTCTCTTTCCGGAAATGCTTACTTTTGGGAAGCTTACAATGAGTGTTTTTGCTGATATTTTTGCAAGTAAATCTCTTGTTGAATTTCTCTTTAATGATTCTAAGTTATCGAGTACTTT
Source organism: Candidatus Woesearchaeota archaeon (assembly GCA_964455655.1). Lineage (GTDB taxonomy): Archaea > Nanobdellota > Nanobdellia > SCGC-AAA011-G17 > JACPNG01 > CAYVWZ01. The sequence continues at coordinate 43,406 of CAYVWZ010000009.1, forward strand.
GAATAAGAAGCATACTTCAGATTCGGGGAATTCTTTTATTGTGAGTAAATTTGCTTGGTATGCTTTTCCTGTAATTCCATATTTTTTCATAATGCTAAAATAATGATTGAGAAAGTTTACATCATCGAGAGTGAGTTCTGTTGCAGTGTAGGTGAGTGTATGAGTTTTGAAGTAAATCCATGCGAGGGGATTGATTCCTGAACTAATATCAAGTATGCTTTTTGGCATTCCTATTTTTTCTTTTAGAATTTTGTAAATAAACTCGTAATCATCTAATCTTTCTTTTGTGCTTTGATGGGTTGCTAGTAGTTTTTCGTGCACGGTAATTATTTCTGGTGTAATGTTTTTATTTTTTGTTAAGGTTTTTAGTTCTTGAAGAAGTTCTGTTCTGTGTTTTGTATTAACATGAAACACGCCATGAGTAATGTGTAATTGTTTTCTTACTTTTTTTAATAATTCTTTGAATAATGCTGATTTTTCTGGTCTTGGATGTTCTTCTAATGCTGTTAGTTCTTTTGGTGTAGCTTCTTTTTTGAGGATGTCAAGGATGTATTCTTCTGGTATGTGGTTGAATTCTTTCTTACTTTTGATTTTTTTTATAAATAGTTGTTGCATATTTTATAAAAGTCCTTTCATATCTTCAAATTTTGGTTCTTCCGCTACCTGGAAAACTTCAAATGTTTCTATGTGGTTTGGCACGGTTGTTTTTATTTCTTCAATGAGTTGATTGAGATGAGCGGTGTGTTCATAAACGATTGATACGTAGTAGTCGTATTTGCCGATGAGTTTTGATATGTGTATAATGTGTTTATTTATGACAAGACCATGCAGGAATTGTTTTTTCTCGTCATTGTTTCCTATTTTTGTCCTAATGAGCATGATAGCAATGTTGAATAGCCCTATTGCTGGGGGGTTAATAATAGGGACGATATCTGTAATGATGTTTTCTTCCCTCATAGTTTTGAGGTGTCGTGCAACAGTATCGCGTCGTAATCCTGTTTTTCTGGCAATCTTTGCAATGCTCATTCGACCATCATCAAAGAGCGCTTTGAGTATCTTTCTATCTGCTAAATCAAGATGTTGCGGTTTTTCGTGTGTAATCCCTGCCATAATAAATTAAAAAACGCATGTTTATATAAATTTTTGCTTATTTTATGCTATTTATTCGCGAATTATTTATATTCTTTCTAGTAAGAACGAGTGAGATGGCAGCAGTTCACGAAAGGATACATGCAGTGTGTGCAGGGAATAATTTCAGAAGTGTAATAGTTCAGCAAACACTGAGAAGAGAGTTAACTGAAAAAGGGGTGTTAGCATATGCTGATTCTAGTGGGATAGAAGTTACTCAACTAAGCACAGTCGCATTAGAGTATCCTTGGTGTGAACAGTTTTGTCATGGTGTAGAAATGAGTTATGCCCAAATTATTCTAGGAAAAACACCTCTACATTTCGCAACTGAATATGATTTAGCACTTGCAAAAAGGGTGCTTGATGGTAGAGAGGTAAGTGAGCAGTTGAAGAATGATCAAATGTTTAGGAATGACCTTCATAGTGCAGTTATACATTTATGGACAAATATTCTTGCTACGGAAGAGTACTTTAGAGATATAATCCTTAGCGAATTAGGACTTTCTTCATTGCATCATACTCCTCGTCAGACAGTTAGCATAGATACAGATATTATAGTTCCCATAAATCAATCCATAGAAAAAAAGGTTCGTGATCTATATCAAACAAATGTGCCAGAGGTATGGAATATTGAAACGCATTTAGGGTGTGAACTGCCATCAGCATGGGGTGGTGGTATAGAGGTGTATAGAACTACGGCAGAAGAAATAATGATGTCAACGTATAGTGCAATAGATTACTACTGGAGTTAAAATGGAATTGAAAGGTATTGGAGTAAGTAAGGGGAGAACAAAGGGAATAGTAAGAATTGTAATTACTCAGGATGATGTGGTGAACTTTCCTAAAGATTGTATACTTGTTGCAAAAACAACAAACCCTTCGATGGTTGTAGCACTCTACAAATCTAAAGCAGTTATTACTGAGATTGGTGGTGTCAATAGTCATCCTGCGATTCTGTCTCGTGAGTTAGGTATTCCCTGTGTCGTTCAGGTTGAAAACGTTCTTCAAATATTGAGAACTGGTGATGAGGTTGAGCTTGATGGTAACACCGGTATCATTAAAAGAAGCTAGAATCTTTCTTGAAAAGTTCTATACTTCATTACAAGAGTATGTTCCAACAATAAAGACTTCAGAATTTTTTCCTTTAGATCCCTTCGACATACTTTCTTTTACTGCTCATGATTCTGTAACTTTTTGGGTTGGTGTGTATGATAACTTTAAGGAACAAAGAATTGTTTTTCCAAAAACTACAGCGCTGAGGTTAGAATTAGTGAGTGTCTTAATAGAATGCAAAATAATAAGCGCACCAATGAGTGACCGTCTTAAAATTATTTCTCTATTCAAGTATTTGCTAGAGCATGGTCCTAACGAAGATCCATTTTGTGAAAAAGGAGCGTTTATAGAAAACTTTCAAGAACTAAGTCAAGAGTACTTAACTGATAAAACACTTCATGGAAAACTAGTTGTAGCTCTAATGAATTGGGTATGGAGCGTATATGGAGACACGTATAATGATGTAAGCTTCATAGCTCATGGTCCTTACAAACGCAATGGATATCACTTTATAGTGAGAGACTATATAGCTCTTACACCTGAACAATTTTGGAACATTAAGTTGCACTTACCAGATGTTCGTGTTATTTCTAAATACAAAAATAACTCTCTACGTATTGGGGTTTACAATCATATTCAATCAACTGGAGATCTCTTTGATACATTACAAGGGTTTCAGGTATTATTGAATAATCATTTAGCTTCTAAAGAGGAGATAGAATATATTGTCGAGCAGTTATCTCTTGCGTGCATTGATCAGTATCAGAACTTTGCTTCTCTCTCTTTAAATGAGAAAATGCAAAAAATGTTTTTATTGAGAAGGAAAAATTTTGAGGG
>CAYVWZ010000010.1:0-34753 GCA_964455655.1 Candidatus Woesearchaeota archaeon
CAATATCACACAAATTATACTGCTAACGCTACGAACGCTTCTAATTCTGCAAGAACCTCATTTAACTTTTCAACTTCAGGATTTGTTGTAAATATTTTATTCCCTCAAGCAGCGCCAACAGCTCCTGCACTCTATCGCCCTCCAAATAATACTAATCTCTCCTATAATGATGTTAAGCTAAATTGGACGAACAGTTCAGATATTGATGGTGATACATTGGTGTATCTTGTTGAGGTTTCAAACGTTTCAACGTTCACAGCAGGTAACTTTATTTATTTCAATAGTAGTGTTCCTCAAGGATCTTCAAATATTACGAATGTAAATCTTACCAACTTACCAAATGGAACTCTTTATTGGCGCGTTCGTGCATATGATGGGTACGATAATTCTTCTTACAGTGAGAGTCGAACGTTTAATGTTTCTGCAAATACTGCTCCTTCAATTCCAACATTAAATCTTCCTGAGAATATTACCTCTTACGATTCAGATGTTTCTTCTGTTGCGTTAAATTGGTCTAATAGCACTGATATCAATAATGACGCTATTTATTATATTTTAGAAGTTTCTACTGATATTAGCTTTGGTTCTTTTAGTTATTCAAACACAAGTATCCCGGAAACTACAAACACTACGGGAGTAACGGTCTCGTTAGGTGCAGGTACTTATTACTGGCGTGTTCTTGCAACAGATACGTTTGATAATTCCTCGTATAGTACTATCAGATCATTCACTATTGCTGCCCCTGGTGGTGGCGGTGGCGGCGGTGGCGGTGGTGGTGGATGTAGAAATGAGTGTAGCACAAGCGGAGAAGTAACCTGTGATGGTGCAGGTTATCGTGAGTGTGGTAATTGGGATAATGATCGTTGTTTAGAATGGTCTCCTATTACAGAATGTAACACCGGCGAAGTGTGTCAAGCAGGAGTATGTGCATGTCAAGAATTAATTGTGTGCGGTCCTTGGAGTACTTGTGTTGATAATGTTCAATCAAGAGTTTGTCAAGATAATTCCATATGTGCAAGTAATAGCGATCCATTTACAGAAACAAGACAATGTGGAGATACTACTCCTATCGATGTAATCTTCTTAGATGATGGTGGGGCAAGAGAACATAATATCACAAAGTGTTTCTTAAGTCAAGGACTATCATCTCGTGAAATTTTAAATCTAGAATTCTTGCTCAAGCTTGATGCATGTGCTCAAGGGTATGGTGAGGTTGAGGTTGCTCCTAAATGTGGTGGCTATGCTGTTGATGTTGCAGGTGAAGCATTATTATCATTTATTTTTGATGGTACAAAACCAACACTCTTCATTAGCTTTGATCCTAAAGATCTTGGCGGTCCGTACTGTCCGTACTGTTTTGATGATAAGAAAGATTTCGATGAAGAAGAAGTTGATTGTGGTGGACCAAATTGTCCCTTATGTACTGAAAAACCTCACTATGTAATTAGGCCTCCTCTTGCTATTCCGTTGTTAATGATCATAGTGTTTGTACTCGCTCTTGTAGGAATTTATATTTCTGGTAGATATCTGAAGAGAGTGTTGTAGTTATTTTAAATAAGAGATTAGTTTTTATTTTTCTAAATAAGGTATCACAGTGTCAGCAAATATTTTTGTCCGCACTTTCCATCCATTATGGTTCATATGCATCTCATCTCCTTGAGTTGGATCTGGACGTTGATGAGTATCATCTCCTTCTAACCAGAAATATTGGCAAGCATTAGTTCCTTGTGCATTCATTATATCTTGATAATCAACGACTATAGCTCCTCTTTCTAATACTTCTCGCGTATTTGGGTCAACTCTTTTTGCTCCATGTTCTTGAGCAATGCGCCTTATAGATGCAGGTGCTGAGCGTGTCATAAAACTGTATCTATCGTTAACACTCATAGTAATTCCTCCTGAAGATGGTGCCACTTTTGCAGCAAAACATCCAAATCCATGGGGCGGAATTTCTAGCACTGTTACGATTCCTCTACTTGCTGCGTCATCAAGAATTGCGATCATGTTTTCTTCAAATCTCTGAGGTATAAATGTTTCATCAAATGGAGATGGGCCTCCAATAGACTGGTCCTGAGGTGTATAAATCATCCTATCACGATGTGCTAGGAGTTCTAGGCCTCGTAATGTTCTGCTATGTTCGAGAAGGTTGCGTCCTACGGTTTGTATTCCTTCATAGATTAGGCTATCCTTAACTGCTCGTTCAAGCCCAGCAGTTGGGCTTTGTGAATCAAGGGCCATTTGAATTGCGCGCTGCCCTCTAAAATAGTCGATATTTCTTGAAAACCACGGATTAAGATTGTTAAATACTTCCGGGTTTCCATCTGCCATATATGCAAAAAGAGCAGTTTCTTCTTCAGGGGTGAATATTGATCCTATTTCGTTCCATAAAGAGTAACTCGTAACAACGGAAGGTTCCAGAGGTATTATATCTTTTTGATAGCGTATAAGTTCGTCTTGCGATCGATATCCATGAATTGCTCCAGGAAGAACTTGATACGTTCTCGTACCTTCTTGATTGAGGGTTTCTTTTAATTCTAGATAATATGCTCCTGCGCTCGTGCTCGCTCCAAGTTGTGCTACTCTTTCAAGATGTGAAGGTCTAGGGGTGGTAACGTCTTCTTGTGTGCCATACCAAAATAGTCCATTTCTATCAACAAAGAGGTGGTCCTGCATAATAGTATTTCTTCGGTGGCAGCTGGTAATGTCTTTAGGATATCCGTATAAGGTGTGGCATACCGGTCCTGTAAGCCTTGTTGCATCTACAGGTGTTTGAGGCACTGCATTTTTGATCCAGGAGTCTGCTATGCCTTGAGCTATACCTAACCCTAATAATCCTACTCCAAGAGTCATTCCTACTTTTTTCTTAAAACTTAACCTAGGTCTTGCTAGTTCTGGTTTTGTCATGGGTTATTCTTTTCTAATGCTGTAAGATAAGGGGCAAGTGCTTCAGCAGTTGTTCTCGCTCTAACTCTAAAACCCTCTCTACTAAAATGCATTTCGTCTCCTCTTCCGTTTTCTCTGAAGTAATCACATCTATTATCAGGATTTCTTGCAAATGCTGCAGCATGATCTATAATTATTGAGCCTCGTTCGTATTCACCTGTTTGAGGATTAATTCTTAAGCCATGGTGTTGTCCTATGGTTCGTAGCATAGCTGGCACACTTCTTGTAACAAACGCATGATAATCATTTGCTCCTAATACCAATCCATTTCGAAAGAGTCTAACATCTGTAGGATTGCACGCAAATCCCTCTGTTGGGATTTCAAGAACTGTTATGATCCCTCTGCTTGCTGCGTCATCAAGTATTTTTGTTACGTTATCAACAAGGTGTGTGGAAACGAACTCCTCATCAAATGGAGAAGTTCCTGAACTGCTAGGCTGATACTGGTTATATCTTCCAACATCGAATGCCTCTGCTCCGTGAGTTAGCTTTCTTGCGGCAAGGCTATGGTCTAATAAAATCTTTCCAAGAGTTTGGAGCCCTCCGTAAACTAACTGATTATGTTTTAATATTTTTGTGAGAGATGTTCGAGGATCTGCTGAATTCATCGCAGTAATCAAGTCACGCTGTTCTCGAAAGTATTGAATATTTTTTGTGAACCATGGTTTTAGTGCAGCAAAGTTAGTTTCATCTCCTGTCTCGAGGTAATCTTTTATCGCAGTATCTTCTGCATCAGTAAATGCTGATCCAAATTCGTTAAATCCTTCATATAAGAGAACTGCTGAAGGGTCTGTTGTGACTCCTTCGTGTTCATATACGAGTCTCATAGATCCAAAATCAAATCCGTGAAATGCTCCTGGGAGTACTTCTACTTTTGTGTCTACGCCATTCCCTATTAATGTTTCTTGTAATGCGCTTTCGAGAGTTTTGTAGTATCCTGTGTGCGCTTCTGGTCCCTCTCCTGCATAAAACACTCCTGCGCTTGTGCTCCCCCCTAATTGTAAGAGGCGGGTAGTTTTAGGCGGGCGTGGCGTAGTAATGGTTGGAGGTAAAGTTCCTTCCCATAAAAAGCCGTGTCCATCAGTTGAATAGTTATATCCTGAAACTGTTTGATCTCTTAGGAAACACCATGGGGTTTCTGGTGGATGGTGATAGAGTGCCGTACATTCTCTTCCTCTAAGTTTAAGTTTCTTAAATCCTTCGTCAAGAGTGAGTCTAACGCCTTGTTCTACAAATATTGTAAGCCCTAAGGCTCCTACAATCCCTGCAAGTCCTGAAAATCCAATTTTTTTCTTGAGGGAGAGTCCTGATGGAGAAACTGTTGATTTAACCATCGTTTTTTGAGGTAATTTTCTCTTTTAAACCTTTCTATATTCACTACTAAATAATAATGACATTTTCCATAACCTTTAATACCCCTTATAATTTTACAATCTGTAATGAAAAAACTTATCCTTTCTCTGGCAATTCTGTTAATAATTCTTACTTCTTGTGGTCCTCAGCCCATTCCTGATAACTCTAATAATCCTCCTAAACCTATTCCCTCATCACAAAAGAATAACATTATCATAGGTGTGGAATATGCTTTTCCAGGAACAGGTAATGCCTTCTCAGAGGTAGGTATTTCTGGTGTTAAATTCTATCCTGAACAATATACAATGTGGGAAAAATTACAAGCGGGTCCTGATAAAGAAATTGATTTTTCTCGTTTAGATGCTATGGTGAAAGAATATCAAAATGCGGGTATGACTGATATTGTTATGGGCACGCGTCATAATAGCCCTTGGGCCTCTATTGATTCTGGTAAGTTATCTGCAAAGAATCCATTACCGAAGAAAGAATATGAAGATGATTATGTAAACTTCTTATCTGCAATGGTTGAGCGTTATGATCATGATGGTGTTGATGATATGCCTGGTTTAAGAGCTCCTATTAAATATTATGAGATTGGAGTTGAATTTTCTACGTATGAACCAGAGAATGTTGATGATTATATTAAGCATTTACAAGTAGCATATGATACTGCTCATAAGGTCTATCCTGATGTTATTATTGCGCATGTGGCATTCCTCCCTTGGGGCGCTTTTGATAATGATCCTTCTCCAGCTCAGTATGAATCTGCTTTCCGTAACTTGCCTGATAATGCTCATGGGTTAAATGATATGAGAAAGATCTTAGACCATCCTGAAGCGTTTGATGTTGTGAATGTTCATTCTCTTGCAGAGCCTACAGAGCCTGAAAAAATTATGAAGTGGGTTCAGTATGAAATGAAACAAAGAAATTATGAGAAGCCTGTTATTATTTCTGATACTGCATTAACGGCATTTGTTGCCTATGGCCCTGGTAATAATTGTAAAGGTTTGTTGAAAGGTAAAATGTTCTATCCTGCTACGGAAGCTGATCGTTGTCGTGTTGGTGAGTATTTCCAAAAATTAATTGATGAAGATCCTGATACTTTAGCGTGGGCCTATTCGTATATTGCTTCTGATGTTGTCAAAAGAGTTGTTGTTGCTGCTGATTCTGGTTTTGTATTAATTGATACTGCATATACTGAAGATCTTGAATTATTCAAAAAAATTATTCCTGCGGGTACGGGTAATTCTGGTTGGGGTGGTTTTTTAGAAGTTACAAGAGCTCCTTCTGAACAACGTACTGTTATAGGTAAGCGTCCTTCATTCTATGCATTAAAACAATTGAATGGTCATTTGAATGGATATTCTAGTATTGAACGAATTGATATGAAAGATCCTGAGGTAAGAGTGTATGAAATAAAGAAGAATAAAGAAACATTCTATATTGCATGGGTTGAACCGACAAAATTATTCCTTCCTGAAGATACTATTCCTACAAAGACTATTGATATGCCCTTATCAGGTAATGTTAAAGTAGAACATTTGATTACAGAACAATCTCAAACTATCCCTAATAGTGAATCAGTAAATGCAAAGGGGATAACTCTTACTCCTACACCAATATTTATTTTTAAGAATTGAACTATTAATTAGAGGTTATATTAACAGTAGCGTTAGTGCTTTGTAATGCTTTTTCTATAACTCTTTCAAAGTCTGCGTAGGGATATGCTCCTTCGATTTTATTTCCATCACTAAAGAAGAATGTTGGTGTTCCGGTAATTCCTAGGTTATCTCCCTCTTGTTGTGAGAGTTGTATTTTTGCTTTTATTCTTGGGTCATCAAAGCAGGAATTGAATTCGTCCATGTTTAATCCTAATTCTTCTGCATAATCTTGTAAAGCTTGTTTTTGTAATGTATCTTGATTATTGAAGAGTTTTTCTTCATATTCCCAGAATTTTCCTTGTTGGTATGCGCATTCTGCTGCTTGTGCTGCTGGCATTGCATAACGGTGTCCTGGGAGTGGATAGTGTTTGAAGATAATGGCTACTTTTCCTGTATCAACATAATTTTTCTTTACGTCAGGGAGCGTATCTCTTGCTACTTTTCCGCAGTATGGGCATTCAAAATCGCTATATTCGGTGATAATAACGGGTGCATCAGGGTTTCCAAGTATGGGATTTCCTTCTTTGATGGTTAGTGCTACGGGGTCTTTTCCGCATCCTGCGAGAATAATAAGGAGTGCAATGCTTATTATGAGAAGTGTTCGTTTCATCTTTTTAGAGCCATTGAGGGGGTTTATAATGGTTATGGATGTAATCTCTAGGTGTCAAGAAATTTTTTATATAGGCAGTAATCTCAAATAACCTATGTATGCAATTGATGTTGTTCAGGAAGTAAAGCGTCACGCAAGTAAGAAGCGTGCTGCTGTTCTTTCAAGATTTTTTAAGACAGGTCCTGGGCAGTATGGTGAGGGTGATATTTTTTTAGGGTTAACAGTTCCGGTATCAAGGGATATTGCTAAAAAGTATACTTCTCTTCCTCTTGAAGAGATTCAAAAGTTGTTAGCTGATGATATTCATGAGGTGAGGCTTATTGGGTTGTTAATACTTGTTGAAAAGTATGAAAAGGCAAAAGATAAAGATGAGAAATTGAAGATTGCTCAATTCTATATGATGAATCGTTCTCAGGTTAATAATTGGGATTTAGTTGATTTGTCTGCGCCAAAGATTCTTGGAGAATTTGTTTTTGAGTATCCTTCTCAGAAGCGTATGCTTGATGCATTTGTTTCTTCTCGTATTTTGTGGGAGAAAAGAATTGCTATTGTTGCAACATATGCGTTTATTCGTCGTGGGAAGTTTGATGAAACAGTTCGTATTGCGGAATTATTAATGTCTGATAAGCACGATTTAATCCATAAAGCTGTTGGTTGGATGCTTCGTGAGGTTGGTAAGAAGGATGAGCGTGTTCTTGAAGATTTTTTAAAGAAACATCATAAGAAAATGCCTCGTACAATGTTGCGCTATGCTCTTGAGCGTCTTTCTAACGAGAAAAAGAAGAAGTATATGGCTCGTTAACGTACGAGTAATAAACTTGGATCTTCTAAATATTTAATGAGTGTGTTCGTAAATTGCGCTGCTTCTGCTCCGTCAGCAATTCTATGATCAAAGGTTAAGCTTAAGGGTAGTGCTTTGACGATTTTTGTTTTTCCGTTTTCTGCTATGACTTTGTCATACATTTTTCCTACTGCTAGTATTGCGCATTCTCCTGGATTAATGATTGGTGTTGCGAAGAGTCCTCCGATACTGCCTACGTTGGTGATGGTGAATGTTCCACCTTTCATATCCATAATGTCTAATGTTCTGTCTCTTGCTTTCTCTGCTAGTCCCTCTATTTCTTTTGCAAGGCTTGGAATGTCTTTTTCGTCAGCGCCTTTTACTACCGGAACTAATAATCCGTCTGGTGTTGCGACTGCTATGCCTATATTGTAATATTTTTTGAGTATGATTTCGTTTTCTGTTATTGTTGAATTTAGTGAGGGGTGGTCTTTGAGTGCTGCTATGAGCGCTTTCATAATGAATGGTAAGTATGTTAGTTTTGTGTCAGTTATTTTTTTCTTTCCTTCTTCTCGTACTTTGACTAATCTATCAATATATGCTTCATCCATGTGAGTAACGGCTGGAATTCTTGATTGTAGTTCCATATTCTCTGCTATTTTCTTTCGTAATCCCTTTAAGGGAACATGTTCAATATATCCGAATAAGTCATACTTCTTTGTGATAGTGATAGTTTCTGTTTCTTTTTCGTTAAGTTTTCCTTCTAGGTCTTTAGCAAGTATGCTTCCATCTTTTCCTGATCCTTTGATGGTGGTGAGGTCTATTCCTTGTTCTTCTGCTTTTTTTCTTAAGTTTGGAAGTATTTTGATGTGAGGGGTATTTTGTGTTTGTTTTGTTTCTGTTTGTGGTGGTAATTTTCCTGTGTTTACTTCTATGGTTCCTACAACTCCTTGTGCTTCTGCTATTGGTTTTTGAACGTTAGGTGTTCCTGTGGTGTCAATAATGTCTACGAGTGTTTCTCCAACTTTGACAATGTCTCCTTTTTGTTTGTAGATTTTGTTAATGGTTCCTGTTGCTGGTGATGGTAATTCTACAATTGCTTTATCAGTTTCTACTCTAACAATATTTTGATCTTCTCTTACGCTTTCTCCTTCTTTTACTAGCCACTCGATTATTTCTGCTTCGGTGATTCCTTCTCCTACATCAGGGAATTTGAATTCTTTCAAAAGTTCATCACCTCTTCGATTGCGTGTACAATTGTTTTTTCGTTTGGAATGTTATATTCTTCTAGTTTTGCTAGTGGTGCGATAATGTCTTTTCCTGTTACTCTTTTGATAGGTGCTTTTAATGACAAGAGTGCTTCTTCTTGTATTCTTGCGCTTATTTCTGCTCCTACTCCTAAGGTATGTGGTGCTTCATGAACAATAATACATCTTCCTGTTTTGGTTACACTGTTTAGAATAGTTTCCATGTCGAATGGTTTTAGTGTTCTCAAGTCAATAAGTTCTATGGAGACGTGTTCTTTAAGATTTTCTATTGCTTTCATGCATTCTCGTATCATGCTTCCATAGCTGATAAGGGTAATATCGTTTCCTGGTGTTACAATTCTTGCTTTTCCTATAGGTATGGCATATTCTTCTGTTGGTACTTCTTGTTTTAATGCGCGATAGATTCTTTTTGGTTCGAAGAAAATAACTGGATCAGGGTCTCGTATAGCACTAACGATTAATCCTTTAGCATCGTGAGGTGTTGAGGGTATAACCACTTTGAGTCCAGGGGTGTGTACAAAGTATGCTTCTGGGCTTTCTGAGTGGTGTTCTAATGCTTTGATTCCTCCTCCTATAGGGCTTCGTATAACCATAGGACAAGAATGTTTTCCTCGTGTCCTATTTCTAATTCTTGCTGCATGGTTAATGATTTGATCAAATGCTGGGAAGATAAATCCTTCAAATTGCATTTCTGCTACGGGTTTTAGTCCTGATATTGCTAATCCTATGCTTGTTCCTATAATTCCTGATTCTGCTAAGGGTGTATCAAATACTCTTCCTGGATATAGCTCGTATAATCCTTCAGTTACTCGGAACACTCCTCCATCAACACCAACGTCTTCTCCGAGAATAACAACTTTAGAATCTTTCTTCATTTCTTGTTTTAATCCAAGATTAATTGCTTCTACTATGGTTAATTCAGGCATGGATATTTTCTCCTAATGTAGTTGGAAGTTGTGGTCCTCGTGGTGCTCCTCGTGGAAGCCAGCATAATCCGCGAATAGAAGTGCTTGAAGGAGATTGAAAATTAGAATATTGTGGGGTTAATGCTTCTGCTTCTGCTATTTCTTCTCTACTAAGAGTACCAATTGTGTAAGTATGTCCATGAAAGATGTTTTTTGTTAACGCTTCTCGTACCTTCTCTTGATCTACATGAACATGGTCATAAACTGAAGTTAACATTCCTCTTAATTCTTCAACATCGTTTGCATCATAGAGCGCAGGATTCATAAGACTAACAGTTTCTTGCGCGTTGGGGGTTTGATGAAGAATAATCCCTTGCTGCATTACAATGTTTCTTAGGATTCGTTGAGCGTTTCCACCAATTTTTTTCTCACCTACAAAGACATCGTAAGTATTTTTTACTTCTGCAGAGATTCCTAATTCTTCAAGAGCTTTTACAATGGCAGTGCAATATCGATCATAAATAGCAGCTGGCGCTGTGCTCGGTTCATGTTGAAGAGGGGTGAAAAGGCTATAAGTAAATTCAGTTCCGGGATAATGCACCACTGCTCTTCCTCCACTTTGCATTCGTACCACTTTGAATCCTAACTCAGTGCACATGCCTATATTGATATCAGAAGAGGTTTGTGCGAGAGCAAGTGATACAGATTTTTCCCAATTATGATAAATAAGTGTTGGTGGTGAGGTTCCTTCATCACATCTTCTTAAGAGTACATGATCTATTGCAGCGATCATTGCAGGATCTCTTGTTTCAATATCAACAAGGCGATATTCCAAGCTCATGTTCCTCCTGCATATAGGTATTTTGTTAGATCTTCAGGTGATGGTGGTGTTGTGTTCTCGTATGTTTTTACTGCTGTGTCTATTTTTTCTTTCAGTTCTAAGTGTAATTTATCTTCATCTTCTCGTGTCCAGAGTTTTTGTTTTTCTAAATATTTTTTTAATCGTAATATGGGATCTTTTTTCTCCCAATCTTGTACTTCTTTCAAGCTTCGGTAGCGTTTTGCATCGTCTGAAGTAGTATGATCGTTTCGTCTGTAGGTATATGCTTCAATAAAGACAGGTTTTCCTTTCAATGCTGATTCTCGTGCTTCTTTTACTGCTGAATACATTGCAAAGACATCATTGCCATCAACTTGTATTCCTGTCATTCCGTATGCTATTGCTTTTTGTGCGAGTGTTTGTGAATGTGTTTGTTGTTTTAGAGGCACAGATATCGCATAATGGTTATTTTGGCATACAAATATGACGGGTACTTCAAAGACGCTTGCAAAATTTAATGCTTCGTGGAAGTCTCCTTCGCTTGTTGCTCCATCACCGAAGTCTGTTAGTGCGACTATTTTTTGTCCCTGTATTTTCTTTCCCCATGCATATCCTGTTGCGTGTAGTGGTTGTTCTCCTACAGTTATACAGATAGGGAATACGTTAACAGTGTCTGGTATTCTCATTCCTCGTTCGTCTCCTCCCCAATATTGGTAGAGTTTTTCTGCGGGCACTCCTCGATACATCATTCCTCCGTTCATGCGAAATGAGGGGAATAGCCAGTCTTCTTCTTTTAATGCATAGACGCTTCCTATGTTTGCTGCTTCTTGTCCTAGTGTGCTTGCATAGGTTCCTAGTCTTCCTGTTCGTTGTAAGCTTAATGCTTTTTGATCAAAGATTCTTGTATAATTCATCCAATAATATAATTCTTTGATTTGTTTTTGTGATAAGTTGGGCATTAATTTCTTGTCAACATTGCCTTCTTCATCGAGAATTTCTAGTCTCTTTATTTCGAAGGTGTTGAGTGTATTGATCATTCTTTTGCCCAAGATTTAAGTTTTGCATAACTGACTGCGCCGCAAATGAATTTTCCTGTTCGTTCATTAAAGAAAAATGGTACCCCTCCGCATCTTCCATTATCGCATTTGTCAAGTAATGCTTTGTTTTGAGAATTATGCCATGTTTCTAGTCTTGTTACTTTTACATTTAATTCTTTTTCTAATTGGTCTATTAAAGGATTCATAGTATGGCAATGTTTACATTCTGTTCCGAAGAAAAATAAGAGTCTATCTGCCATTAATTCCACCTCTCTTTCATGTGTAGTGGATTGAAATTATTTCTTTATATAGGTTTGGTTTGAAACGTAAAAAATAAAAAAATTATGCATGAATGGTTTGAAGTTCTTTTTTTAATTCTTCAAGGTCCCATTCATGCGTTTGGAGAAGTTCGAGGCGGTTGTACTTTGATTTTTTCATGCTTCTTCCCTCCTTTTCTTTTTTGTTTGTTTTCTTAAGATCATTTTCTCACCTCCTTGAGAGGGAGTCTGCCATGCATCTCCCAGTACTCAAGTCGTGCTTGTCTTTCTTCCATTTCTTTTTCCATTTTGGTAGGGTATTTCATTTGGGGGTCCTCCATGAGGTAGTAAGGAGTATGAAAGCAGGCCTTCTTTAATAGGTTCAGAACTATGTCTCTAAAGGATGTCTTGAGAGGTATTTTCCATAAAGTTTTAAAAGCATGTAACGTGCAGTTAATACATGGCAGTTGTCTATATTGTTCCTAAATGGTTCTTTGGGTATGATGTTGCATTAGAAATTATGTTTGCAATAGTGACCTTATTAGTAAGTTGGTATGCGTTTAAAGTGTACAAATTAACTGATCATGATCAGCCGAGATATGTTGGTGCTGGTTTCTTATTTATTGGTCTTTCTTACTTTGCTCAATCATTATTGAATTTGGTGTTATTGTCAGGTATTGATTTTGATTTGTATCGTGGTCAGTATTTACAGTTAGCTAATTTCTTGAGTGTTATTGGATTATACACTCATATGGTATTCTTCTTAGTTGGTTTAATTATTATTACGTATATGACATTACGTACAAAGAACACTGCAACTCTCTCATTGTTGTTTGCATTATCCCTAGTGGTGATATTTTTTAGTACGCAGCGTGTATTCTTATTTAATGTACTTTCTTGTGTCTTCCTTGCATTTATTGCATTTTATTATATGGCTCTCTACAAAAAGAAGAGGTATACGAATTTGTTATGGGTGTTGATAGCGTTTGTATTATTGTTCCTAGCAAGTGTTCATTTTGCATTTGCAGTACATCATCCTCTCTTATACGTAATTGCTCATATTGTTGAGCTTGTTGCGTATCTCCTCATCCTTACGGATCTCATACTGGTTTTGAGAACATGAGCAAGAAAAGGGATAAACTCCAAATTATTTATGATATCTTGCGAGTAATCCAAGATAGAAATGGGAAAGTGAAGCCTACGCAGATCTTGTATAAGTCTAATCTCTCTCATCAGATGATGGACGAGTATTTGCGTGAGTTAGTAAAGAAGGAATTTGTTCTTGAAACGCATCAGGGTAAGAGTCGTACGTACTCCTTAACGCAGAAAGGTTTTGATTATGTTCATAAATATCGTTCTGTTATGGAATTTATGAATTCGTTTGGTTTGAGTGATGATGAGTCATAAGAAAGTTTATATAGCTTGTAACAAAATTAAAAAAAGGGTGATACAAAGTGGATGGTCATGTTTCTTTTGATAGGTTTGGTCCTGAAAAGGTTATTGAAGTGTATAATGCTCGTGTTGGGCTTCATGGTTTTCTTGTAATTGATAATACTGCTCTTGGTCCTGGTAAGGGTGGTATTAGAATGACTCCCTCTGTTACGGTTGAAGAAGTTTCTCGTCTTGCTCGTGCAATGACCTGGAAGAATGCATTAGCTGACTTACCCTTTGGTGGTGCAAAAGCTGGTATTGTTGCTGATGATAGAACTATTTCTCCTCAAAAGAAGCAAGAACTTATTGCTGCATTTGCTCGTTCATTAAAAGAACTCGTTCCTAGTCTATACATTGCTGGTCCTGATATGAATACTGCTGAAAAGGAAATGTCTACCTTTGCTAAAACGTTGAAAACTTCTAAAGCTGCTACAGGTAAGCCTTCTAAAGAGGGGGGTCTTCCTCATGAGTTAGGAAGTACGGGTTTTGGTGTATATCATGCAACAGTCGTGGGATTGAAACATTTGAAGATGCCTGTAAAGAATACAACTATTGCTATTGAAGGTTTTGGTAATGTTGGTATGTTTGTTGCTAAGTTCTTATCAAAAGCTGGTGCAAAGATTGTTGCTGTTTCTGATAGTCATGGTTGCCTCTATGAAAAAAATGGTATTAATTTTAATCGATTGGTTAAAGTAAAAAAAGAGAAAGGGACAGTTGTTGCATACTCAAAATCTAAACCTCTTCCTTCTCAGGATATTATTAAAGTACATGCTGATGTTCTTGTTACTGCTGCTATTCCTGATCTTATTAAGATTGGTGATGTTCCTCATGTGAAAGCAAAATTAATTGTTGAGGGTTCTAATATCCCTATGTCGTTGGAGGTTGAAGAAGCATTGCATCGTAAGAATGTTCTCATTATTCCTGATTTTGTTGCGAATGCTGGTGGTGTTATTTCAAGTTATGTTGAATTCACTCATGGAAATAAAGATAAAATGTTTAAGGTTGTTGAAGAGAAAATTGTAAGGAATACTTCTCTCGTCTTGAATGCTTCAAAAACGAATACTCTCATTCCTCGTGCTGCTGCAATGAAGATTGCTGAGTCTCGTGTCTTAAAAAAGTGTGATACGTGCGGTATTTAGAGCTTCTGTTGTGTATTCGTAGATTTTATAAAAGGAAAATTAGAGATTGGCCTTCATGCGTAAAAAACAAACAAAGATACTTGCAACAATCTCTGATCTCATGTGCGATCCTGAGTTTATTCGAGCTCTCTATGAAAAGGGTATGGATGCTGTTCGTTTAAACACTGCACATCAGGATATTGATCAAACAAAATTGGTTGTTGAGAATGTTCGTAAAGTTTCTAATACGATTGGTATCTTGTTAGATACGAAAGGTCCTGAGGTTCGTACGACAAAGGTGGATGCTCCTCTTCAATTAATTCCTGGTATGGTGTTGAGTATTCGCTCAGGTCTTGAAGAGTCAACGTTAGAAGTGTTGCATGTTAATTATCATAATTTTGTTTCAGAAATGCCTGTTGGTGCTCCTGTTTTGATTGATGATGGTTTAATAGAACTGAAGGTTATGGAGAAATCTTCTGAAGAATTAAAATGTCGTGTTATTCGTGGAGGTTTATTGAAAAGTAAAAAAACAGTTAATACTCCTACGGTTTCTTTAAGTCTTCCATCATTATCCAAGCGAGATATTGAGTATATTAGGTTCTCCGTAGAGTATGATCTTGATTTTATTGCTCATTCTTTTGTTCGTAATAAAGATGATGTTTTAGCGGTTCAAAATTTATTGGATGAATTAAAGAGTCCAATAAAGATTATTGCAAAGATTGAGAGTCGTTCTGGTGTTGATCATATTGATGAGATTCTTGATCATGTCTATGGTATTATGATTGCTCGTGGTGATTTGGGTGTTGAGATTCCTGCTGAGGAAGTTCCTGTTATTCAAAAGCGTCTTATTCAGAAATGCATTGAGCGTGGAAAGATTGTTATTACTGCTACTCAGATGCTCCATACGATGATTGAGAATCCTATTCCGACTCGTGCTGAGGTAAGTGATGTTGCAAATGCTATTCTTGATGGTACTGATGTATTGATGTTAAGTGGGGAGACTTCTGCTGGTAAATATCCTGCTGATGCTGTTCATATGATGTCAAAGATTGCAAAGAATGTTGAGCGTGAGAGAGGTGTTTCTTCTGGGCATTCAGTTACAAGTGTGAAGAATAAAATCTCAAGTTATTTGGCAAAATCTGCTGTTCTTGCTTCTTTAGAATTTAATGCGCGAGCTATTTTGATTGGTACTCATTCTGGAAGAACGGCAAGAATTGTCTCTGCATATCGTGGTCATGTTCCTATTTTTGCTCAGTGTTATTCTTTACGAACGGTTCGTTGGTTGAGTTTGAGTTATGGTGTTTATCCAAGTTTGCTTCCTGTAGTGTATTCAACTTCTGATTTTGTAAGTGTTTCTCTTCATTCTCTTCTTGATGCAAAATTATTAGATCATGATGATTTAATCGTGATTATTGGTGGTGCTGCGAAGCGTGAAGATTCTGGTTCTACGTTTATTGAGATTAATACGGTAAAGTCTGCGTTAGAAGATCTTGAGTAAACTTATTCTCTTCCTTGTAATATGTGCATTTGTCGTGCGATACCTTCAAGAGATTTTGTTTCCATAAGGCTTCCTCCGACAAGCATTGCGCGAACAGGGCCTTGATGTAATCGTTTAACATGGGCATATGTTTCAATTCCGCTCTCTGTTACTATGGGTATTCCTTGAGGTGCGTAAGGAATGAGGTCAAGAGTTACATTGATATCTGTTTTATATCCGTTATCAGTTAATGTTCTGTTATTAATACCTATAATTTTTGCTCCCGTTTGTTCAGCTCGTCTCATCTCTTCTCGAGTATGGACTTCTACGAGCGCACTCATTCCAAGGCTTTCTGCTAGTGTTCTATATGTTGTAAGTTGTTCATCGTTAAGTATTGCTGCAATGAGGAGTATAGCATCTGCTTCATTGGCGCGTGATTGTAATACTTGTATATCGCTTAGGATAAAGTCTTTGCGTAGAAGTGGGAGGTTTGTAGCTCTTCGTGCCATACCAAAATCATCAAGTGTTCCATGAAAGTGTCTGTCTGTGAGAACTGATATTGCTGCTGCTCCTTCTGTTTCATAGATGGGGACAACTTTTGCAACGTTTGCATCAGGATAGATGAGCCCTCTTGATGGTGATCCTCTTTTGAATTCTGCAATGAGCGCGAGTGATGGGTGCTTTTGAGTTATTGCATCATAGAAAGAACGTTCTGATGGTTTTACGCGTTCATATAACCTTCTAGTGCTAGGTCTATCAATGATTCCTATTTCTTTTCTTTTTGCTGCAAGGATTTCGTCAAGAGTTATTGTCATTATTTTGCGCTTTTTAAGAAGTTTTTATGTCTTATGTCACTGAGTCAGTGAATCTATCCTATGTGGAACTCAACGACATCTCCATCATGAAGAATATGTTCTAGTCCTGTTTTCATTCCTTGGTGTTTTGCTGATTTTCCCCATACTCTTGCAAATTTGAATTTTTTAATAAAGTCTTTATGAATAATTTGTCCTAGCTCTTGTATGGTCGCTCTAGATTTTAGTGCAATAGGTGGATAGTCTTTTTCTTTTCCTGGTTGTTTGGTGTATACTTTAATGATTGATAGTTTTTTGAGTATTTCTTGTGCAATATGTTTTGGATCGAATGGGGTATAGGTGTTTTTGATAAGTATTGATGGTATGAATTTGATGCGGTCATTGATTGCTTCTTCAATATCTTCTGGTGTTACAATGCCTCGTACGGTAAGGATTCCGTTGTAAACATTGTGGCTCTTGAGTACTGCAAGGACTTCTTCTCTGCTTCCTTTAATGGTGCCAACAATTTCTACTCCTCCTCCAGAAGTTTTCTTTAATGTTACATCTGGTCTTTTTCTGTTTGCTATAATCCCTCCTCTCTTTAGTTCTTCTCTAATAATGGCAAGTTCTTCTTTTTTTGTTGCAACAACGAGGAGTAGGTCGGTTGTTCTAATAACGCTCATGAGTGCTGGTCCATTTTCTTTTTCAAGAAAGTCTTTTGTTAGTGCTGGTAGTTCTACGAGTTGGAATTGCATTCCTTCACAATCAAAGATTCCTACTTCTAGATCTGTAGTAGTAAAGGGATACTCTGCAATTTTTGGTTTTGCATTGGTGAGTTGGGTAAGTAATGTTGATTTTCCGCTGTTGGGTAATCCTACAATTGCGATAGTTGCTGCTCCTTCTTTTTTGAGGGTGTAACTGCTTTTTCCACCTGCACTTTTTCTTTCTTTTTCTACGAGAGATTTGAGTTTTGCAAGTTTTGTTCGTAATTCTGAGCGTAAATTCTCTGCACCTTTGTGCCCTGGTGCTTCTTTGAGCATTCCTTCTAATGCTTTTATTTTTTCTTGTGTTGTTTTAGCCTCAAGATATTTTTCTTCTGCTTTTACATATTGAGGTGTTGCGTTGATGGGCATATCTTTGTTCAGAAATAATTTCTTTAATAAAGTTTAGGATTCTCTAATCTCTCTCTCTTCTGCATGAATTCCTAAATATTGAAGTCCTTGGACTAAATGATCTTTCCACGCAGGAGCTTGTCTTCGGCGTTGCCAAACTATGTCCTCTGGTGCTCCTCTGTCAGCAGGTGTGCCGCATATTTCAGTAGTAAATCGTGCGCGAAGTTGCACTGTTGTTGGTTGTGAGGGTGGGGTAAATTGTGAATAAGGAACTTCTCTTCCATCTCTTGTTAGTATAGAAAACTGAAATCCGCCATACTCAGGGTGGCCTCCTCTAAGTATTGCGTCTTTAAGAGTTGGAGATGTGTCTCCGTTAGTTCTTAAAACTTTTTTGTCTCCTTCATATGCTAAAACAACAGGTCCTTCCCAAACATAAGACACTTGATTGCTATCACCCATGTGAGAGATATTCTTTGAAGCTACTTTAAAAGGTTTTATACTTTCAACTTATTATTTGAGCTCTTCTTATGGATAATGATTTCTTGTGGAAAGTCTTTTATATTGTTAATTTGTCTATACGTGAATGATTATTGATGACATTCTTAATGTTTTGAATGTGGATCAGCCTGGTTTAGTTCTTAAAATTATTGCGGCGTTAGTTATTGTGTTATTGTCTATTGTTATTGGGCGTTTGTTAGGAAAACTTGTTCATAAAGTTCTGCATGAGTTGGAGCTTGATATTATTTTATCACGTCATTTTGAGTTTGGTCTTCCTGCTGAACGTTGGGGTAGTTCTCTCATTTCTTTTGGGGTTTATGTTTTTGGTTTTGTGTGGGCTTTGAATCTTCTTGGTATTACAACAACGTTGTTTAGAATTGTTATACTTGCAGTTGTAATTATTATTCTTGGATTACTCTTATTATGGCTAAAAGAAGCAATTACAAATGGTGTTTCACGTATTATCCTTGCACGTAGGCATAATCTAGAGGTTGGTGATCAGGTGCGTATTGGTGAATTGAAAGGCACTGTAGTAAAAGTGGGTTTATTTGAGACGCAGTTAGAGTCTCGTGGTGATCAGCGTATTTTTGTTCCGAATAAGTTATTGGTTAATGCTACCTTAAAGCTTTAAACTTCTAGAATGTCGTATTCTCTTTCGAACGAGTTGATTAATTTATGAAAGTTTTCGTGGTCTACATGAATGGATTCTGTATTAATTCCTGGGTGGAAGTTAGCTCCTGTTGGTGATTCCCATACACTTTTTTCAATGATGTATTTTGCTTTTCTTTCTTTGTCGTAGAATATTCCGAAGGGGCTTACATGTCCTGGTGAACTGTTCAGAATGCTTTTGAGTTCTTCTTCGTTTGCGAGGGTTAGTTTCTTTGCTCCAACATGTTTTTGTAATGATTTCATATTAATTATTTTTGTAACAGGGAGGGTAACAAGGTAATATGTTTTTGAGTCTCTGTCTTTTAAGAAAATGTTCTTGCAGCGTATTCCTGGTAAGTGTGATGTATGTTCTTCTGATTCTTTTGCTGTAAATATTCCTATGTGTGTGAAATGTTCATATGTGATGTTGTGCTTGTTTAAGTGTTTTTGAATTTCTGGTTGCATAAGAAAAGTAATTCCAAAACATTAATAAGTTCTTTTGTACAAACTTCCTCTATGAAGTTGTTCCATCCTCGTAAGCCTTTTCAAGAAGGTTATTTTAAGGTCGATAATGGGCATCAGCTGTATTATGCAGTATATGGTAATCCTCAAGGTATTCCAGTTCTGTATGTGCATGGTGGTCCTGGTTCTGGATGTGGTGAGGATGCGCATCGATATTTTGATCCGAAGAAATTTAAGATCATTATTGTTGATCAGCGTGGTGCTGGAAAGAGTAAGCCTTTTGCAAGTCTAAACGCAAATACCACCAAAAACTTAGTTGAAGACTTTCGTAAAATTCTCGATTTTCTAAATGTAAAGCACGTTTACTTATTTGGTGGCTCTTGGGGCTCTTGCCTATCTCTATGTTTTGCAGTGAAATATCCATCTCGAGTTAAGGGAATGGTGCTTCGTGGTATTTTTCTCGGCGATCAAGACGAAATTGATTTTATTCTGAAAGGGATTATTCGGACGCATTTTCCAAAAGAATGGGGGCGATTCGCGGGTATGGCTCCTAAAAAATATAGAGCAGATCCGGCTCCCTACTACGGTAAAATGTTGAATAGTGTAAATGAGAATATTGTGAGAAAATATGCAAAAGAATGGATTCGTTTTGAAATGTCTCTTATCTCTTTAGTTCCTAATCCCAAAATGGTTAATGAGATAATAAGTAAGAGATCAGTAATTTCTTTTGCAAAGATTGAAGCTCATTATCTTCTTAATAAATGTTTTATACCTGATCGCTATATTTTGAAAAATATTAAGAAGATTAAGCACATTCCATTAGTGATTGTTCATGGTCGTTATGATTTTGTATGCGAACCTCGTATTGCGTATCAATTACATATGGCACTACCTAAGTCAAAGCTCCACTTTGTTATTGGCGGTCATTGGAGCAAAGATCCAGAGGTAAGAAGTTTGTTAATGAAAGAAATACATGCTATGGCTAAGAAATAATTATTCATAACGTAATGCATCTACTGGTTTGAGTTTTGATGCTTGCCATGCGGGTATTGCTCCTGATACCATTCCTACAACGAATGCGAATAATAATCCGAAGAGTAGGAGTGTTGGTTGGAGGTGGATGCTTAATATTCCAAAGCCTGCTTGTTTTGCTGCAAAGCCTACCATGTATGCTACTCCTGCTCCCAGTAATGTTCCGAAGAATCCTCCTACTAATCCTAAGAACCCTGATTCAATTAAGAATAATGATAGTATGTCTGCATTTCTTGCTCCTATTGCTTTCATAACACCTATTTGTTTTGTTCTTTCAATAACAGAGGTATACATGCTGTTCATAATTCCTATTCCTCCAACAATGAGCGAGATTGCTGCGATTCCTACGAGTACGATTTGCACAATTCCTAATACGCTGTTGATTTGTTCTGCTACTTGTGCTGCGGTAACGACTTGGAAGTTTTCATCACCTCTATCTCTTTCGAGGTAACGTTCTGCTTTTGCTTGTATTGCTTTGAGGTCTGTTCCTGGTTTTGCTTGTGCGATGATTGCGTCTACTTGTTCTGGTTCATCGAATATTTCTCTTGCTGATTCTAAGGGGATGCTTATTGCGTTGTCATCATCTCTATTTCCTACTTCTTTGTAGACCCCTACTACTTTGAATTCTTTTCCTTCAATGGTAATCTTGTTTCTGATATGTATTTCTTCTTTGAAGAGGTCTTTTGCTGCTCTGTATCCTAGTACTACTTCAAATTTGTCTCCTTTCCGTATAGGTCTTCCTGTTTCGAGTTCTATTCCTACATCTGCAAATGCTTCTTCATAGTCTTCTGCGGGTAATGCTTGGATAAAGGTGAATTTTGTTTCATCTCTTCGTTTTACTTCTGCTGTTCTGAAGAGCATGGGTGAGACGTAAGAGAATTCTGTTATTCGTTCTAGAGTGTCTACATCATCTGTTGTGAGTCCTTCACTCTGTGATCCTGGTCCTGAGAATCCCTGTCCTGCAATAAAGAGTCTGTTTGCTCCGAATGATTCAAATTGTTCTTTGATAGAATTTTGTAGTCCTTGTGATATGGCGATTAATGCTATGATAGATGCAATTCCGATAATAATTCCTATGATTGTTAATCCTGATCTAACTTTTCTATGTTTGAAGGTGCTGATGGAATATTTAATGTAGTCAGCAATCATGGCTCGCTAAAGAATCTCGCAATGCGTCGAGGAATTCGTTTGAGGTTTCTCCAGCGAAGGTTTCCAAGAAGTGAGACTCCTCCTCGTACTTCTTGTTTGAATGCATTTTTCATTGCTAGGGGGAGGTGTTTTTCATGTCTCCAGTGTACGTAGGTTAAGTACAAGAAGATGAGTACAAGGATTCCTATGATAATGGTTATAATTCCTATTCCTCCACTTGCTCCGAGTCCATATGCTTTTATTTCTGAAGCAGTGTAGATAGGTAATCGTACAGTTTGATTATCAGTGTAGAGTGTATTGTAACTATCTCTATATTCAAGTGTTGCATTAATATCGATATGGTCTGGTGATGAACATTTGAATGGTATCCAACAGTTTGTTCCTTCTTTTGCTACGTTTGTTGCAATAATAAATTCTGATGTTTCAAAATCATCAGGGTCTAAGTTTCCAAGGTATACTTTAGAATTGGAGAGTATTTTGTATTCATTGCTTGGTTCTAATGATAAGGTTAAGAATTTGATAGTGTTTGGTCCTGTGTTTGCAAGGCTTACAGTAATGCTTCCTTTTTGGTTTGAGGTGAACGAGTCTGCTTCTTCAATGTTAAGGTCATAACTGATTGCATCTCCTACGAGTATTCCTATGCTTTGGTTTTTTGTGTTGAGTGTTCCTGTTTCATCTGAGAATCTTACCACCATTGGTGTTTTGTATGCTCTTCCTTCAGCTTCTGCGCTTGCAAGAATGTTAAAACTTACACTTCCTGTCTGTCCTGGTTGGAGTCGTGGTATTTTTTTCTCGGGTAGTGATCCTACGGATGCGAGTTCTTCTGGTAGTTCTAATTGGATGGTTACATCTCTAATGCTGCTCGTATCAATGTTTTTGAGAGTAATATTAAGTATTCCTGTCTGTCCTTGGGGTATTCTTGTTGGTGTTGAGGTTACTGTTGTTTCTATGCTTGGGAGAACGCTTCGAACGCTGATAGGTATTTCCTTTTCTACTATAGTGTTATAAGGTCCTGGGTAGCGTATTTTTAATTCTGTTTCACCTTCAAGTGCGTCTTCAGCAATTCTTACTTTTTCTATTTTGAAGAGAATTTCTTGTCCTGCTGCAATACTGGGAATGAGTTTTTTGTTTTCTCCGTCTACACTAAAGGGATAATCTTCAACTATTTCAACGTATGTTGAGTATGCGGGGTTTTTCCCTATATTTTTAGCGGTGAACCATATGGTGATGTATTCTCCTGGTTCTGCAGGGTATGGTTCATATCTGAATGATGATACATCAAGTGATGCTTGTGAAATGCTTGCTGTTGCATTAGGATCATTTTCTGCAGTGCTATTGAGTTGTATAGCGTGTACGCTCATGCTAAGGAGAAGTAAGAATGTGATAAGGATGATTGTTTTTTTCATGTGTGGGCCTCGACTTTTTCTATTTTTCCATCACGGATGTAGCATACGCGTTCTGCGTATTTTGTTATGTTGACATCGTGTGTAATGAGTATAATAGTCTTTCCTTCGTGGTGGAGGTCTTTTAGCATTTTTAAGATTTCTTGTCCTGTTTTTGTGTCTAAATTTCCTGTTGGTTCGTCTGCAAGTATCATTTCTGGTTCATTAACGAGCGCTCTTGCGATTGCTACGCGTTGTCGTTCTCCTCCTGAGAGTTCTGATGGTCTATGATGCATGCGGTGTCCTAGGTTTACTTTCTCTAGGTATTCTTTTGCTTTTTTTTCTCGTATATCGCTTGGTATGCGTTGGAATACTAATGGCATTGCTACGTTTTCGAGTGCTGTTAATGAGGGTATGAGATTGAATGTTTGAAAGACAAATCCTATATTTTTTCCTCGTAGTGTTGCAAGGTCTGATTCGCTTAAGTGTGCAATGTTTGTTCCTGCAAGTTTGATAATTCCTTTGCTAGGGGTATCTAGGCTTCCTATAGAATTGAGCATAGTACTTTTTCCTGATCCTGATGGTCCGAGAATAACAATGAATTCTTTTTTGTAAATCTTTAATGATACTCCTTTTAATGCTTCAACTTTTACTTCATCTAAATCATAAATTTTCCATACATTGTCTAATTCAATAAGAACTTCTTTTGCCATGCGTATGGTGTTAATAGTGGGTGTTATAAATTTTCCCCAAGCTTTAATAATATCAAATTGTTGAGAATATAATGTCAGTAAAGTCTCTTCTTGCGGATGTGGTGTTTATTATTCATTTTATAATATTCTTATTATTCCCTGTTCTCTTCTTTATTCCTTCTCGAGTGTGGCCTTGGCGTATCGAGTTTCATTTCTATTTTGCAGTTTCGTTGTGTGTGTTATTCTATGTGTGGGGTTTGATTTGGACGTTAAAGCTTCGTGACAAGGTCTATAAGATTTGTATGTTGGATACGTGTATGCAATGGTTGAGGGGTTATTCGTTGTTTGATAAGAATAATTATGAGCATTCCTTTGTTGTTGAGGTCTTTGAAAGGTTTGCTCTTAAGAACGTGAGGCCTTCAGTGATTCCTTGGATGTTGTTAATGTGTATTGTGCTTACAGCAATTCTCTATGTCTTAAAATTAAGAGGGATTATTCTTTGGTGAAATCTATTTAAGTTTGTTGATGTTCTCAAAGTGATGATGAGTCTTAGCAGCAGTCATAATGGTGAAGGGGGCCAGTCTGAAGTAACGAGGTTTGCGAGAATGCATGTATCAAGAACTGATCGTATTGATCTTCCTCCCCCTCCCTCTCCTGAAGTTGCATATCGTTGCTTAATTTCACGCCTTGGTGATTTAGAGGCTCATAACTGGTGTGGTCCTGTGGTTAATAATGGTGATTTTCCTGTTGAACGAAAAGTATATGGTGTGAACACGACATATGGAATAATCTTTGTTGAACGTGTAAGAGGGAGATTGTCTGGAAATGAACGTTTTGCATTACGTGCGTGGGGTATAGATGGTGCTCTATGTAGAACGAGTGATTATCAGTGTTTGTTAAAGAGTTTATTCTATACTATTGATCATGGGAAAAAAGGAAGATAAGAATTATTTAGTTATCTTCTACTTCTTCTGTTTCTGCACTTCTATAGATCTTTGCAAATCCAGGGGTTACGACAATCCAGTCATCTCCGAATCCTGCAATATCTCCTTCGATTGCGTCACAGGTCTTTTTTAATTTGTTAACTGCTCTTTTCAATTCAACGATATCTCGTTCTTTGATTGGAGTGATGTTGATCAAAGCAATAGTTCCACCATCTCGTAATGCATCAAGTGCTGGTTTTACATCAGTAAATTCGTTAATAATGAATGGTCGAATAACGATTTTTTGTCGAGAAGTTTCTTTTTCTGTGTCGATTTCAAGGTAGTCTTCCTCGTAATCGTCATAATCATAGTCTGAAGATGTTCCAAGAAGTTTGTCCTTGATTTTTCCAAATGTGTTCTTCATTGTTTCTCACCAATCATTCTGTTGTATTTAAACATTTCTGTTGTTGATCGTGTAGCTTTCAAGCATACTAGCGACACTTAACAATTGTGTTCGTATGTGGGATGGGATGCCTGGATTATCTCCAAGGAGGTCGTCGATGACTTGTAATGATTTATCACAAGTTAATGATGTGTCTCCGGTGCATCCTTCTAAACTTTTCAATGCTGCTTGTAATTCTATTCTCACACTTTTTGGCACGCTGTCATCATCGAGCATTTCGACGAGAACTGCGATCACCTCTTCAAATTCTCCCATTGGGTTCTCCTTATCAGGAGCTAGGTGAGGTGTTTCATTACCTCTTTTTGTAAAGCACCTGCTTTTTCCTGTTGTTGTTTCTCTTGTTTGTCAAGAGTTTTGATTCTGAGTTGTAATACTTCTTGTCTTTCTTTGAGGTCTTGTTCTAAGTCCTTTTTATTTGTTTGTATCATTAAGTTACCTATAATTTTGTAGGGGTCTTGTGTAACTGTTGAGATTTCTTTTAGTGCATTGTCTATTTCTGCTAATTGTAATTGAGAATGATGTTTCTGATTAGTAAGTGTTTGTAATGTTTGTTCGAGCTGTTGTAATTCTTGTATTTTTTCAGAAATTTCTTGTTGTTCCATTCATACCGCCTCGACGGTAGTAGGTTGGCTTCGAACTTTGAAGAGTACTTTACTTCCACAGTGTGGGCATCTTATTTTTTTTCGTAAGTATTCGTCTTTGACCATGTTTCCACAGTAAAAACATTTGTAGCTTGTCATAATAATTTACACCTCGTATGCTTTTCCAGCAAATTTGACACCGCAGCTTCTACATTCCCATATTCCGAAGCTCTGTCTCTTAACTCTTGTTTTTTTACAGTGTGGGCATTGTTGCCATGATTTCATTTTAGAAACAGTGTTGATATAGCGCTGTCGGATCTTTCTTCCGTATCGTGCTCCCCATCCACCGGTAAATTTGATTTTCTTTGTCATGGTCGTATAAATGAAATTCTCAGGCTGGGCTTTTTAAAGGTTTCTGTAAGCTGCTTAGGCTGCTCTTGGGAAGTATTCGTCGTAAACTGCTCGTACTGCATCATCTTTTTGAGCTGCGGCAACAGTGAGGATTAAGTTATGCTCTGCAGCTTCTGATACTCTTTCAATATTGACTCCTCTCTCTGCTATTGCTCGAGAAATTCTCTGTAGTGTTCCGACTGTATTTTTCATTCCCTGTCCTACAACACAGACTACTGCTTTATCAAGCTCTAGGGATGCTCTATCTGCTAGTCCTCTTTCAAGAGTTTTTTCTTTTAACTGTTCGAGGAGTGGTCTTGTTCTGTCTAGTTCTCCGTTGTATTGGATAAGGAGAGATACTGCATCTACTCCTGTCATGAGTTGTTCTATAGAGAGTCCTTGTTGTTCTACGGTTCGTGTTAATCTTGCGAGGTATCCTCTTGTTTCATTCATTCCAGTAAGATGTGCATTAAAAGCTGCAAATCCGTGTTTTGCGGTAATACCCTCTACGACTCCTGTTGCATTTCGTGATGTTGTAATGAGTGTTCCTGGAAGATCTCTTTGGAATGTTGAGCGTACACGTAATGGGATTCCTGCAGTTTCTACGGGATGAACGGTATCGGGGTGTAATATTTTTGCTCCTGAGTATGCAAATTCTCTTGCTTCAGTGTATGTAAGGTGTGGTATTGATTCTGGGGTTGTAACAATTTTCGGATCTGCGCGTAGCATTCCGTTTGCATCGCTGCAATTTTCATACAGTTCTGCTCCTATTGCCTCTGCAAGAATTGCTCCTGTAATGTCAGATCCTCCTCGTGAAAATGTTGCAATTTTTCCTGCTCTTGTAATTCCATAAAATCCTGGAACAATAATGATGTCTTGAGTCTGATCTAATTCTCTTCGTAATCGTTTTGCAATGTTAGTATGTCCTGAACGGAGGAGTCTTGCATTTTCATATGAATCTGTTACGAACATATTCATTTCTTCAGGAAGTATTGCTCGTGCTTGTAATCCTTGGCTTGTAAGAACTTCCGCAAAGAGTGGTGCTTGTGTTGCTTCTCCATAATGCATTGCGTGCGCTAAGTAAGATGATCTTCCCTCCAACTCTGAAGGGTCTTTATGTAACAATTCTTCTATAGGGGCAAATCGTTTATCAACATCAAAGTCAAGAGAGTATGCATCACGTATTGCAGAATACATTTCCTTCGCTCTTGCTAATTTTTCAGAATCAACTTTGCCATCATCATATCTTGCGATTGCAGCTTCTTTCAATAAGTTTGTAACACCTGATGGTGCTGAGACAACAATAACTCTTTTTCGAGAAGGGTCTTCTCTGATAATGTCTATTGCATGATCTATTGCTTCTCTATTTTTTTGCGAAGTTCCGCCAAATTTTACTACGATTGTCATTGCTGTTGTTCAAAGATGAAATGGGGCTACTCGGATTTGAACCGAGATCGCAAGGTCCCAAACCTCGAAGGCTAACCAAGTTACCCCATAGCCCCAATTGTTGCAATTGGCTGCGTTAGAGGATTTATAAAACTATTCTAGAAGAAGAGGTGGTAGACAAAGTTTGCGAGAGGATCAATATCTGGTCCGTAGACTATTGTTCCTCCGAGTGCTCCCGTAATAGTAATGCAGAGAATTCCTGCGAGTACGATAACATAAACGAGTGGGGTCTCAATAAGTAACCATTCTATTTTTTTGAGAACGTTCCATATTTTTTGGAGTGTGCTTCCTTCTTGTAAGTGTAACCATTGTTCTTTTTCTATCCATGAGATAAGGTATGCTGCTGCAATGATTGAGAAAATAATGGTTGATGCGGTTGCGAATGCGCTGTGTGTTTCTACAAGTTGTTCTGCTGCACTATTTTGAAATGCTTCTTCTGCTAATTCTCCTGTTTGGAGTGTGATCCATGCACTAATACTTCCGAGTATGACGAGTACTGCTTTTACGTAGAAATATGCTTCTTTATTCTTGAGTGGTGTGAATCGTAAGAGTTCTAATCCTCCGTAGAGTAAGAACAATGCTATAGGGAAGTGAACGAATACGGGGTGAATGTTTATCATGCGCTCCTAGAGAGAGGCAGTGATTATAAATCTATATGGATAAATAAACAATAGTTATGTTCATTGCTCCATTATTCTTATATAGCTGATATTTCTTCTGAAAGATATGAAGCAAGCAATCATTGTTCGTGCAGACTTAAAGATGGATAAAGGTAAGCTTGCTTCTCAAGTTGCTCATGCTTCTGTTGATAGTGTTTTGAAGAGTTCTAAAGATAAAGTTGATGAATGGTATGATGAGGGAATGCCGAAGATTGTGTTAAAAGTTTCTGATCTTGCAACATTGCGTTTATATCAGCAAAGAGCAAAGGCTGAGAAGTTAGTTGCTTCTCTTATTACTGATGCAGGAAAGACAAAGTTTGATGGTGTTTCTACAACTACGTGCTTAGGTATTGGTCCTGATGATGATGAGAAGATTGACAAAGTTGTTCATGATCTAAAACTATTGTAGTCATAAGCGGAGGGTAACTTGGTTGGGCATCCAATGCTTGAATTCTTACAACGAGGGATTCAAGCAAATAACAAATATAGTAGTATTGATTCGCCTAGTTTAGGGATTACTTTTAGAGAGTCGTTTGTAGATCCTTCAAAAGGTCGAGCTTATGATATTCGCCATAGAGTTTTAACCATTACCAATAGAGTAGAGTATGGGCAGAGGCTACAAAGAATTTATCTTGATGCGATTCATGCTGATATTGTTGTGTCTCATTTATTTTCTCGTGGAGGGGTACATTTTCCAGGGCTTCCAAATGATTTTGATGAATATTTAGAAGAGCCATTTATGACCAGTGTAAGTGCTACAGCTAAGTATATTATTGAAGAACAGTTAGCAATTGGAAAATTAGTTTCTCGTTATGCTCATGTTAGGCCTAAATCTGAGGGAGTGATTCCGTTCTATGATCATCCTCACGATAAGCCTCCTCGAATAAGTGTGTTTACGGTACAAAAGAGAGGGCCCCAGCTATTTCTTCTAACTCCTCATAAAGACACATCTGGTAGTTTAGAAAGTCATACCTTAACGATTCGCACTATTGGTGCGTATCATCTCTCTTCAGGATATTATGGGAATAGATTTGGAGTGCTATATGGTAATCCTAAGCAATTAGTTATGCCTCAGGAAATTTCAGATCAACGTATGCGTTCTTCTTCACGTACTCTTGTTCAAGTTCCTTCTCAAATTAGTTTACAGAATACTCCTGCTGAAGAGTTCTCATATCCCTCTGATGTTGTTCCTTGGACTATGGCAATGGTGCCTCTGGTTATTCCTGAAAGACGTGTTGTTCCTCCTCAAACATTGAATGTTGTTGTTAATCTTCCTCCTGAATTTGTTCAATCTGATGTTTCTAAGAAACCTCGTCGTAGAGAAAGAAAAGTTCCTGAGGGACAGGGTGTTCTTTTTCCATCATCACCAAAACCCGTTGTTTCTGAACTTCCTGCCTCTCTAAGGAGGCGCATTTTTACAGAACCGGGAGAGAGTTAGTGTAACTATTAAGTAATAAAAATAGTAAGGTTTTTAAGAGGCCAATACTTACAAATGTATGCCCCGCGCAAAGAGAATTCCAGATTGGCCTGCTGTACAACAGAGAGCAGCTCCATTAACAGTAGCTCTTCGTCCTCAGTATTCTTCAACAGCTGTTCTTGTAAGAGATATTCAAATTCCTGCGTTAGAGAGTCTTATGCAATATAGAAGAAGAGAGGGAAAACTTCATCCTAGAGGTGAAGCAAAAACTCCTGGCCAATGGTTGAGGGAATATGAGCATCATGTTGCTACAAGCCGTCCTTACACTGATTTTGGACCAAACTCTGCTCCTTGGAACACCCATTTTGCTATACAAGC
The DNA here is from genome assembly GCA_964455655.1 of Candidatus Woesearchaeota archaeon. Lineage (GTDB taxonomy): Archaea > Nanobdellota > Nanobdellia > SCGC-AAA011-G17 > JACPNG01 > CAYVWZ01. The sequence goes on from CAYVWZ010000010.1 coordinate 29,685, forward strand.
TGATGCAAAGCGTGGTCCTGCAGCATTTGTTCAAGAGTTGTTTAGACTAAATGAAGCAGTTTTTAGAGAGTATCAAATTATTGATAGTCCTGAGGGCATAGGTCGAACATTAATGTCAAAGACTACGCGCCCTGAGGATGTTCGCTCTTATATGAGCACACTCATAGATGATCTCCATGTTGACGCAAATATCCGTGAGTTGCTTATTCCATCTCAAGTTGTTAAATGTTCAGATGGAGAAATATCAGCATTTCTTGATGATACACATGCATGGTATGCAAGAATTAGGCCATCTCTTCGTAATGAACCTAAATATACAGCCCCAAAACATTTATAAAGTGAAAAATCGGGTTTCTTTTCGAACGGCCATAGCTGTTGGGTTCCACCCGATCCCTTTTCGAACTCGGAAGTTAAACCAACATACGTTCTGGATGGTACTGTTCTGTGAACGGGAAGTCCAGAAAGCTGTTCTCTCATTTTTATGAAACCTAAAATCCCTATATTCATTGCAATTATTGGCATTATCATAGTTATCTTCTTGCTAGTGCTATTAGTCTGGAGTGCTGCAAATGGAAGGGTGATGTTAGCAGCAGGATCGTTAATTCTCTTATTTGCACTTTATTTCTTAACAAAGTGGAAACTGAAGTAATGTTTATTAGGGGTTATTATTTTCTATAGCGATGAAATTTTCAGAAAAGAATTCTCAAAAGAAAATTGCGAAAGAAAGAATAATCACCTTGTTTGAAGTAGCGTCTACTTCTTTTGAGAAACATCCTGATCGTTCTCATCGCTATGTTAAATTGGCTCGTGCGATAAGTATGAAACATAAAGTACCTATTCCAAAACCTTTCAAAAGGAGAATGTGTAAGAAATGTCTTCATTATTTACAATCAGGGACAAACTCTTCAACGAGATATAAGAAGAATCGTGTTATTATCACGTGTAATAATTGTAAGAATATTATGAGATATCCTACGAGCGTATAAGATGTTCTTTTACAATTTTAGGCCATTGTCGTTTTAAGAAGTCTCGTTCTAATCTCAACATATGTCCAAATCCTCTCTTCTTTAATTCTCTTGTAACAACTCCTCCTGCATGGGGGTGTTTGTACTTTCGTTTATGAGGAGAATGAAATCCGTGCGCATAGTGCGCTAATTCATGTGCGAGAGTAATATCTATCATGTATTCAGGTACTTGTGGATGCTTTAATAATCCGTTAACAACAATTTCAGAGTCTCTATGATTGATTGTTGTAATATGCCCAAATTTATTTTTCCATCGCCCTTTAAAGCGTACACGTACATGATTAAGTCTTTCAACATCAGGATATAATAAACTCCATATTGCGTCAAGGCGTTGGGCAAGCCATGCATCGTCTCTATGTTCTTGGTGTAAGAGAAGTTGTTGATACTCCATTAGTCCCTCTTTTTTTTAATGAAGAATATTTTTTTGATTTATTTGGTTTTCTATACTAGAAAAGAAGAACACATAATTTTTTATAGCACTAAAGATCATAATATTTTATGGTTAATGTTGTAGGTATTGAAGTATCACCTCTTATTATGGTTGGTGTGGTGCTTGTTATTATTATCTTACTTCTTATTATTATGCGCATGAGAAGAAAGAAGAAGCAACTCCCTCCTACACCTGATGACTTTTACAAGCCTGTTGAAGAATAATTCTCATGAGATCCGAAATAAGAAAATCACAAGATCGTGGAAAAACACATGTAGATTGGTTAGAAAGTTATCATAGTTTTAGTTTTGGAGATTATTATGATCCGAAGCATATAAGCTTTGGTCCGTTAGTTGTCTTGAATGATGATATTATTGCTCCGAAAAAAGGTTTTGGTATGCATTATCATGAGAACGCAGAAATTATTACCATTGTTCTTAGCGGTATGTTATTCCATCGTGATGATCATGGGTTTCAAGGGACTATTCGTGCTGGAGAAATTCAAAAAATGTCTGCAGGTTCAGGCGTATATCATGCAGAGATGAATCCCTCTCCAGATCAGCCTGTTCGTCTCTTACAAATTTGGTTAGAACCTCGAACACAAGGTGGAAGTTTTTCTTATGAATCAAAATCATTTGAGCATATCAAACACAATGAATTAGTAAAAGTTGTTTCGGGAAGGGAAAGAGCTGGTTTGATGATTAATCAGAGTGCTGATTTTTTCTTAGGTATTTTTGATAGAGATGTTTCATTGAATCATATTGCTCATACAGGAAGAGTTTATGCCTTTGTTATTGAAGGAAGTGTGCAGATTGAGCATGATCTCTTACATCAGGGGGATGCGTTAGTTATGAATGATGTTTCTGAGCTTAAAATTATTGCACACAAATCAAGTAAGTTGTTAATAATTGAAGTTTAACTTTTCTTAAATTGCATAATGGTTTCTAAAAGGTCTACATGTCCTAAGAATAATGCTCTGCAGCAGGGTCTTTCTAAACCTAATTCATCAAGAACTTTTTTTCTATCTTCTGCTTTGCTTTTTTCTTTGTATTCTTCCCATAGGTGTCCTACAGGTTTTCCACAACTAAAGCAACGTACAGGGATAATCATAAGTTCTTTTTTCAAAATTGAGCTTTTTAAGAGTTTCGGAAAGTATTATATACGATATTTTTTGTTGATCGCAATAGCGCGGGGATGCCAGAGCCCGGAAAATGGGCAGGACTTAAGATCCTGTGGCTTAGTGCCTACGCAGGTTCAAATCCTGCTCCCCGCATCCTATTCTTCATAATTAATATTCACTAAAAAGTAGTAAAAAAAAGAACATTTATAAGCTTTCAAGCCTAAAAGAGTGCTATGGGTGACTACGAATCATTAGCTGCTACAGCAGAAAAAGTGGTGAGAGAGAATTATTCATATCTTTGTATCCGCCAGCCAGAAGTTGATAAAGCGTTAGCATCATTAGCTGAAGATGCTGCAAATGTTTCTACTAATATGGAATTTCATGAGTTACTTAATAGTTCATTGAGGGTTATTCCTGATCCTCATTTACGAATTATTTCTTCTGATGGAAGAGGTCGCTCTGCATTTAACAGAGAACAAAAGAGTAATTATTCTCGTGGAAGAGTAATCCCTTACCTAGAGGGTATTACACAATCAGGCCCATTAATATGGGGATCAATTGGTGATGTGTTTTATCTTGCTGCAGAATCAGCAAGTCGAAGCTTTGAAGATGATTACAAAAGATTCTGTGAACAACCATCTCCAAAGCATGATGCAGTTATTGTAGATTTACGAAGCAATGGTGGTGGGAGTGATACGCTCACGAGCGCTATAACCTCTACGCTTATGGGCAATGGAGAAAGAACAGTCTCACAGTATATTCGTGAACGAACAAGTAAGAGTGATCCTTTAGCTCTTAGTGATTTTGAACCATTCCATGTTGAATATAATAAAAGCTTACGTAGGAGGGTGGTGGTTCTTGTTGGAGCTCAAACACTTAGTGCAGGGGAAGATATGGCACTGGATATGGCAGCAATACCCGGTACAGTAGTGATTGGTGATAGAACAGGTGGTGGAAGTGGATGTCCTCAAAGATATCTTCTTGATGGGCCTCATGCAGGATTAAACATTGGTCAAAACCGTGGACTAGATGATGCAACGTTTGCGCTTGATATTCCTTCCTGGTTAAAGTATAGAAAAGATAAAGTCTTGCTTGAAGGTAATGGGGTTATTCCTGATATTGTTATTCCTACTGATCAAACATTTGTTAATGGTAATGATAAAGTTCTTGAACGCGCAATAGAGCTTCTCACAACATAACCTTTAAAAAAGAACTTCTAGCTTGTTTGCTTCACGCCTCTGTGGCTCAGTGGTAGAGCGCGTCCTTGGTAAGGACGAGGTCGGGAGTTCAATTCTCCCCAGAGGCTTTCTTAATTTTTAGAATTATTGTTGGCTAATAGGAAGTTCATCTTGTTCACAATCAATGGGGCAGAGTTGATAGTTCTCTCCTAATCGGAGTGTTGCTAGTCCTTCTTCTACATTAATGAGCTCTATGTAGAGATCTACAAACTCTAGTACTTCTCCAATTTGTAAAAGGTGTTCTTCTAAGCTATTTCCATTAACGCTTATTTTTAGTCTTCTTGGTTCAATATGTTCTGCCTTGATGACGTATGTTCCATACGTAATAGTTTGGTTTTCTTCTAGTCCAATAACAGAACTTGTGCAAACTCCATCTCCGCACATTGGGAAGTTGTTAAATTTGAATGGTTTTCCTGATTCTACAATGACACCTTCAGGTCCTGGTGGTGTGAATCCTGTTCCATTGATGAAATTAAGTTGATGGTCTTCGTAATCATAGACAATGAATATTTCGCTGAGGTTTCGTACATTGTTGGGTCCCATTCCAATGATTACTTCGTGATCTCCATCACCATTAACATCTCCTGATGCTACATTGATTCCGTATTCTGGTAGCATAACAGTTTTTGTTGCAAGGGTTTCAAGAGTGTTATTTCCTACATAGCGTACGACTTTAACGAGTGTTGAGTCTGGATCGTTGGCTTCTGTTCCTTGTCCTAGAATGATTTCTTCTCTTCCTTCATCATCGACATTTCCTACGGCTACAGTTACTCCCTTTCCTGTTGAGAATGCTCTTCCTTCATAGAGTGTAACTAAACTGTTATTTTCGTCTAATTCGTTATCAAATATTTTGATTCGTGCAAGTGTTGATCCGAAGCTTTCTCCTATGACGAGTTCGTCAAATCCATCATTATCAACATCTCCTGATGCAACGTTTATTCCTTTTGTTGCTCCTGTTGTAAATCCTGATGGTATTGCTGCTTCTGGTTGTATTTTATTTTCTTGAGCATTCCAGGTGTAGAGAAGGAAGTGTATGGGTCTTCCAACACTTGCTGGTTTGAAGAGTTGTCCTGCAATAATTTTATCGTTTGGATCGCTATCAATATCTGCAATGGTTACGGTTGCTCCAACAACATCAGGGTCTATTCCATCAGGGGTGAATGAGGTGTATGTTGTTGGTGTACTATTTGTGATTAATGGCGTAACAGGGAGTAATTTTCCATTTACTATCATGAATGGGGTGATTTGTGCTTCTG
>CAYVWZ010000011.1:0-4255 GCA_964455655.1 Candidatus Woesearchaeota archaeon
TTATTCTTTAAAGAAACTTTTGATTGAATAGCAACTTTACCCTTTTTCTTTTCATGAAGTTTTAAAGAAGCTTGATAGTAGTCCATAACTCTTGCCTTTTCTTTTTGATTATATAAACATTCTCATTACTACTATTCAATATTCCCAAAATCCTCTTTTATTTCTTTAGGAATTGAGAGCTCTTCTCCCCTCTTTATATCTCTCAGTGCAATATCAGCTTCTTTCTTAAAATCAGGGTATACATTTGGATTTTCGGACCTATTCACATGTCTTTCTGGATCTGGATAGAATACTATCTGATTGTTGCGTTTATGGGTAAATTCTTGTCTTTCTTCCATTGCAAGTGAGTCATACTCTTCTTTTGTGATCACTTTGAGATTCCATTGTATTATGATATCTCCCTTCTTGAAATCTTTTTTAGCGAATACACCAAGCCCATCCGGAAATTGTTTAATATGAGACGCTCTTACCTCTACATCCCCAAAATCCTTAATCATTTTATAAAAAACAAAGAAACTCTACTCGAGAGCTTCTTCAATAGCTTCTTGATCAAAACCAATGATAATATTATCACCAATCTCAATAACAGGAACACCTGTTTGACCAGACTTTTCAATCATTTCTTCAGCACGTTTACGATCTTGATCAACACGTACCTCTTCAAATTTGACTTTCTTACCTTTCAAAAATTCTTTAGCTCTCTGACACCAAGGGCAAGTGCCTGTTGTGTATACAATAACTTTCTTTGTCATTTTTACCATGCCTCCGTTATAGCCCTCACTAATGGGAAAATGCTATTTAAACTTTTGGTAGGTCTTATTTACTAACATTCCTAAAAACATAATTATAAGCGCAATTAAGAACATGAAAAGAAGAATCCTTGTAAATGCTGCAATAAAGAACCCCTCAGGGAATAACACAATCAAATTATCAACCGCTGGATTTAAGTTCCATAAATTATTAGAAAATGCAACTTCATGAAACGCAATAAACATCGCACGAAACCCTAAAAATGCAATAAGCGAAACAACTACAGTAATTACCATTGTGACGATACCACTTGTTTTAAACATGAGACTCAACGTAATCCATTCTTTTCGCATCATAAGAACAAGAATACACGCTAACAAGATGATACCTAATAATATCCAAGAAATTTTGTTTAACCATAATAAATTTTTAACATCTTCCAAATGATGAATCTCGCGAGCGTTAAAAAACTCTGAGTCTAGAACACCTTCTCCTTTCAAATAATTACGAACATCTGACGATTGTTCAAGAACAACATCCTCAGAAAATGAATCATACACTTGTAACCTTTCAAATTGAGCATTATAGAAACTTTCATCAAATGCAACAAAGTGTATAGCACCAGATAACAAAAATAAGGGAAGAAGAAAAACAAAAATGCTCACAATAATTGTTGGAATCTTTTGCATTATTTCACTTTTTTAGGTTTTAATACAACCTGACAAGATTCACACTTATCAATACTTTGTAATAACATATACATTGAACCAATAAGTAATGCTAATCCTAATAATCCAACCTCTAAACCTTTCAAGGGTAGGCCAGAGAACGCAGAACTTGCACCAATAATAGCAAGCAATCCAATACCGCATGATGAACAACCAGGAGCAATAACACCAAGGACCATTCCAACTGTACCTAAACGACTTGCAGCACCAACAGCCATTCTTGCGCGAATCTTGAAAATAATTAATGCGAACACTAAACCTGTAAGAATACTTACAAGGATCATTAATGTAGCACTATACCAAGGAAGATAGAAACTCCCTTCTACAAGAGCGATTATTACAAGGAACAATTCACCAATACCCTGAGTAAGTAACGTATGCCATAGTAAAGAAACATTCGGCGTGAGAACATTAAACAAGAACACAAATATAGCAATAAGAAGAGCAACAACACTATATAATGAATCAGAAAATACAAGGCTTAACGTTTTTACAATCTTTTTCATGTACACCTCAAAAATAAAATAAAAAAGAGAGGGAAATTATCCCTCAAGCGCACTCTCAATAGCACTTTGGAATGCAGTATATGGCTGAGCACCAACAATCTTAACTCCGTTCACGAAGAATGTAGGTGTTCCTGAAACACCAACACTAGAACCATAGTTAAAATCAGCTTGAACTTCTTGTTGGAACTTACCACTTGCAATACATGCTTTAAGATCAGCTTCGTCTACACCAACTTCTTTTCCATACTTAACGAATAAGTCAGTTGTTGCACTACCTGTAGAACCAGACCATTCAGCTTGATTTCCAAATAATTTATCGTGGAATTCATAATAGGTCTTGTCATCAGATAAGTCCTTTACACACTCAGCAGCTTCAGCAGCAGGCTCAGCATTTGGATGGAAACTTAAAGGGAAGTCTCTAAAGACAATCTTTACTTTTCCTGTATCAACATAGTTCTTTACTAATTCTGGATGAACTTGTTGGAAATGTCTTCCACAGAAAGGACATTGGTAATCACTAAATTCAACAATAGTTACTGGCGCATCTTCATCACCAAGAACTGGGTCGTCATCAACATCTACATCAACTACTGTTGGAGTTGGTTGGCCTTGTCCCGGTGTTGGTTGAACTGTTCCACCTGTTGATCCTTTTCCTGAGTCTTTATCTCCAATACCAAATCCTCCGGTAAAGAGTGAGACTATTAATAAAATTCCTAAAATTGCAGCAACGCCCTGCCAGATGTTTACCTTTGAGAATGTATAGGTTTCATCCTTCTTGACAGGAGACTGCTTATGGTCGTGTTCTGATTTTTTATCGTCCATAGTAATATTTCCTCCTACGCTCAACATTTTGAGTAGTTTAGCACCATTGGAAGGGCCTTTTAAACTTTCTGGAAGTACAATCACGAGAAAGAAGTTACGAACTCAATATTTATATATCATCAAAGTCTTAACGTTTTTGAAAAAGGATGGACGATCAAACTTACAACCACTTACTTCACCTTCTCAGACAAGCATTAGATGCATTACGAACTCATAATCCGTTACGACTACGAGACTTATCAGAACAAACCGTTCATAGTTCTACCATCTTTCAAGACGAAATTAATATTTCTATAGCAGTCATCTTTTATTCTCTGTTTAAAATCTATGAAAAAAATGCATCACGACAAACATCAGACTGGAACAGGTTTACAAGAACCGTAGAAGAGCAACTCTACGGAGCATCATTATCATTACATCACCACAATATTCCAAGATTTCAAAGAGACCTAAAAAACTTACAAGAACATATCAAATCATACGAAGCAAACTTTGGTCTCTATGTGCGAGAAGTATTGGATCAAGCAAGAGTACAGAAAGGATCAAAAGTAGTAGAGCATGGAATATCAGCAGGAAGGGCTGCAGAGTTATTAGGAATATCAAAATGGGAATTACAAGATTATATAGGTTTTACAAAATTACCTGATTTAGAACCAAGCAGACCTGTTAAACAAAGAATACTTCAGATGAGGCAATTATTTCCATGACTGATATTGTCTTTGACTCAAGCACTCTCATCAGTATAGCCACAAATAATTTATTATGGGTATTACCCCATCTCAAAAAACACTTACAAGGAAATTTCTATATCACCGAAGCGGTTAAAAAAGAAATCATCAATGTACCATTACATTCAAAGAGATTCAAACTTGAAGCAATACAAGTAATATCATTAATTTCTTCAGAAGTTATACAAGTCTACCCAAGACAAGACTATGTGCAAACCTCAAGATCTGCATTTGATAATGCAAACAATATTTATCATTGTAGAGGAAATCCTTTACAATTAATCCAAGAAGGAGAATTACAATCATTAGTCCTTGCAAAACAACTCAATGCAGTCCTCGCAGTAGATGAGAGGACCATGCGCTTACTCATCGAAAATCCTGATGAATTACGAAAACTTATGGAACATAAACTCCACAGCACTATTATTACAAAACTTGAAAACTTGAAAACATTTAGTAATGATTTTGGAAATGTTCCTGTTATACGTTCAACAGAACTCATGGTGCGCGCATACGAGTTAGGAATACTTGATAGTTATCTTAACATGGAACACAATCCTATACGTGTTAATCTAACAGAAGAATTGCTTGATGGACTATTATGGGGATTACGCTTACGAGGATGTTCTATAAGCACAAGAGAAATAGAACAAGTTAAGAAATTAACAAAGAAAGAAAGGTAAATAAAGGGCTGGCTAGGCTTAATTATTGTGATTGGGGG
>CAYVWZ010000011.1:4355-33513 GCA_964455655.1 Candidatus Woesearchaeota archaeon
CAAAGAAAGAAAGGTAAATAAAGGGCTGGCTAGGCTTAATTATTGTGATTGGGGGTATAGCATAGTGGTTAGTGTTTTCGGCTCCAACCCGAGCGACCCAGGTTCGAATCCTGGTATCCCCATTTATTCATTAACAAAATTTACAACTTGAGGATACTCTTTCCAAATACGCGCAGCATTCTGTAAGAGTATATTGTTTAGAGCAGTTTCTGAAAGTTTAAGTTTATCTAGCGGATGTAAATCAATTCTTTCATGAAAACCTGCATCAGAACCATATACCACTGCATGAGTAATATCTGGTAAGAGTGCGCTAAGAAGAGGAACATACTTATCTGAAGCGGTTTCAAGAGTATGTCTTCCTAACACTTCTGTTGTAGGATGTTGACAAATTGCTGTATGCTCTCCGCTAATCCCCGTTGTTGATAATGCTACTCTTGGAGAAAATTCTTGTACAAGTTTTTTTCCGCAACTCATAAGGCTTTCTTCAAGCCCTCCCATATGCGCTAAAATTTGTGTTCCGTTAGGCATTTCTTGTGTTGCAAATCTTAGGTATGCTTGAAGTCTATCAGGAGAGGTTCTTGATGTGTGTGACGTATCGCGGCCACAATGAATTAATATTGCAGGAAGACCTTCTTCTGCTGCGATGTGCACATACTGTTGTAATGAGCTATCATCAATATTTTCTTGAAGTAGGCTTGGAGAAATTTTAAGCCCCATAACTCTAGGATAATGAACTGCAACGAGATCTTTTATAGTATTAATATTATCTCTGAGATTTGGGTTAACTTGTGGAAATACTCCTAAAAATAATTCTGGGTGTTCTTGAGTAGCTCGTAATGCATCTTCTGTTGATTCTGTATATCCTGGATTTCCTGGGACAAGTATCCATCTTACATCTCTTCCTTCTTTTTTTCCTGTAGCTGCAAGTTTTTGATAATGCTCAATGAGTTCGTCATGCGACATACCCATAATCATAGGCTCCCAAACCCCTTGCATATCAATGACTTTTCTCATTTTCTTTCTGATATATTTATGATTAATAAACGCTTTGGTTAGTTTGTTACTTTTGAGTAGTATTAAAATTCGTATTGATTTTGGGCATTTCGTGTCGATTTAGGGGTAACAGTAATGCTTAAATAGGGATTATTATCACTGCACAGTTACTTATGATGTATACCATCATTTGGAGGTAACACAAAAATGAAATCCCTTGTACAAAACTTATTCCTTACTACACTCATATTATTCTTCACCATACCATTTGTTGCAGCAAGCTCAGCACCTAGCGGCTTGTACGATTGTGGTATCAACCCAGCATTCCAAAGCACTGCATCACAATGTTTTGCAAACAACGTTGCCTACAATGATGATACTACATGGTGCTCCGGAGCACTCGGCAGTCCATTAGAAAATAATGACGCTGCAGCAGTAGGAGCAAATTGTGACTCAATCCCTAACTCTCAAGGAAAAACAGGATGCGCTCGCCAAGAAACAGACCAGCCTTACTGTAAAGACGGAACAGGAATACTCGTCCTTGATATGGGAATAGGACAAGAAATTGTGAACTCTCATGACGACTGGGATCTTATTGTTGGAGAAGGTGGAGCAGGAGAACCCTACAGTGTATCCGTATCAAATGATGGTGTACACTGGGTAAACCTTGGTAACTTCTGTGCAAGCTCAACAGTTAATATCCCTGGGAAAAACCTCGAAAAATATCGATATGTTCAAATTAACTCAAAAGGAAAACTCACAACCTGCGATGGACAAACCGTAACTCCTCCACAAAACTATGGTGCAGACATTGACTATGTCATGGCAAGAACCATACCCTGTTCTGGAACTTTATGTACCTCTCAAGTGCCTACTTGTTCATTAGGATTTAATCCCTCAAGTATTAATCAAGGAAGTAGCACTACCATCTCCCTCAGCACTTCAAATGCTAAAAGCGTTAAAGTAAGCTGTACCGGAGACTTAGGAAACGACCAATCATCTAGTATTCCCCTAGGCTTTTCAGACAGCGAAGTTGTAAAACCAATGCAGAGTCAGAGTTGTACCGCAACAGTCTATGCAGAAGAAAACTACAAAGGAACAGCTAAAACTTGTTCAACTGCTGTAGAAGTAAAACAAACTACTCCTACTCCTGTATGCTCATTTGCATTCAACCCCGATCATATTACCCCTGGAGCAACAACTAATGCTTCATTAGCAACTCAAAATGCTAAGAGTGTCAAAGTAGTATGTACTGGAGATTTAGGATCTGTTCAAACACCAAGCGTACCTTTAGGATATGCTGATAGTGAACTTGTAAAACCTACTCGAAGTCAGAGTTGTACAGCAACAGTCTATGCTAAAGAAAATTATCAAGGAGCAAGCGCAACTTGTGATGATGCAGTAATGGTACAAGCACCACCAGAGCACACACCAACATGTACAAGCTCATTTAACCCCTCAAGTATTAATCAAGGAGCAACAACTAACATTTCTGTCGGAACACATGATGCAAGAAGCATCAAAGTGGCATGTACTGGAGACCTTGGAAGCGCAGAATCACCAAGTATTCCACTAGACTATACTGATAGTGAACTTGTAACACCAGGACAAAGCCAAAGCTGTACCACTACAGTCTATGCTAAAGAAAATTATCAAGGAGCAAGCGCAACTTGTAAAGCAGAAGTGCTTGTTAAACCAACACCAACAACACCAAGCTGCGGATTTGACTTTAATCCAGATCATATCATCCAAGGAGCAACAACTAACGCTTCATTAGCAACTCAAAATGCTAAGAGTGTCAAAGTAGTATGTACTGGAGATTTAGGATCTGTTCAAACACCAAGCGTACCTTTAGGATATGCTGATAGTGAACTTGTAAAACCTACTCGAAGTCAGAGTTGTACAGCAACAGTCTATGCTAAAGAAAATTATCAAGGAGCAAGCGCAACTTGTGATGATGCAGTAATGGTACAAGCACCACCAGAGCACACACCAACATGCGACTTTGCATTCAATCCTACCCACATTGAATTAGGTGATGATGCAAACTTCACTCTCGCTACACATCAAGCACAGAGCTTCAAAGTAGTATGTATAACACCTGGTGGAACACCAACATTCTATCGCGATATTCCTTATATTTCAGAAGGATTCGTGTATAGTGATACTTACGGCATTGAACGAAGTCAAACCTGTTCTATCACCGTGTACACTGAACCTAACTACCAAGGAACTACTGGAACCTGTGAAGGAAGTATTACTGTAACTCAACCACAGAAAGATCTTTCAATTGCTGTTGATGATGTTCATATCTTACAAGACTCAGGACTGCACGTTGACTTAAGAGATTTACTTCTTGCAACTCATGCAGTAAACATTGACCCCAGTCACCTTACCTTTAATCTTGTAAGCGAAAGTAACACTGCAGTTGTTGATTGTGAACTTGATAACCTTCACTATATTACTTGTGAAACTCAATCAGGACAATCAGGAATGAGCACCCTTCACGTGAGTGTAAGCGGAGACGGCCTCAGCGCAGAAGATGATTTTATTGTCTATGTTGATCCTGTAGAACATCAACATATCCAAATCATTATTCCAGACCAAACGGTAGATGAAGATGCAGGAATCTTAAACGATTTCCTTAATCTTCGAGATCTAACCACCTACTCTGGATCAAACCATTTAACATACGAAGTAGTAGAACAATCAAACCCTGAAATCATCGAATGTCACGTTGATCATCACTTCTTAGACTGCGAGACAAAAGCTGATCAATCAGGAATGACTACTATCACCATACGCGTTACTGATGGAGACCTTTCAGATACTGACACCTTTGTCATTACAGTAACTCCAGAAGATGACGCTCCTAATGCAACCTTCACACAAGGAAGCATATGTCAGGGGCACGCTACCATCTTGAATGTAGACATCAATGATGGAAGCGTTCAAGAAGTCAAATGGGACTTTGGCGACGGTAGCGAACCTGCCTTTGGCACTTCCGTTAAGCATACCTACGCGAAGAGCGGATCTTACAACGTTAAGATCACTATTCGCGGAAATGATCCTAATGACGTGACCATCCTTAATGAAAAAGTAAAAGTTAATGGATGCAGCGTTGTAAAACATCAAATATCAATCCAGTCAGCTTACATCGATTCTGGCATCGGAGAAGATTATGATGTTTTCCAAGCAGGAGACACAATCGATCTTTATGTTAAAGTAAAGAATCTCGGAAATCGTAATGAAGATGTTGTTGTTAGTGCAGCTCTTCCAGAAGTCGGACTTGAGGAACGTGTTCCTTCAGTTATGATCAAGGCAGGCGAAGCAAAATGGCGACTTATTACGATAGTACTTCCAGAAGATATTACACCAGGCGAGCATGTTGTCCGGCTTACCGCAGATGGTGATCGTATTGGAGAGGCCCGCTACGTAGCTTTCACGGTAGAATAATGTTACTACCGTAAGGTTTAAATAGTGGTCACAACCAAGAAATGGCAACATATATAGTTCGAAACCAAGGAGGGTTTTTAACCATGAGAAAACAGCTATTAACCGTATTCCTCGCATTCATCGTAATGCTCGTAGGAATCACCGCGGCTATTGCTGTCGACGACGCGTTCACAATTAACAGCGTTCAAGTTGACGACATCAAAGCAGTACCAGGCGGAAACGCAGTCTTCGTAGAAAGAGGACAAGACACAATTATTGAAGTTTACCTAACCGGAAATGAATTTTCCGACGACGTAAGAGTAAAAGCCTATATCGGTGGATACGAATACGACGACGTTGAGGCAATTTCAGACATCTTCGAAGTTGAACCAGGAGTAGACTACAGAAAAGTACTCAGACTCTCAGTTCCAGAAGACCTTGACGCATCAGACGATTACACTCTTTATGTAAAAGTCTACGATGGAGATAACGAAATCCAAGAAGATTACGTACTCAGAATCCAAGAAGCACGACATGACGTTGTAATTCAGGATGTTATCGTAAGACCAGGAACAAGCATTGAAGCAGGACGACCATTATTCGTAACCGTTCGCGCTGAAAACCTTGGATCCCGAAAAGAAGAAGATATCAAAGTTACCGCAAGTATCCCAGAACTCGGCATCAGTGCACGAGATTACATCGACGAGCTTGCAGCAAATGAAGACAGTGACAACAATGAAGACAATGAAGACGAAGAATCAAGTCAATCCAGCGATGAGTTATTCCTCAGAATCCCTGACGATGCAACAACTGGCGACTATGAACTCGTTGTAACTGTTGAATACAGCCGTGGTCACAAAACCGTTTCAGAAACACAAACTATCCACGTTAGCGGATCATCCGACAGCGAAGGAAGTGGAAGTGAAGGAACAGGCTCAACACAAGCTAACGCTATTGTAACTGTTGACTCAACCAGTAAAACTGCAAAAGCAGGCGAAGAAGTAGCATACCGTGTCATGATTGCAAACATGGACAAAGTAAGCAGAACATTCAGCCTTGAAGTAGCAGGAGAACAACTCTTCGCAGAAGCAGTCGTTGAACCAGCATTCGTAACAGTACCAGCTGACGGAACTGGAGAAATTATCGTCTACGTTACACCAAACGAAGACGCTAAAGAAGGACGAAACAGTTTCACCGCAAGAGTAAAGACTGGAAGCGAGATCGTAAGCGAAGTTAGTCTAACTACAAACGTAGAACAGAAGGGACTAAGCGGAGACCTCAAACAAGCACTCATCATCGGTTTAATAGTACTTGTAGTCATCCTCATCATCTTAGGACTTATCGTAGCATTCTCACGAATGAAAGGCGATGACGACCTTGGAGCAGGGGAAGGACAAAGTTACTACTACTACCCACGATACTAAGTAGTGCAAAAAGGGGTTAAAACCCTCCTTCTTCTTTTTTTTATTTTCATAATTTTTTAATTATTCAATGTACTTATGAGAAACACACATGACAGACGAAATAAATACTCCAAACTCAGTACTTTTTATAGTAGAAGATGAACAATCTTTATCACACCTCTATACACATTGTGTAAGCCGTCTAAACATTTATCCATCAAATGCAGTTATTACTGCTTTAACTCTTGATGATGCATTAGCACATTTGATTACACTCTCAGAATTAGAAACACCACCAACATTACATGTTCTTCTTGATGAAGAACTAAAAAGAACACATGAAGGAATGTTCATAACTGAATCAGGAAGTATTTTTGCACACTACGCAAGAGGATTATACACGAGAGCGCCTCTGCGTATCAGTGGAAATACTTCTCGACCTGGCGAAATCCCTATAGCGAGAAGATCTCTTTATGATGAACAAACAGGTAAAATTTCAGGTATTGATAGTATTAAGAACTGCTTAGAAAAAGGCCTTGCTGCATTACTCAAAGCTTCAAACTAATAACTTTAGAAACCATTTCTTGCATAGAAACACCAAAGACCTGATCTGCCTCTGTAATTACTGTATCATTGTGTGAAATAACCACATATTGCGCTTTTGAAGAATATTTCTTAATAAGTTTAGATAATAACTCTGAATTTCTCTTATCTAACGCTGCATCAACTTCATCAAGTAAATAGAATGCTGCTGGTTCAAACTCCTGAATAGCAAAAATAAATGCTAACGCAGCCATTGTTTTTTCTCCACCAGACATTGATTTAATATCTAAGAATTTGTTTCCCGTAATACGAACTTGAATATCAACACCTGACTCGAAAATGTTTTCATCATCTTCAATCAATAATACTGCCTCCCCCTTTGTAGAAAGACTTGCGAATATTTCTTTGAAATTCTTATGTAATTTTTGGAATGTCTTCATAAATAATTCTCTCTTCTTACCATCAATATCAGCAATTAAGTTAAGAACATCATTCTTTTCCCCTTCTAACTTGCCCGTTTTTCCTAAAATATCCTCATACTCTTTCTCAGCAGCTTCGTATACCTCTAAAGCACGCAAATTAACAGAACCCATTGTTTTCATCATTTGTTCAAACTCATGCATTTCTTTCTTGAGCTCTTCAGTTGTAATACCACGTCTAATCTTTTCTTCTTTAAACTCTTTAAACTCCTCTTCTAAACCTGCGAGCTCTGCAACAATCTTTGCACGATCTAATTCAACACTTTGAACACGCTGTTCAACACCACGAACACGCTCTTCATCCTTAACAACATCAACCTCTAACTTTTGGATAAGCTCAGAAATCTTATTACGCTTCTCGAATAACCCTTTGAAATCAGCATAGAACTTCTTCTCAGCAGACTCTTTTTGTTTTAATTCATTATGTAATTCTTTTAACCTTGATTCAATCTGAGAAGCTTCTTCTTTGAAACTTTGAGTTTCTTTTAATGAATCTTGCACTAACTTTTGAATCTTAGCTAATTCAGGTTCGTACAAACCAGCAATTTGATCATCAGCATTCTTCACAACAGACTGATACTGAATCATTTTTTCACGAACATTTTGACGTTCTTGAGTAAACTTATCTAACTCTGATGTAATGTTTACATTCTTTAGAGCATCTTTAGCCTTTGAACGCAACTCACGTAATTTTTGTAGACGCTGAGATAATTTTGATAAAGAAGAATCAACATCCTTCAAGGAACGTTCTTTATCTTTTGAAAGATCTTGTAATGAAGACTGCTTCTCTTTCAATTCTTCAGGATCTGCAACACCATAGAGTTTTTCAAACTTAAGAATTTCAGCTTCTAACTCTGCCTTTTCTTCTCTTAATTTATGAACCGTATTCTCATTCTCTTCCATACGATTTTCTAACAAATCAACCAGTTTACGTGCATCACCAACTTCTTTTTCAAACTTGAAGAGATCAGCCTCAACATCTTTCTCTTTGAAACCCATTCCCTCAACTTTTCTTCTAAACCCACCAATCATAGCACCAGAAACCTCTAATAAATCTCCTTGTAAGGTAACCATCCTTGCACGACCCACACCAATCTTACGCGCAGCATTCATATCCTCAACAACTAACGTATCAGCAAAGACATAGGAAAACACTTTATCATATTTTTTATCATAATCAACTAAATCAATAGCTCTGCCAACAACACCTGAAGCAGACTTTAATTGATTAAGAGCAGGGTTTTCAACACGTTCCTTCATTTTATTTAAAGGCAAGAACGTAACAACACCTAATTTGTTATCTTTCAAATAAGAGATACATTTTGCAGCAGTTGCATCAGAATCAACAACAACACTCTTTAATCTTGCACCAGCAGACACTTCCAGTGCAAGGCTATACTTACTTGAAACTTTACCAAGATCAGAAACTGTACCATGAACCCCCTGATCTTTCATTTCAAGAACTTTCTTAATACCAAGATCCATACCATATGCAGATTTCACTGCAGCACTTTGCATTGATAATTTTTGTAACTTTTCATCAGCCTCAAACATGTGACGACGAGCATTAGATAATTGAGAAACAAGAGAAGAATTTTCAGACAATGACTTTGATAATTTTAGAGCAACATCTTTAAACTTAACCTTCATTTCTTTAAGCTCTTTTACTTTTTCTTTATCTCCATCCCCACCTAACTGAGAGAGCTCGAAAACAGCCTGATCGCGCTCACGAACAAGGGCCTGCTTCTGTTGCTGCAATGCATCAATCTCTTTCTGAACAGAATCAAACTCCTCATCAAGCTTATCTAAACTAGAAACATCACCAGATAAATTGTGAGACTCTTTGAATTTTTCTAAATCACGATTAATACGATCTTCTTCTTTACGAAGCTTTTGTTCATCATCAATAGCTTGCTTTTTAGCAGATTGTAATGTAGCAATTTTCTTTTTTAATTCATCCAAATTCTTTTCTAATTCAGTCTTACGAGAACTTAACTTATCAATCTCTGACTTACACACCCCTAAACGAGAAGACTGCCTTGCTTCTTCAGTCTTAAGATCTTCAATATCTTTGTGTAACTTCTTTTGTTCAACTTCGCCTCGAGACTCAACATCTTTGTTAATTGTTGTAAGCTCAGCTTTTTTCTCTTCAATCTTTTTACGAGTCTCTTGGACCTCAGAAACAACCTTATTCTTCTGTTCATTCAAACCAGCAATTCTCTTGTTAAACTCATCAACCTTATCTTGACGATCCTTCATTTGTAAATGAATAAATGTTGCCTTATTACTACGAATATTTTCTTCAAGCTCTTTGTACTTTTTTGCTTGATCTCTATCCTTCTTTAATTCACGCATGTATGCTTCACGCTCAGCAAGAATAATTTTAACCTCATTTAATTTAGAATCAACTTTTGTTAATTCGCCCATAGCCTTATCTTTCTTATCTTCATACACTGAAATACCAGAAACATCTTCAATAATTCTTCGACGATCCTCAGTCTTCATCTCCATAAAACTAACAATATCACCCTGAAGAATAATATTATGAGAGTCGGGATCAATTTTTGCACTTGCTAACAAATCAACAACCTGTTGCCTTGTCACCGCTTCATTATTAATATAATATGTTGATTGACCATTCTGCTTAACCATACGCCCAATAGTAATTTCTTTATCTTTAATAACAAAAGAACCATCACTATTATCAAACACTACCTCAACACTTGCTTCTTTCGCAGGACTTCCTTTTTTACCACCATGAAAAATTAAGTTAGCAGATTTTTCAGCACGCATAGACTTTGCAGAGGTCTTTCCAAGAACAAAAGTAAATGCATCCATAATATTGGACTTTCCAGAACCATTAGGACCGATAATACAATTATAACCAGTCCCAAAAGGAATCTCAATAAGTTTCGGGAATGATTTAAACCCCTTCATACGTAATAGCTTCAGTGTGGCCATCCAATATGAAGAGCATTATAACCTCTTTTTAAAACTATTGTGAGGAATATCTACCTGTTCTTAAGAGATTTGACAAATAAGAAATATCATCAGGATCAAAACTTTCTGGTTTCGCAGTCCAGACAACACCTTTTTCTGAGTGTGTTCTCCCTCTATGGTGTGTAGTAACTAATAATTTATGATATTCAACCCCCGGAAATCTTTCTCTTGCTCCTCTTATAGTACCTAGATCAACACTATCAGTAAGTTCTAAATCAATACTCACCCCTCCTATGCGTTCACTGATTCTTGCTCTCCCATATGCTCCTTCTATAACAAAAGAAGTATGGCCCGGACTGAAAGGATCAAAACGAACACCAACACCTCTAACTCTAAACGGTGCATGCACGGCTTCTCTTAGGTGTTTAGGGTATGTTTCAGCAAATACCTCAGCTACATTCGGTTCCATAACCTCGCGAATTAATCAAGAATTTATAAGTCTAATGTCATCCACTATTTAGATTAAAAATCTTCTAAAGAACGCTGCCTTTTTTCATCAACAATACGTTGATAGGTAATCCAAGACTTTCTAAAAATATCAGGGAACTTTTCATGATTTTTCTTAATAAACTTCTGAGTAATAGGATCAGAAGGATAACCAGAACCAATAGGAGCTCCAACCATCTCTTCAATTTTTTTAATTTCAGCATCACGAGTAACCTTTGCAAGAATAGAAGCTCCACCAACAACAACATGATTAACATCAGCTTTATGCTCAACAACAAGCTCGCACTTATGCTTTAAGTACTTACGAACATCCTCAGTCCACGCAGGAATATTATTTGAAGGACAATCAATAATAGCAACATCAGGTCGCAACATATTAATAATTTCAGCAGCTTTTAATGCTTCCAAATCGTTTAGGTTCAAACCATCTTCACGAGCATCAATCTGAGCTGGAGAAATAATTTGAATATCAATACCCTCTGAAAGATCTTTAATTTTATCAAACATTGCTTCACGCTTCTTCGTAGCAACTTGTTTAGAATCCTTAGCACCTAATTCTTTAAGCTTTTGAAGAGATTCTTCTTTCACCAAAACACCTGCTAAGACCATAGGCCCAATAACTGGACCTCGGCCCGCATCATCAATGCCACAGATCAATTTCATATCTCTAAAAGCAGCCAGAAGCTATATAAGTCTATCTTGAGATAATGCTCCCTATGAACTTTACCTCCTATGAAAAATGGGCACTTGTAAAAAGTTGGATAGCAATTAGCATTGCTTTTGGGATAGTCCTTACAGAAACTCTATGGACAAAAGAACTTTTGTTTAATACTATCATCGCAATGGTCACCGTAGGAGTTGCATTCTTATTACACGAAATAGCACACAAATACTTTGCACAAAAATATCACTGCCAAGCAGAATATCACAGCTTTGATTTAATGCTTGTTGTTGCAATCATCACCTCATTCTTCGGAATTATTTTAGCAGCACCAGGAGCAGTATTTATTCAAGGACATATTACTAAGAAACAACAGGGAATCATCAGCACCGCAGGACCTGCAACAAATGTCCTTTTAGCAATACTTGCACTACCCTTTTTCTTCTTAACAACAGGGCTGATATATCACATAGCCACTATTATGCTAACAGTAAACGCAATATTAGCAGTGTTCAACCTCTTGCCTCTATCTATCTTTGATGGGAAAAAAGTCTTCGAATGGAACAAAATAGTCTGGGGAAGTTTAATCATACTTAGTTTAGGATTAGCTATTATTAGTGTTTATTTCGGAGTTTGATAGAAGGGTTTAAATTTTAGTTAGTAATATCTTAGAAGATGCAAGAAAAGAAAAAATATCTTGACGGTACTGCAAAAATTTTGTTGAAAAGTCAGAAAGAGAAGGAGAAGTACATAGTGAATGTAATCGGTAAGAAGTTTGTTGTCTACCCTAATGTTTTCTCACCTAAATATTTCAAAGACACAGAGTTCTTTGCAAAAAATATCCCTGTGCACAGAGGGGAGAAATTCTTAGAAATTGGGCCTGGTACTGGAATCATTTCGATTTCTGCTGCATTAAAAGGTGCTAAACAAGTATACGCAATAGATATTAATCCGTCAGCTGTACGAAATACAAAAGAAAACATAAAAATCCATGATTTAGAAAATAAGATAACAATTTTACACGGAAATTTATTCGAGCCTCTCAAGAATAAAAAGTTTGATGTTATTTTTTGGAATACTCCTTTCGGATATATTAAACAACGGCCTCTAACAGTCTTAGAACGTGCCATATTCGATCCCGAATACAGGTTCACAAAAAAATTTATTCATGACGCCAAAAAATATCTTGCTCCACGCGGGAGATTAATTATTGGATTCTCTTCAACCCTTGGGCATTACACTGAGTTACAAAAGATTTTGAGAAAAGAAGGATATAAAATGAAGCTATTGAATAGAGTTAATTCAAGAGAAGTACACCCTGTTAAATTCGAACTAATCGAAGCATTACCCCTCTGAAAATCTTTCAACAATTCTGGAAAAAATAACGACACGACGACAAATATGCGAAGCGGTTAATAAACTATAAAATAAATATTGGTTGTGGCAAATAATTTGAAACCAATTAGTATTCCAAGTTTGTTGAATCCGAACCTTGCATATTTTTGTGGTGTGATGGCAGGAGATGGAAATCTTAATTTTCGATCGAAGAAAAAAGATTATTCTATTCACTGTAGTGGTAACCCTGCTGATGAAATAGAATATTATCATAAAATTGTTGGTCCTTTATTCTATTCACTGTTTGGTTTTAATGTTAAACTTAAGCGCATGAACAAAACTTATGGTTTTTCAACTTGGTCTAAAAAGGTATTTGAGTTTCTTACAAGAGATGTAGGGTTACCTTCTGGTCGAAAGCATCCTTCTCTTCGTGTTCCAGAGTTATTTCATGATGATTCTCTTATGGTGAGGTTTATTCAAGGATTTTTTGATACTGACGGTTGCATTAGTTTTAAGAAAAGATATGGGTCTATGCCTTATTATCCTGTTATTTCATGTTCATCTCGAACCGATGTGTTTATTCACCAAATAGCAGATTTTTTGAAATCAAAAGGGTTTCGTGTTTATGAATTTTATAATTATAAATATCCCGATAAACGTGTTGATTGTGGATATACTATCAAAAGTGGAATCTACTTAAGTGGTAGATATAACTTTAGAAAATGGATGCAATTAATTGGGTTTTCTAATCCTAAACATTTGAATAAAATAAGCCAATATTGGGTTCATACAAAAGGTGACAGAATTAATAGTGAAAATAAGTAGCGGGGAAAGGATTTGAACCTTTGACCCTCTCGAGCATGGTAATCTCTTGCCACACTTTTCGGGTGTCTCAATTCTATCCTCGGATTTCTCCGAGAACAAGCCTTATGAGCCCTTTTCGCTAGTTTTGCTAGTGACGAACACTCCTGGCTGTTCTACCCCGCTGTTGTTTACAAGCCAAAAAGAAGTTTTTAAGACTATCGACTCTTACAAATAATCATGTGTTCTTTTAGCTCAAACTTCACTGGTAAGAACTGTTCAACAACCCACACATTGGTTCTTGTATGCTCAGAGATCTCTTCAACATATAATTCTCCACTCCCTGCGACACCCATGAACGGAATTAATTGATCAGCAGTATGAACATCAACTGCATAGGGAGTTGCCTTAACTAATCTCTCAGCAGCTTCTCTACCAACAGTCTCTGCTGATTTTTTAATAGCTCCTAAACTATCACCCTCAACCATACTTTCTTTCCCTTCACACCATACTTGAATTGCTGAACCAGGGGATAATGTTCTTACATATTTTTCTTGAATGTTAACTTTTGTAAATCCCTTTTCTTGCAAATACTTCCTTGCACTCTCCGCTTGGCGCTCTGCAACTTTTTTTTCACGCAGCATATCAGAACTTATGGAAAATCCTTGAACAGTCCCATAACCTATTTTTTGTTTTAGAACTATTGGACGTAGCTTTGATTTCTTTGTTTCAACCTTAACAAATGCTCCACCCTTCGGATAAAATCCTTCTTTTTCGACTACTATACTTGCGTTATATCCAAACTTTTTAAGCAATGGAATAATCACATTCTGTACATGCCCTAGAGGAACAGCCCATTCACCATATGTTCCTCCACCAAAAATAGAAATAGAAAAATTTTCATTCATGCCTGGAAGCATTAATGACTGTAATACTAAACCAACAGAACCAGAAGTCCCAATCGTTACACTAATATTTTTTGATGCACTTACTTCTTGAGGGATAAATGTTAGTTCTATAGACCTAAGAGAGTTGCCTTTTACTTCAGCATTACACATTTGCTGAGCAGCTTTTACTGCTTGAATATGTTGCTCACTCAAACCAGGAACTTTACGTTTCTTTCTAATATTGGTCATACGAAAAGAAGTCTTTGTAAATACTGCTAATGCAAGCGCAGTACGTAATACTTGACCTCCAGACTCTCCGTATGATCCATCAATTTCTAACATCAGTTTAAGAAAAGCTTAAATATTAAAAACCTTAGCAATGAAGTATTAAGAGGTGACATAGTGGCATATAATGAATTATCAGAAGATCTTCATTTAAATCCTAACAGTTGGACTGCCGCAATTATGTTCAGCGTTCTTATTGGAATACTCTCCATTTCTATTATCCTTGTATGGGATATTCTTATCTATCAAGAATTTAATCTTGCAAGAACTCTTCAAAGTGGAATAGCATTTATTGTTATACTCACCCTTCTTGTGAGATCAACCGTAGCATTGCGTGCTGGACCAATTAAAGATCCATCACTCGCAAAAGGCTTACGAGTATTTTTACCTGAAAAACATAAATCACACTTTAGCGGATCGCTCAAATCAAAGAAGAAGTAAACACCATGAAGAAACTCATTTTTTTATTAAGTATCCTTCTTATCATCCCCCTTACTTTTGGAGCAGTTATTACCTTTACTGGTCAAATACCAACTAACGCAACAAGCTACACCCCTGAACAAAGTATTGAAGTAGGAATAAACGCCTCTGATGATCAAACAAACTTAACCACACCCGTCTACGTGATAGTGACCTATCCTAATAGTACTCAACGAACTATTAACCTAGCAAACACAAGCTTTGCAAATAAATTCAATACTTCATTCACCATCCCTGCAGTGCTTAACACTAGCAACCTTGGACTCACCTTTGGAACATATACCGTTCGCTACTTTGCTAATAACACTGTGAATAATTTAACCAATGTCAGCGTTGTTTTTACTGTTGAAAATAATATTACTCTCACTCAAAATACGCCTAGTGATTCAAACTTTAGTAATGTTACATCTCACACCTTCAATTGTAGCGCAGTAGGATCCGTACAACTTGTCAATATGACCATAACAGTCTACAATAGTACAGGATTATACAACACCACAACAAACTGGATCAATGGAACAAGCAACTCAACAACATGGAGTATTAGCCTAGCTCAAGGAACTTATAATTGGACTTGCACTGCAACAACACAAGTTAATGCAACAACATCTGACAACAGAACATTCACTCTTGATCAAACAGGACCCTCTATAGGCTTAAGCTTGAACCAAGCAACAAAGAACACACTCCGCCTCGATGTTAGTATTAATGAAACAGGTGGAGGAAGCATTAGTGGACAATGCACTACGAATAGATCAGCAGCAACGGTAAGCGGAAGCGGATCAAGCCAAACTATACAAGAATTAGGACTCGCTTGCGGAGGATCATATTCATACCTTGTAACTTGTAGAGATAGCGCAGGAAACTCTGGAACAAAAACACAATCCTTCAGCACGTCAAGCTGCGCAACCGATGATAGCAGCGGAGGAGGAAGCAGTGGAGGAACCACAACAACAGATTGGGACTCAACATTTAATTTAGGAAAATTAGAAGGAACCCAAACAAAAAATCTTAAACAAAACGAAAGAGTGAAAACAGAAATTAATGATGAAACACATTACATAGGAGTAGAAGATATTGACAGTTCAAGCATATCACTTATCGTAGAATCAACACCACAAAAAGCAACTCTTAAGATTGGAGACACACAAACCTTTGAATTAACTAATGATACCTACTATGACCTTAATGTAACCCTTAACTCTCTTAATGACACTGATGCAAATTTAACCATAACACTGGTACATGATGCTATCCCTCTACCCGAAGAAGTTATAACAACAACAGCAGAACCAACAATACCCTCATCAGCTGACATCCCACTACCTCAACCTATTGTTATCCCTCAAGAAAAATCTTCTATAGGATGGGCAATTGCGGGCATTCTTATACTCCTAGGAGTTATTGGCGGATTCTTCTATTACATAAGAAAGATGAAGTAATGAACTTCAGGAAAACCCTTAAAAAGCCTCTTAGCAGGTCTTAAACCACTGCCGAGGTCGCATAACCTGGTATTGCGCTAGATTGCTAAGAACACAAGTTCTTAAGAAACTTGCAATACCGTAAAGATCTAGTGTCCGCAAGGATGTGTGGGTTCAAATCCCACCCTCGGCGTTTTATATTTCTAGAAATCTATATAAGAAAGTGAATCTCTCCTTCAACATCCAATATTGGACAAAAGGGGTGAACTTCATGGAAAAAAGTTTTCTTGATTGGATAGCTCTTCTCTTAGTTATTATAGGAGCACTCAATTGGGGATTAGTAGGAATTTTTAATCTCGACCTCGTAGACTATCTCTTTAACGGTGTTATGATCGTTGCAAGAATAATCTATGTACTTGTCGGACTTTCAGGAATATACCTGATTTACTTCGCAACGAAAAACTAACCTTAAACTTTTTTTCTTTTTTTTTATTCTACACAATCTTTAAAAGTAACTATACTCCCTCTCTTAGGAATGCTTGATCTCAAAAAAGAACAGATTACTCTTTCTAAGAAGGTCAAAACCACTAATGAATTTACAGAAATAAAATTCATTGGAGGAACAGATCAGGTCATTGTTGACGGAAATATCATCGCCGTAGTAAGCGTTCTCAACTATCCAAAACTAGAAGAGGTGGAGAAAAAATATGCTGTGCTCAAACAAGAAAATACTTTTAATCCAGGATACAATTTTTATCAAGAAGGACCTGCAATCATTGAAGCATACAATAAACTCAAACAAAGACCTGACATTTTACTCATTAAAGGAAATGGAATTTTACACCCTCGAAGAATAGGACTCGCATCACACGTAGGTGTAGTACTAAATACTCCCACTATTGGAGTAGCTAAAGGAATACTGTGCGGAGAACTTAAGAGCGACACCGTATATATTGGTGGAGAAGCACGCGCAAAACTTCTTGTTACTAAAAAACATGGAAATCCCCTCTTTATTAGCCCAGGACATATGGTAGACTTAGAAACTGCGTTTAGTATTACAAAACAAGCAGTTGTACCACCCCATAAAATGCCGGAACCTATTGCAATATCTCATAAATTTATTATTAAACTAAAACAATTTCAGCGTGAGAAACAAGAAAACAATAGTACTTAAAAAATACATGTATTATAATATATACTTTTTTTAGTTCAATTAACTATATAAGTTTCCTACCCCTCGCCAGGCCTATGAGCCGGGATCGACTTCATATAGACCGACTTCGAGATGTCTATGGGCCGATTATCGTCCAAGTTCTACGACACGATCAATTTGTGAGAGAATCACATCTCTTAGACAAGCATGGAATCTCTAGAACCTATGCTGTAACATTCTTTCCTAAGAAAGGACACCCTCCACCGGTGCAAACAATCAACCAAGAAATACGCATGGGCACTCCCATAGGAAATGCCTTCTCTGCAAGAGGTTATCACATCAGAAGAAATGTTCTTGACGTGTTCATTCTTCAAATTCCACCATGGCTCTCATTAGCATTTAACACCTCAGAGAAATATGCAAAATCAAGACTCTCAGAACTCTACGTACGAAAACCAGGAGAAGCACCACAACTCTACGGAGCTGCATTCGAAGTATATTGCCCAGATTTTAAAAAACCAGTAATAACACATCAAGACATTCATACTATGCATCCATCAATAGAATCTCTTGAACACCTCGGAGTAACACAAGAACTTATTTGGAAACATCTCTTACAAAAACCACCATCAGAATTTCAAGAAACCTACGCTCTTGCAAAAAAACAAACACTAGATCTTATTATTGAACTCAAGAAAAGACTTGTTACACACCTTGAAAAACAATAAACCATAAACCATTTAAAACACAGTATTCTATAAGGTTACATGCTTGATTCCGTTATCATTCATATCTTATCATTTCTTGGTTTAGCTGCAGGATTTATTGTTGCCCACAACAGTTGGGATGAATTACGCTTAGGCGACAAATATTTTCGCATTACTAAAATAATTATTTTACTTCTCATTATAGGATTCCTTGCAGTATCTCTCAAATTTAACTTTATGACCCTCATTCTTTTTGCACTTGGACTATTCATAGGATGGATCTTTCGAAGAGCATACTTCTATTTAGGAATTGCAAGTGTTGCTAGCATCCTTTTAGGAAACCCTCTGCCTATTGTAGCATTAATCTTCTTATATGGGCTACCAGAAGGAAGCCTACTCTATTATCACACGAAAGAAGAACATCTCAAAAAAGAAACTCTGATTAATTTAGGCCTCTTTATTTTACCTCTTGCATTACTTTTCTTCCCACAACACATAGCCATCAATAGCTTTATTATTGGAGCATTACTGCCTCATCTCTATGACCCTCTACCTCATTAGTGCCGGACTTGCAGAAAAAGAAGACATGAGCCTTAGAGCTTTTTCTATAGCTAAAAAATGTAAAACTCTCTATCTAGAAACCTACACTAGTAAAGGAACAAGCGCAGAAGATTATACAAAACTGCTCAAGAAAAAAGTAATCCCTTTACAAAGAAAGAACATAGAAGAAGAATCAGCAAAATTAGTTACGGAAGCAAAGACCAAAGACATTGGAATATTCATCTATGGACATGCACTAGGAGCAACAACACACTTATCATTATTACAGGAATGTAGAGAAAAAAACGTAAAATTTGAAATTATCCACGGTTCAAGCATCCTCACCGCTATAAGTGTTACAGGACTGAGCTTGTACAACTTTGGAAAAACCATTAGCATACCCTTTCATAACAAAAATATACAAGAACCCTACAAAGTACTCAAGGACAATTTATTATTAGGGTATCATACATTATTCTTATTAGACTTACAAAACGGATCATACATGAACACTCACGAAGCAATAAACTATTTATTACGCGTTGAAGATGAACTCAAAGGAAAAGTTATTTCTAAAACCATGTACGGAATTATGTGCGCAGCATTAGGAACTAAAGATGAGACTATTATAGCAGGAACATTAGAACAATTACTTAAGAAAAAAATAACAACATATCCACAAGTCTTAATCATACCTGGAAAAATGCAATTCTATGAAAAAGAATTTTTAGAAAAATATGAAGTGTAGGAATGCATAAGCCACCTTCTGTCAGTTCCCATGCCCTTTATACAAGGACTCCTTGGTAGAACATTGTGACATTCAACTTAGCGCTCATAACGAGCTTGCACCGGTTGGGGCTCACCATTTCATCATGCTGCTACCAACATCCGCTGAATACCAGCATCATCTTACGATATCAGCTGTGCCGTTTCTGTGTGGTTGCCTTCCTTCTCAGGAACTCCTCTTACGAGAAGCAACCCCTTATCAGAGCTTCTTTCAAAGCCAGTGGGCGGACTTTCCTCAGCCCTTTTCAGAGCCGTCGTCACTTGCATTCCTACGCAATTTAAGGCTGTTTAAGGGCTTTTAAAGGTTTCTAGAAGGATTACCAAGGGGTAAAGTCATCAGCGTGAGCTCCTGCTTCAGGAGTGGTTATTCTTCTATAAGGAGGCCTTGCTCTTTCTAGTAGAGAATCAGTTAATCGCGCTATTCTCTCTCTTCTTTGATCTTGTTCTGAGAATGGAACATCAAGTGGCATGATTCTTCCCCATGGCCTTGCAATCTCTATATCCCCACCACTCACTGTGAGTACACCATCATATAACTCGTTAAGTTGATCTTCAGATATATCAGCAGCACCTCTATATGCTAATCCTAAAAGACCACACTGATACCTAATTGCCATGGTCGCTGCATCATCAATTCTTGCAGCATCTTCTCTATCACTATAACTCCCTCTAGAATGTCTATATGCTCTCGGCATTACACTAGTATCTTCATGAATTAATCCTTTAGAATCATGATAGAAGAGACGTTGGTCTGGTTCAAATAGAGGTTCATTAGGGTGGACCACTCCTTCTATGGTTACATCTCTCAGTATGCTACTAAAAACATGTATTTCTTTCATATAACCTCTATTTTTGAGGACCCATAAAAAGCTTATCGCTTCTGTTTCACCGATTTCGTATAACAACAGTCTTTTATAATTTTCATAATGCAGAATCATAGAAACTGAGGCTACACATAGCAATGACACTTCAAACACACATCACTACATTAGTCATCATTAGTAATATACTCTTTATTATAGCATTTTTTACATGGATATCACGAAGAGATGCTCTTCTCTTAAAACAACGATCTGTTATTGGAGCAACACTCTTACTTCTCCCTGCAACAATCTTACAAGCATTCTCCTTACGCTACCAATCATTGGTTGTAGTAAGTTGGGGAGTAACCTTCTTAGCATTCTTCTTCCTCTTTATCATGTCTCATAAAACATTACGAGATATCAAAAAGAAAAAAATTGTAGAACTTGTACACATTACACAAGCATATGAAACTGATCCTGAACTCCAATTATTTACAAGAGAAATACTACGACCTCAACTTAAACAACACGCTCAACTTAAAAAAGAAAATGAAAAACTTACTACAACTAACAAAGAATTAGAACTACGCATCAAAAAGAAAAAAGAAGATCTTGAAACTATTGCTAAAAAAATAACTGAACGCTTCGCACAACTCGCTAAAAAAGAAGAACAACACACAAAACAAGAAAAATTATTGAAAAAACTCAAAGAAGACCTAGAAGACGAACAAGAAGAAATCAAAGAAGAACTTGATGATATTAAAATACTCAAAGAACGATACGAAACAAGACTCGAACATGTAGAAAAACAAGAAGATGATTATCAACGCGTCATCAAAACAAGAAGAGCACTTGATTCTCAAGAAGCAGCACTTAAGAAAGAAGAAGAACGCTTCAGAGAACGACAAAAACAGTTCAAAGAATTCTTACTCGCAAAAGAACTTGCACTGAAAGATAAAGAGAAAAAACTCAAAGAATTAAAATCTAAACTTGAAGAAAAAGAAGAAGACCTAGAAGACAAAGAAGATGACCTTGCTGAACAAGAGAAAAAACTCCAGAAAAAACTTGATGATGTCATGAAAAACACTAACGGAGCGAAAAAATGATCACTCAAGTAATACTCATATTTATTGCACTTACCATCGCTGTAGCAATACTCTTTTTTATCAACCTCCTTAAGATTAAGAAACACGAAGCAGAAGAACATGAAGAAAGCGTTGTTTTGTATTTGATTGCAGCACTCTTCTTTGTGATTAGCATTTTATTCTATGGTGCTTACACCTTCCTTACTACAAGCTATGCAAGTAATCTCTCAATATCGACAACAATCCCTCTTGTGGGATATGGGCTTATCGCATTACCCCTAAGTGTTATGGCATTCTTAGTAGTATTATTTCCAAGAGAATAACTAGGGAACACTTAAATACTTAATTTTCGTTCCCCTCATCAATGCGTAGCATATCAAATAAATATCACCTCCCTAAACCTATAAACGGGAAAACAGCTCTTTCTTGCGCAACAAACCTTGTTCCCGTTGTCCCCTCAAGCTTCACCATAGGGGAAGCAAGAAAACTCATTGATAACAACATTGGAAACTATGAAGTTATTTCTTATGTCTATGTTGTTGATCAAGAAAAACTTGCAGGGATTCTTACTACTAAAGCATTATTTGCCTTACCAGAGAAAACACGCATAAAAACTATAGCACAAAAAACAGGATTAGTCTCCGTGCTCCCCGAAGATAAACCTGACCATGCAGCATTCTTAGCTATGAAACATAGATTTCATCATATCCCCGTTGTTGACAAATCAAAACATTTCTATGGGGTTATTACAAGCAATGAAATACTTGCAATACTTCATAAAAAGCATTTAGAAGAAAAGTTCATTCATGCAGGACTTCATCGTTCTTCAGCACTCATAGACGATGTCTTTAACATTTCAATATTTCAATCTCTTAAACACAGAATACTATGGTTACTCATAGGCTTATTTGGAGGATTGTTCGCAGCATACATCATTCGAGGATTTGAACAAACACTCAACCAACACCTTATCCTCGCAGCATTTATCCCC
Source organism: Candidatus Woesearchaeota archaeon (assembly GCA_964455655.1). GTDB lineage: Archaea > Nanobdellota > Nanobdellia > SCGC-AAA011-G17 > JACPNG01 > CAYVWZ01. The sequence continues at coordinate 26,591 of CAYVWZ010000011.1, forward strand.
TTAGTAGTCTATATAGCAGATGCCGTAGGAACACAACTAGAAGCATTTGCAATAAGAGACTTTGCACTTACCAAAAAACTCCACTTTGGAAAATACTTCTTTAGACAATTATCTGTTGTTCTCTTACTTGCTCTTGCATTAGGAATAATCTCAGGAATTGTTAGTCTTATTATGTACAAGGACTTTTTGATAACCCTTATCCTCATAGCAGCAGTTGTTGCCTCTGTTATTTCCTCAATAATAACAGGACTCTTCTTACCCTACATTTTTAGAAAATTTAAGAAAGACCCTGCAAATGGAAGCGGACCTGTAGGAACTATTCTTCAAGACTTACTCAGCATTATTATTTATTTTGGGGTAGCTTCACTTCTTCTTTAACCATCGAAACATCACAAAACCTTAAAATATACTCTACGCTGGGCAGACCTCATGGAAATAATACATAATAATGTTATCATTGCTGATGAAGTAAAATTCTATGATGACCTCTTTAATAGAACAAAGGGATTACGTTTTGCAAAAAAACTTAAACCAGGACAAGCAGTTATTCTCGCAGCAGCACATGAAAGCCAACTTGAAAGCGCCATTGACATGTTCTTTGTATTCTTTCCTATCGATGTCATATGGTTAGATAGCGATAAAAAAGTTGTAGATGTGAGAACTAATGTATTGCCTTTCACCCCCATTGTTGTACCACGAATGGCAGCACAATTTGTTATCGAACTCCCAAGAGGAATGGCAAGAAATATTAAAATTGGAAACAAAATTAGTTTTGGAGTTCAAGGATAAACTTAAATATTCTTTAGAAAATCCATACTTTTAATGAATGAGTTATTAATCCACGCACTCTACGGTTTTCTTGGAGGATTAATTCGAGGTCTTGTAGGATTTTACAAAGCAAAGAGATCAAAGAAGAAAACATTCAAAGCAAGCTATTTTGGATTAACGGTTGTTGTCTCAGGACTTATTGGGGCATTTGTTGCGTTTACGCTTATCAATGACTATAGAATTTCAATACTTGCTGGATATGTAGGAATTGATATCTTAGAAAATTTAGTTAAGATCTACAAAAAACAACAATAATTATTTTATTTGGTACTCCCAACCAGGTTGCCATTTACCAACAACGCGCCAATCCTCTTCCATTGCTTGTTTCCAAGATTTATTTTTGAGAATAACATCTAATGCTAATTGTGGAGCTCTATGAGCAACAATTGCTATATGCTTACCAGCATATTTTTTCTTAAGATCTTCTAAAAAACCTCTCATACGTTTTTCAACATTTTTATAACTCTCACCTTTTGGAAATGGTGCATCAATAGCTTTTAGCATGAATGCATCAACTTTTTCTGATGGCGAGCCATTTAATTCTCCATAATTACATTCGCGTAACCTCTTATCTTGAATAATTTTTAGGGAATTCCCAAATGTCAATTTTGTTGAATTAACAGCACGTTTTAAATCAGAACAAAAAACAACATCAAATTTCTTGTCTTTAATTTTATCTTTTAATTCAATAGATTGTTTCCTCCCTAATGAAGAGAGATTACAATCATTCCATCCTGAAGAGATATGAGACTCATTATCAGTTGTAGTCCCATGAACAAAATAGGTTATCGTAATAGCCATGCTTTTTAGCATATAAGGGGGTTTAATTAGCTTTCTTTGCTATTCCCAATATTGGCAAAGAGAACGAGTTCATGAGCACAAAACCCATGGTACTTCTTTGAAGGGTCTAAGCCTAGCGCTTTATCATCTTTTTTCGGTTGATATACTGGTTCTTGGAAATTGGTAATCATATACGGGCATCTTCCACAGGATTCTCCCCCTCTTGCCGTAGGAGCATCTACTTCTGTGAATAACATCTCTAGACCTTGCGCGTGTTCCATCTTTTTTTCTAACATCATCCCTTTATAACAATTTATGGTTAGAAACTATTAAATAAAGCGACTTCTCGTGATTTTTATGACTATTGAAATACTTCCTATTGGTGGGTTTTTAGAAGTAGGAAGAAATATGACTGCTGTTAAGATTAATGAAGATATTATTATCCTCGATATGGGATTCTTTTTACCATCACTTGTTAACTTCGAAGAAGAGGGAGGAGACAGAAGAACATTAAACAGAGAGGGGCTGATTAAGATTGGAGCAATACCTGATGATACTGCATTGCTCGCTAAAAAAGAAAATGTTAAGGCAATTATTCTAGGACACTGTCATCTCGATCATATTGGAGCAACACCATGGTTAGCGGTTAATTACCCTCAAGCTCCCATACTCGGAACACCCTACACTATCCAAGTATTAAAAAACGCACTCACTGACGATAAAGTAAAAATAAAAAACGATATTATTGCAGTACAACCAAATCATACATTCATTCTCGGGAAAAATTTAAGCGTGGAATTTATCCATGTTAATCATTCAACATTACAAGTAGCAATAGTTGCAGTACACACCCCTGAAGGAACTATCATTTATGCAAATGACTTCAAAATGGATGATACCCCCGTTGTAGGGAAAAAAGTAAACACCCCTCGACTTAAAGAACTAGGACAAGAAAATGTGCGCTGCTTAATTTCAAACTCTCTCTACTCAAACAGCCTAGGAAAAACACCAAGCGAAAAAGTAGCACAACAAATGCTCAAAGACGTTTTACTTAAAACTGATAATTCATCAAACGCAATATTTACTACAGCCTTTGCAAGCCACATCCCAAGACTCAAATCATTAGTAGAGTGCGGAAATCAACTCAATCGAGAAGTAGTCTTCTTAGGAAGAAGTCTCATGAAGTATACCAAATCAGCACAAGAATTAGGCCTCATTGATTTTAATGAAGTAGACATTGCACCATTCCCCGCAACCGTAAGAAGAGTGCTCAAAAATATAGAAAAAAATAGAGACAAATACTTAGTTGTGTGCACCGGAGGGCAGGGAGAACCAGGAGCAGTATTAACAAGAGTAGCTCAAGGAGACTATCATTTTAATTTTAATAAAGAAGACCATGTTATTTTCTCAAATAGAGTAATCCCTGCACCAACAAACGTACAAAACAGAAAAGATCTAGAAGAACGCTTAGCAAAGAAAGGATTGCGCGTCTTCAAAGATGTGCACGTATCAGGACATGGCTCACGAGAAGACATACGCGAACTTATCAAGTTAGTTAAACCACAAATTGTTATTCCAACCCACGGCTATCCTAAAATGTATGAAGGTGTGAAAAACCTTGCAAACGAATTAGGCTATGAAGAGGGAAAGGGTTTACGCAGGGCAAAAACGGGACAGAAAATTGTTGTTGCTCCGTAATCACTCATAGACTAAACAAATCTTTATTAACAATTTTTACCACTCCCCACTTGATTCTTATGAAATTCGCACACCTCGCAGATATACATCTCGGAGGATGGAAAGATCCGAAACTTACCAAGTTAGGGCAAGAAGCTTTTGAGAAAGCAATAGACACCTGCTTAGAAAGAAATGTAGACTTCATTATTATTGCAGGAGACTTGTTTAACACAGCAATCCCTAGCATTGATATTGTGAAAGAATGCACAAGAGTACTCAGAAAAGTACATGATGCACACATTCCTATCTATGCAATACCTGGAAGCCACGACTTTTCCTCCGCTGGAAAAACCATGCTCGATGTTTTAGAAAAAGCAGGATTATTACTCAATGTGATGAAATACAAAAATGAAACACAACTAACATTCTTCACAGATCCAAAAACTGGAACAAAACTCGCTGGATTCTATGGAAAGAAAGGCGGACTAGAAAAATTTGAACTAAAAGAATTAGACAAAAGTAATTTAGAACAAGAAGATGGCTTCAAAATATTCTTATTCCATACCGGAATCTATGAATTCATGCCAGAGAAACTCAAAGAAAAAATGGAATCATCACCCCACACGTTCTTACCGAAGAATTTTAATTATTATGCAGGAGGACACATCCATTACATATTCCAACACAAGACAGAACATAACCTCCTAACATTCCCCGGAGCATTATTTCCAAACTCATTCTCAGAATTAGAAGAATACCATCATGGAGGAATATACCTTGTTGACGAGCACTTAACCTATGAATGGATCCCTATGAATATGAAAGAAGTCCAAACCCTGCACATAGATGCAAATGGAAAAACACCACTCCATGTCATAGAAGAAATATGCGAACAAGCACAAACTGCTCATGATAAAATACTCGCTATAAGAATTGCCGGAGAATTACTTACGGGAAAACCATCAGATATTAATTTTAACCATTTACAACAACGCATACCTCACGCGTACACGATTATTAGAAACACCTCACAATTAACAAGTAAAGAACATTCACAAGAACTCAGTATTACTACAAAAACTGTAGAAGAATTAGAAGAAGATATTCTCAAAGAAGTAGAGAATAAAGAATTACACCTCATGAATGTACAAGAACAAGAACATGCAGCAAAACTCCTCATGCATGCTCTTAACATAGAAAAACTAGACGGAGAGAAAAACGCAACGTTCGAAGATCGCATTATTAGTGACGCGAACACCATCCTTCATTTTAACCCATGATCCTCAACAAAATAATTCTTGAAAATATTAGAAGCTATCAACATCAAGAAGTACCTATTCCTACAGGAACTATCCTCTTATGCGGAGATGTTGGTGCAGGAAAAAGCACTATTTTGTTAGCAGTAGACTTTGCATTATTTGGACTACAGAAAGGAAACCTCAGCGGAGAGACCTTACTTAGAAAAGGAAGTAAGCACGGAAGCGTAGAATTACATTTTGATATTGAAGGAGCGCCTATCATTCTCAAAAGAAACCTAAAACAGGGAAGCGGTATAACACAAGAATCTGCTGAATTAAGCATTAATGGACAAAACCAACACTTAACACCCGTAGAAACAAAACAACGAATCTTACAATTATTAAATTATCCTCAAGAATTATTAACAAAATCAAAATCATTAATCTATCGCTATACTGTGTATACCCCACAAGAAGAAATGAAACATATTCTCTACGGAGAACCAGACATACGACTTGACACTCTCCGCAAAATCTTTGGAATTGATAGGTATAAACGAATTAAAGAAAATACAAAAGTCTATCTTAGTTATTTGAAAACTCAAAAAAAACAATACGAGGGAATGCTTCAAGATTATGCACTTAAACAACACCAATCAAAGACTTTTCAAGAACAATTACACGAATTACAACAAAAACTTGTTTTGTTAACACCCTTACAAGAACAATTACTCTCACAAGAACAATTACTCAAACAAAAAATTACAACATTCCAAGAACAACTCTCCCATTACCACGCAACACAACAACACTACAAACACACAGAACAACAATTACAAGAAAAAATTCATTTAACCAAGAACATCACATCACAGTTAGACTTACTCCTTCCCCACCTACAAGAAATACCTCCCCCACCAACACCCTTCTCACCAGAAGAACTTACGAATACTCTCCAAACACAACAAGAACTCATAACCCAACAACGAAGTCATGAACAAGAACTCGCAACTATCAATTATCAATTGTCCACATCACAAAAACTCATTGCTGGAATCCAATCATTAGAAGAATGCCCTACGTGCAAGCAAAGTGTAACCCTAGGACATAAAGAAGCGATTGCTCTACAACACCAAACTCACATTCAAGACTTACAACAACACCAAGAGAAGCTCATGAGCCTTTTACAAACACTAAGCTCGCAACATCAAGAACTAACAACAAAAATAGAACTATTGAAACAAACAAAATCAAATCAAGAATTATTATTATTAAAACATCAAACCTATCAAGAAAGAATTCTCAGAAAACAAACTCTTGAAGAACAACTTCACACCTTTAAGAAAGAAATAGGGGGACTAAACTCTACACTCCTTGAACTCCAAAAAACGCTCCAAGAAAATAATCACTTACAAGAAGAATTACAGAAACTACAACAAGAACTTATTATTATAGAGAGGGAAAGAACAACAACACAATTAGAAGTAACACGCCTAGGAACAACACGAGAAAATCTTGAACGACAACAAGCATTACTCTTACAAGAATTACAACAGAAAGAAAAAGCACAACAAAAACTTTCAACATCAAACGAACTTCATGATTGGTTACAAAACAGTTTTATTCCATCACTAGAAACTATGGAACATCACGTTTTACTAAAAATACATGCAGACTTTAATGCATTCTATACTAAATGGTTCACCCTCCTCATGGGCTCTGAAGAATTACTAACACGCTTAGATGATACCTTCACCCCTCTTGTAGAACAGAACGGACACGTAATCGAATATACAAACTTATCAGGAGGAGAACAAACAGCTGTCGCATTAGCATATCGCCTAGCACTAAATCATGTTATTAACAATCTCATGGTTGATGTTAAAACAAGAGACTTACTCATTTTAGATGAACCAACAGACGGATTCTCACACGAACAAATAGATAGAATACAACTCATCTTAGAAGAACTCAATATTAAACAAGTCATTATTGTCTCACACGAACCAAAAATAGAGGGATTTGTAGATCATATTATTAGAGTAGAAAAACAAGGGCATGTCTCACACGTAATTTAATTTGCTAATCGCGTTCTATGATACGTACCCGGATCTTGAGGAACTTCTGAACGAAGATGATGTTTTCTCAATGCAGGGATGCATTCATACCATACATCACGTAAGTTAGTATCCCCATACTTTCCTAGAATATAGGAGAGATGATCCATTGCTTGCTGTGCTGCTCGTTCTATGAGCTCTTTATTAACACCTGTTTCAAGATCAACAGCCTGAAGTGCTATAACTCTCTCTGCAAGAACATGCGCAAGATATGTGGTAACCTGTTGTCTCCCTCGTAAACCATCCAGAAATGCTTTTATTTCGTGTTCAGGATGCGACAGAA
>CAYVWZ010000012.1:0-31105 GCA_964455655.1 Candidatus Woesearchaeota archaeon
TTAAGGGAACGTCTGGTTGTAAAATATTATTTGCAAATACTATTTTTGTTCCTGAAGTTCCTGTAATTCCTATGACTTCATCTTCTGTAATGTCTTGTGCTAAACTAAAACATGGTAAGTCTTTATTGATAAGGATGTTAATTTTTCCTGTTAGGTCTTCTACGGTGAGCATGACATTTCCGTTCTTAGTATTCTGTTTTTCTGTTACCATGGCGATGAGCGCTACTCTTTCTCTTTCTTTTTTGTGAGCTAATCTATTGATGCTAATCACGTTTTGGAGTTCAGGTCTATTAACAAGTATATTCTTGAGTTGTTCGTAGCGTATTCTAAAATAGTCTACAAAGTCTTGAGTTGTTCGTTTATCAGAATCAAGTTGGTATGCATATATGGGTGTTACGTTAGAATATCCTATTTTGTTGGTTGTTTCTTCTTCAAGTGGTTGTTCTTCTTGTACTTCTTTTAACAATTTTTTAAGTTCATTATCAGGTTTTGTTCCGCTGGTGTAATTGAGAATAGTGAGGAATGTATCATATGTTTTTTCGTTATTTCCTTTTTCTTGTTGGGTTTTACTTTTTTCGAATTCTGTCCAGTTTAGGTCAAGGTGTTGTTTTGTTTTTATGAGGTTGGTGTAGAGGTCTTTGTTAAGTACAGTAAGTTTTTCTTTATTTTTTAGGTAGAGTTTAATGTGTTCTAGGAATTCTTCATGATTAGCAATGTCGCTAACAAGCTCCGGGCTAAGTAAGAAATCGTGTTCTATAAAGTAGGCAATAGCTTGTTGATTCATGACAATGATGTGTAGTTATTTGAGACCTAAACTGTCTTGTAATGCATTATTGATGTTGTCAATGCTGCTTTGTGGTATTGCTAGTCCTATTTCTCTTGTTCTTCCATATCTTCCTTTACTGATAACTTTAGCATTAATAATTCCTAACATGTCTAATTCTCCTAAAATGTCGGAGACTCTTCGTTGTGTGAGTGGTTTTACTCCACTCTTTGTGCATGCGTCTTTGTAAATATCGTATATTTCTCCTGTAAATATTTTGTCTTGTTGCTCGTTTGCTACAGTGAATATGCTATAGAGAGTGAGTTTGATTTGTTTTGGTTGTGTGTTGACTATGTCTAATACTCTGTCTCGTTCTATTTTTTCTTCTGCTTCATCTATGTTTTTTGTTCCTACTTTAATCAGTCCTTTACGTTCTGCTAATTCTCCTGCTACTCGTAAGAGTTCTAGTGCTCTTCGTGCATCTCCATGTTCTCTTGCTGCATATGCTGCGCATTTTTCGATAACTCCTTCTTCAATAACATTTTCTCTGAATGCTATACTTGCTCTTTGTTTGAGTATGCTTTGAAGTTGTAATGCATTATAGGGTGGAAATACTATTTCTTCTTCGCTTAGGCTTGATTTGATTCTAGGATCTAGATTGTCAGTAAATAATAAATCGTTACTGATTCCTATGATGCTTATTTCTGTATTTTTGAGTTCTCCGTTGAGTCTTGTAAAATTATAGAGAATTTCGTCTCCTGCTTTTTTGATGAGTTGGTCTATTTCATCTAATATTATGATAACGAGTTTGTTTTCTCTTTCTACTGCGTTGATGAATATTTTGTAAATTTCATCTGTTGGTAGTCCTGTTGCTGGGACTTCTTCTCCAAATTCTCTTGTTATTTGTGCTAATATTCTGTATTCAGTGTCAGCTACTCTTTTTAGTTTGCAATTGATATAGACTATGGATATTGGTGTATTATTTTTTTCTGCTATAGATTTTAAATTTTGCATGATATATGTAATGGTAAGACTCTTTCCTGTTCCTGTTTTTCCATATATGAAAATATTACTTGGTTTTTCTCCCCTAAGACTTGGTGCAAGGATTCCTGCTACTGCTTCTATTTGTTCTTCTCGATGAGGTATATGGTCTGGGGTGTATGTTAGTTGGAGAGCTTTTTTGTTTATGAATAATGGTTCTTTTTGGAGATATGTCTCAAAGAATCCTTTCAACTCTTTTTTAGTCATGGAGAGCGTATATTTTGAAGTGTTATTTAAGAATGTGCTACCACTCCCCCACCATGAGTTCCATTGGAGAATTATTTCTGTTGGAAATTGCTTATAGAGTGGTGTAACTACAGAAAGTGAATACCATTATTTCCTTTGGAATAAGTAATAATAAAAATAAAATATATACATATATAATATAATATAGAAAAATTTATATATAATATAATAAAGATATTAAATTAACTATATTCTATTGATATTTGAGGCCTTCTAAGTATCATTTTCATAAGTCTCTTCTCTTACTACAATACAATTACTACACATTATTCATATAATAAGAATTATTTCCAGATACGCTGAAAATTTTTCAAAACTAGTTCCACAAGAAATGGTGGTGGGAGGGTGGTAAATAAAAAGTTCGCTTTTTAGTTTCTACAGGAAATGAAGGGCTTCAAAACCCTAAACAAGATATCCATAACGTTTTTATAAGAGTTTAATAATTTAGTTTGAAAAAGAAGTGATATCATGAATATAATTACACTACTATTATTCATCGTCGTTGTTATTGTTATATTTGAATTTCTAAAACATCATTTCATTAAAGGATCTGGCAAGTTCTTGCTCATACTATTTGTAATTGGGGCAATATTACTTGTTTTTCTCTACTTTTCAAACGGAGAAAGCACTTCATTGGGCGAAGTAAAGACCACAGGGGCTGTTGTTTGGGATGATCTCAAAGATAGTGTTAATGATATTGATCTAACTAATCAATTAGACTTGTTTAATACTAGAAAAGCTTATATAGCTCCCTTAAGTTAAGCGAACGCAGGTGAACAAAATTGAGCGACGATGAAAAAAGATACGCAAGACAACTTGTAGGCAAAACAGTTGTAACCAAATCAGGTAAAAAATTTGGAGAGGTTGGTAATCTATCATTTGAAACTCGAACAGGTGAATTATTACATATTATTTTAAGAAATCCAACAGGATATGCAGATTCTATTGAGCTAGAAAAAGATTCTCATAACAATTTACTCATTCCATTCTCATCAGTTATTGCAATTGGTGACTTTATTGTAGTATCTGAAGAAGATATTGTTTAATCTTACATATCTTTAAATTTAATTTATGAAGAGTTAGTTCTACAACTATAGTAAGTACACAATGCAACGAAAAATATCAGACGCAGAACTAGCAGAATCTAAACTCGTTTTAAAACATCACTCACCAGACCCCATAACAAGTGAAGCAGCAGTAGAATGTCTATTATGGTGTATTTCTAGTCAAGCTCTACGATGGGAAGCAACTTCTAAGTTTGTATATAACTTAAGAGAAGCATCTTATCCATCATTGCACTGGTCAGATGCAAGAAAAAGATATGCTTCAAAAGAAGTATTGTATAATCCTACAAAAGTGAGACAGGTTGCTCAACAGTCTGGGTTGAGATTTAAAGATAGATTTAATGAAGCCATTTTACGTTTTGGTGAAGATGAAGCGCTAGAAGCGCTAGAAGAAGTAGTGGATGTTGCTGGTAGTTATGGAAGGGTAGATCCTAAAGGTGAATGGTGGGAAGATATTCGCAACGCAGATAAAAAAGCAAGAGAAAGATATGTTAAAGAAGTAAAATGGGTTGGAAGGAAAACCTTCTCATTCTGGCACATTTGTTTAGGTGGTACAAATTTGATAGCTCTTGATGTACACGTAATGAGACAATTAAGAAATACATACGGAATAGAGATGGATAATGGTTACATTGAAGGAGTAAGAAGAAATAAACAAACAAAGATAAAAGTAAAACAAAATCCTGCAGAACAAGTAATGCTGCCGTTTACAGGGGACGAAATGGTAGTTACACCACATGTTAAAGAATTTACTCAAATAGTTAGATTAACTCCAGAAAAAGAGGATTATCTCCGTATTGAGGGAGAAGCGAAGGAGAAATTTAGAAGAGATCGCAGATTTAGATTGCCTAATGGCAATGTTGATATGGCCCTTATAGACGCAGTTTTGTGGTGGCGAGGCGCAAGTCGTAGTACACTTGCACAAAGAAGTTTATTTGGTAAACTTATTTCAGAATACATGCCTTATGCAAATATTCATTCGTGACGTTCAAGTAATCTTGTTTGGTTTTTGTGAGATTGGTTTTTACGTAAATCGTATTCTTTACCATGTTCATCCCGAAGAACAAAGATTCCTTTTTCTTCATTTGTTGGAACGTTAGTTTCGCATACATCATAGAGAGGGCAAAGCCTCTCACATGCAACATAATCTCTCTCAGTGCAAACTTGAGAACCAATGATCCACAATGCTCTATCAACATCTTCAGCTAAATAACCAGTAGTGCTACAACTTTTAAGAAACGCAGGCTCGAGAGCTTTTACTAAATGATCTCTTCGAACAATACTCTCAGATTCTCTAAGATACCATCCTCTAGTATTTCCAGGGATTCGTGATTTATGAATATCAATTTTAAGCATAGCATTATGAGGGTCTGCAAGCGTAACCAAATCTCTCTCCATTAAATAGAGAATGTATAAATTTGCAATTCCAGTACCAATACCATCAAACTCCATAAGATTTGCGCGAGCTTGCTCAACAGTAAGGCCACTAATCATGTTCCCAGGATCGCCATCATACCTTCTAGCAACAGCAGTCATTAACTCTTGATATTCTTGAGGCTTAGATTTAGTATGCACTGGTGGAGTTCTCTTTGGTTTTGTGCTTACTAGTCCCATTTGAACCAAAAGGGAGTGGGATTGTTTGTGATTTGCATCTGTTTGAAAAAGAACGTATTGAGGAGGTTCCACCAGTTCTAAATCTCTTGAAATTCTGTTAGCTCCAAAGTTTAATGGTCCCATAAAAACCTCTTCGATAGAGTGTATATTGGCACGAGCTACTTTGTATGGATCAAAAATCCAGTTAGTAGCAGGGTTTTCCCAGGCGCTTAAACATCTCTTAATGATGGTTTTAGTTTGAGCTCTACGTTCATTAAATGCTTCAGTTACTAAAAATCTCCTTGTCAATAGCTTTCTCTTTGGTTCTCTGCGTTTACGAACATACTCAAAACCTTTCGGTAAGTTGTGTTGAGGGAGAAATACTTCAGGTCCGTCATGAAAGATACCTCTTCTCGCGTTCATTCCCTCAACCGCCAATCTAACTACTTCATCTAAACGTTTTTGGTTGATATGAACAGGGGTAGCTGGCATGCTCTTCAAGCGCTGAAACCACCCTTAAAAGTATGAATATTCTCAAAACTATAGTAAAATAGAACTTAACACCCAAACATTTTTATAACTACTTTTTTACAATGCAACTATGGCCTCTCCTAAATCTACTAATGATATTAAAGTACCTAAGAACTTGAGTGAACAAGTTATTGGTCAAGAAAATGCCTTAGAATTGATTAGGAAAGCAGCTAAACAGAGAAGAAACGTTCTTTTAGTAGGAGAGCCGGGTACGGGTAAGTCTCTTTTAGGTCAAGCATTAGCTGAATTATTACACACAGAAAAGTTAGTTGACATTCTTACATTTCCAAATCCATCTGATGAAAATGTTCCATTAGTGAGAACTGTTTCGAAGGGTGAGGGTAAAGCGCTAGTTACTCGCCAAAGGGCTGCTACTGCGTCAGCGTTTAGAACTCAAAATATTATTATTTTTATTGTTATAATTGTAATTAGTTTAATTCCCTATTATTTTTGGAAGACGGGGGCCATATCTGATGTAGTTTACGCAGCATCCATGATTTCAAGTATGGTGTTTATTGTAGGGTTTTTATTATTCTTAAATTTAGGAAAGAGAATGAAAATGAATGATGCAACAAATGTTCCAAAATTATTAGTTGATAATTCAGAGAAAACAAGTGCACCTTTTATTGATGCAACAGGCGCTCATACAGGTGCGTTACTGGGAGATGTGTTGCACGATCCTTTACAATCAGGTGGTTTAGGGACACCTCCCTATGAACGATTAATTGCAGGAATGATTCACAGAGCTAATGGTGGAGTGTTATTTATGGACGAGATCGCTTCGTTGTCAGCAAGATCTCAACAAGAATTATTAACTGCATTGCAAGAGAAGAAGTATCCGATTACAGGTCAGTCTGAAAGATCTTCTGGTGCGCAGACAAGATCAGAGCCAGTTCCTTGTGATTTTATTTTAGTTGCTGCTGGTAATTTAGATTCTGTAGAGAAAATGCATCCTGCATTGAGGTCAAGAATTAGAGGTTATGGTTATGAAGTATATATGAATACTACCATGCCTGACACTCCTGAAAATAGAATGAAGATTTGGCAGTTTGTTGCACAAGAGATTAAGAAAGATAAGAAGATTCCGCCTTTTGATGCTTCAGCAGTTGATGCAATCATTGAAGAGGCACGTCGCATGGCTGGTATGGCCGATCATTTAACGTTGCGTTTAAGAGAGCTTGGCGGGCTAGTTCGTGCTGCTGGGGATGTTGCAGTTGAGAAGAATTTGAAGATGGTTACTCATAAAGAAGTTGAAACTGCTAAATCATTAGCAAGAACTCTGGAGCAGCAGATTGCTGATAAGTATATTGAAAATAAGAAGAAGTATGAAATGATTATTACATCAGGGGCAATTGTTGGTCGCGTAAATGGCTTAGCAGTGATTGGTGCAGGTTCTGCATTGTCAGGTATTATTCTTCCTATAGAATCTGAGGTTGCTATTGGTGGGAAAAAAGCTGAATTTATTGCAACAGGTAAGCTTGGAGCTATCGCGAAAGAAGCAATCATTAATGTTTCAGCTATTATTCTAAAATCATTTGGTGAGGATCTCAAACAGCGATATGACGTGTTTATTCAGTTCTTACAAACATATGAGGGTGTTGAAGGAGATTCTGCAAGTATTGCTGTCGCAACGGCTATAATCTCAGCATTAAAGAAGGTTCCAGTCCGTCAAGAGGTAGCAATGACTGGATCATTATCAGTAAGAGGAGAGGTCTTAGCTATTGGTGGAGTTTCAGCAAAAATAGAAGCAGCTATTGATGCAGGGTTGAAAGTCGTTATTATCCCTAAATCTAATGAGAAAGATATTGTGATCAGAGCTGAAAAATTAAAGAAGATTAAAGTTATTCCTGTTACTGATATTAAAGAGGTTCTTAAGCATGCTCTTGATTGGAGAGGTCATGAGGTCATTCTCAAGCAGATCGAGAAGAGTCTATAATAATTTTTTATATTCAGCATATGCCTCAGGTGTCATGGCCCAATATTTTCGGCGAGTGTAGTTTGGAAGTGTTTTAACGATCTTGTGTTGATGGAGTTCTTTTAAGAGTTGTAGAATAAATTCATCATCTCGAATTAATTCGTCTGCAATGTCTTTTGTGGTCAGAGGTTTCAAATTATTTTCAAAGAGTACTCTCAAAATTTCCTGGCTTAATCTCTCTCTGCTGTTTTTACTTATTTTGCTCATAAGGATATGATACACTCATCATTTATTAATATTCGGTATAACGCTTATCTAAAAAGGTTTTATATAACAGCTCTTTAAGACAGGTCTTCATGATTTTTGAGAAAGAAATTATTAGAATGATTAAGAAAGAAACAGGCCTTAAAGAAGTTTCTTTAGAAGTGCCTAGCCATGCAGATTATGGCGATTTTGCCTTCCCAGCATTCCAACTAGCCAAAATAGAAAAGAAAAACCCTCTGGAAATAGCGTTAGACCTTTCAGAAAAGCTGAAACCTAACGAATTAATAGAGAAGATTGTTCCAAAAGGACCTTATGTCAACTTCTTTGTGAATAGGCAATATCTGGCAGAATTAACGCTCCGTTCAGTTATGAGGATGCAAAAAAACTATGGCTCCTCATTTAGTGGAAAGGACCAATCAGTATTGATCGAACACACATCAATTAATCCGAATGCTGAACCCCACGTAGGGAGAGCAAGAAATGCAATCATTGCTGATTCTATTGTAAGAATTTTAAGATTTCAAGGATATAGCGTTGAAGTTCATTATTTTGTCAATGATATTGGGAAACAAATCGCAATGTTAGTGTATGGTGCTGGATCAAAAACACCAACGTTCAAAGGGTTGCTCACGCTGTACACTCAAGCAAATGCAAAAGTAAAATCGAATCCTAAAGTAGAACAAGAGATATTCAAACTTCTAAACGAATTAGAAGCAGGAAATAAAGAAGTTCGCAGAAAATTTAAGACCATTGTAGACATTTGTGTTACAGGGCAGAAAAAAATTCTTGGAGAGTTAGGAATTAAGTATGACAAATTTGATTATGAATCTGAATATCTTTGGAATAATGCCACAAAAGAGGTTCTCAAAAGACTGGAAAAAACAGGCAAGGTCTTTACGGATCCTGATGGAAGAAAGGTCCTTGATTTAGAAGGGTTTGACCTCCCTATGAAATCTCCAGTATTTGTGTTAACCAGAAATGATGGCACATCACTCTATGGTCTAAGAGATATAGCGTATAATCTAGAAAAAACAAAGATTGGTAAAGACCGTAATATACTCATTTTAGGAGAAGAACAAAGACTCTACGCAAAACAAATAGAAGCATCATTATCATTACTCAAAGTTAAAAGTCCAGAGGTAGTTCATTATTCATTCATCACTCTTCCAGGTGGTGGAAAAATGTCTACACGTGAAGGAACTGTGGTGATGCTCACTGATTTTATGGCAGAATCAATAAAGCGTGCAAAGGATGAATTAAAGACTCGTGAAGCAAAACCTAACGAAAAGCTCGCAAAGGCTATAGGGTTAGGAGCAGTAAAATACGCAATTCTAAAAGTCTCTCCAGAAAAGAATATAGCATTTGAATGGGAGAAGGCGTTATCCTTCGACGGAGAAACAGCTCCATATATTCAGTATTCGCACGCGCGTGCGTCAAGCATCTTGAAAAAAGCAAAGAAAATAGACACTGAAAAGGCAAACTATAAACTAATAAAAACTCCTGAAGAAGCAGCGCTAATCTTAAAACTCTATCAATTTCCAGAGGTTATACAAAAGGCAACAGAAGCTCTACGTCCGCACCTCATAGCAGTATATGCGTATACTCTAGCAAAATCATTTAATGATTTTTATCATACATGTCCTGTGCTGTCGAATGATGAAGAGCTAAGCAAAGCAAGACTTGTAATAGTTGCATCTACAAAACAAGTTCTTGAAACAAGCCTCAATCTATTAGGAATTGATGCACCAAAAAAGATGTAATACGTTCTCGCAAAGCTTATATATCATCATACAAGCTGATCACTCATGGCACTCATAAGATTAAACTTTACGAAGATCCACGCAGAGCGTAAAAAATTTGAAAAAAAGGAATATAAAGTAAAACAAGATCTTGTAATAAAAAACGTCGCTATAACATCTCTTGGTCAATCAAAAGACTCAGGGGTAATCACTGTAGACTTTGCTGTAAAAGTGTCTTATACTCCAGATTTTGCAGAGATTGTTTTAGAAGGATTAGCAGCATTTACGGAACCTCCAGAAGGAATGAAACTGATTAAAGAAAATTATGAAAAGAAAAAAAAGCTTCCTGCTAAATGGGGAATGGATGCAATGAATGTGATAATGTTGAGATCTCATGTTAAAATCCTACAAATCGCACAAGATATAGGTGTTCCGCCTCATATACAACTTCCTATTTACGCCTCAAACGCTAAAAAATCCACTGATTACATTGGTTAAACAGTTATTCAACGCATTTTTCTATGCACTTATGCACATAAATGATTAAATATCAGAATTTCTAAACGTATAAATGTCAGAAGATATAGAAACATTCAAAAAAAACGTACAAATTTCCTTCAAAAAGGCAAAAGAAGACATAGATCGCCTTCATTCTAAATTAGACAATCTAAGAGAACTTTTAGACGCGCTTATAGCCCAAAATTCCTCCTTCAAGGAAGAAGAACCAGAAAAACCACCTGAAATACCTGAAATACCCATAAACAGCCCTCCTTTAGAAGAAAAAAAGGTTTCCAAAGGAAATGAAGGGGTTTATTCATTCATTCATTCATTCAACAGTCATTCAACAGTTATTCACTCAGACACTAAGCTCTTCCTGAGCAAGCTAACAAAGCAAGAAATACTCACTTTTTTGACTCTTTTTCAGCTAGAAGAAGAGCAACCAACAGTAACCTACACAGACCTTGCGCGAAAGCTAAACCTATCCGAAGGGTGCATAAGAACATACATCTCAGCGCTTATCAAAAAAGGAGCTCCAGTCTTAAAGCAGCATTACAACAATAAACTAGTGATCTTACTTATTCCTAAAGAATTTAGAGAACTTAGGCCTAAGCAGCTCATTATAGACTATTACTATAGAAATGATCCTGCTCAAAAAAAATTATTTGAAGAATCGTTTAAGCCTTGATTTTTAGCTAATTATCCGAACTTTTGTCCTTAGATCTCTTATTTTCTTGCAAAATTTTAACTTTATTTCTTTGTTTAAACACTTTATTTTTGATTTCTTCTTCTATATAGAATCGTTTTTTCCCATTTGATTCTATTACTTCTTTTATCAAATCCTCACTTTTTTGCTTAATATTATTCATCTGTCCTCGAATAGTACTTTTGTCTCTCCCTATTGCTATACTCAAGTCATCATAGGTCAATTTCATATCAGTGTTGAGTAGTATACTAATAATAGCACGCTCCATAGGTGTTAGATGTTTAGTAATTTCATCTGTTGGAACGGCTGTTTGGACAGGCTCAAACACTTGTTTGGAACGGACAACCGTTGGTGTTTGTTTGTTTGGAACGGCTGTTTGGACAGCTTCCCACTGGGTTGTAATATCTTCGAATGCATTTTCAAGTTCACTTATGCGCTCATGAAGTTCATCCATGCGAGAATGTGTATACTTTAAAGATTCTTTGTGGTGTTTATGTTGTTGTTCTATGTTCTCAACCCATGAGGAGATATCAGAAATGTCTTTTTTTATATGTGAGAATGAACTTTTTAGTGAATGTTGTATCTGTTGAATATCTTGTGTTGGTTCATCTCTTTTTTTAAAGATCCAAAAGGGCATTTGATTGTTTCATAATGGTTATTAATAAATCTTCTGTCCACAGGAAACGATGGACCTATGGGCGTTTTATATTAGATGGAGGTGCACATTAGATTTGATTAGTGCTGTTTGAGTGTTTATAGAAAATCAAGGGGGTTCTTTATGCGTTTGAGGTGTTCTTTACTAACATGAGTATATATTTGTGTAGTGCTTAAGCTTGCATGTCCTAATAATTCCTGGATGTGAATAATGTCAACTCCGCTATCAAGCAAATGTGTAGCATAAGAGTGTCTGAGCTTATGGGGTGTGACTAGTTTCTCAATGCCTGCTCTCTTTGCTGTTTCTTTCAAGAATTTTTGAACAGCCCGAGGTGTTAGCTTGCCATCTCTTCCAGCAAATAAGTACTCTTGAGTAGGTGGTATTTCACGCAGGTAAGTAACAAGTTCTCCCGTCATATAATCTGAGATTGGAAAAAACCTATCTTTAGCCCCTTTTCCATGTCTAACCCATCCTGTCTTTTCATGTAAATCAATATCTTTCACCTTTAGATTCACAAGCTCTGAAACTCTTAATCCAGTGGAATACAAGAATTTAGTGATGAGTTTAGTTTTCCTGCTTCCAGTTGCTTCAATTAATCTCTTAATCTCTTCCTTGCTTAAAACTTCGAATACGTTCTTAGGGATTTTAGGGGTCTTTAATTTTACAACGTCTTTTTTGATAACCTCTCCATAAAAGAATTTTAGTGCTGCTTTTTTTAATGCCAAAGTTCTTGGTGCAGTGCCCTTACTAATTAATTGTGAAAAATGGATTTTGATATCATCTTCATTCGCAACTTCTGGTTTTTGATTAAAACTTTTAAGAAAGTCTTCGACGTGTTTTTGGTAGGTGTCTACAGTTTTTTCTGAGAATCCTCTTAGTCGTAGTTCAGCTTCTAATTTTTGTAATTCAGGAAATTGTATCTGTTCTATGTCCTCTTTTTGCATCAAGATAAGTGAATATCGAACTTGCTTAAAAATGTTCGGATAAATTTTCGGAAGGTTTATCTATGGTTCTTGAGGGTTGATATGTATGATAATTCGACGTAACGAAGCACCAACAAAACATCTGGGTTCTGGGTCAGCATTACAAGAGTACCATCCAGCTAATTCTGACTGCGGTTCTCTAGCCTACGGAAGATTTAATGGGGTTCTTCCAAGTGAGGATTCTTCTTTTCTAAATCGCGAATGTAATGAGTGGTACTTTGTTCAAAGTGGAGAGGTGGATGTGCATATTGATGGAGAACCTACTTGCACTGCTCTTCCTGGTGATGCAGTTTTGATTGAGCGGGGAAAGCCTTTTTGGGTTGATGCTAAAAACCTAGAAGTCTTGCTTGTGGTAGTTCCAAAGTGGTCAGCAGAACAGCACGAAGTAGTTCGACGACCTACCAAAACAGAATAACATTACTAATATTCGCATAATCTTTCTTATGCGCACTTTAAGGTATAATTATCCGAACTTTTTATACTCTTTAGATAAAATGCTACTTTTTCCTAGCTCTAATTCTTGTTAGTGCGAGTTGCGCAGCGCTTGGTGGAACAAATCTTCGATGAGTCCAAGTACTTTTGTCAACAGGCATAAACGCAGTGTTGTTAGGGAAAGGGTTTTTCCCAATAACCTCTACTGGTGACCCATTTACGCCACTGTTATGTAACTGAGTGTTAACACTGTCCAGAACTTCACAAAATGTAGGATAGGTTTTAGTTGCTATACCTACTTGAAATGCTATACCATCAGATTGTAACTGCGTTCCATCAAGGAGAGTTGTATGATAAACTTTTTTTCCATTGCCATGTTCAGGCTTACTTTGATAGACAAAAAGTCGATATGTGGTAGTTGTCATAGGGAACTTTTTCAAAAAACTGTTTATAAAACTTACGAATAAATACTACTGAAAAGTAATAAAATGCCCTCCCAAGCTTAGCTAAAACTTTTAAGCAATACTTAATTATTTTAGTGCTCCTTTAAGTGTCATTTTTAGAATATTTTTTGCTGTAGAATACTCTTTTTTCCCTTTCTGACTTAGACTATAGATCTTCTTCCTACCCTTAACAGTAATTGTTACAAGACCTTCTTCTCGAAGGCGTTTTAATGCTGGATAGATGGTTCCTGGTGTTAATTTAGTGTTGCATCTCCTCCTCCCTATACCTGATGCTAATTCATCTCCGCAGAGCTTTTGTTGACTTATTTCATGGAGAATAAGGTATCCTAAGAGGCCGCTAATATCTACTATTTGTGGTTTTTTAGGCGATTTTTTAGTTTTCATCAATGCTTAAAACTTTTAATCAGATATAAATCTATCGGTTAAACAATATATTGGTTAAGCAATTATTGGTAATACTATATATTGGATATACAATATCAATTTATAATATTTTTATTTTAATTATTTCTTAAAACTTTTAAGCAGTAAAAAGTGCATTTTTTTGGGTAAAAAACCTAATAAGAATATTTATAACACTCGTAAAAAACAACTTTTTTCATTGTGGGCCCATAGCTCAGCCTGGCTTAGAGCACTTGGCTCTTAACCAAGGGGTCGAGGGTTCAAATCCCTCTGGGCTCACATCCTATTCACTGAGCAAGTGACAAGATCTTTAAATATAGCTACCACTCGCACGTGGATATGACAAATTTAGAGACAAGAGTTAATGGAAGCGGAGATGATGCAATGGCAGATTCTAGAGTAAGCTCTATGATTAATCTCGCCTTTACAGCGAACGAACTTCAATCAAGACATCCACTATCTCCTATAGCGAAACATACAGTGATCCATACAAGAAAAGCAATCGAAAAAATTCTTAGCGGTGAATCAGATAAGCTTCTTGGCATAGTAGGACCATGTTCCATTCATGATCCTGTAGCAGCACTAGATTACGCAAAAAAATTACAACTTCTTGCTCAAGAAGTTGAAGATAAAATGCTTCTAATCATGCGTACGTATTTTGAAAAACCCCGAACGATTATGACTCCTGATGCATGGAGAGGATTTATTTACGACCCTCATATGGACAGAACCTTTGATATTAATTATGGTATAGAAAAAGCAAGAGAATTAGTTCTCGCAATAAACGATTTAGGCCTAGGTTGTGGAACAGAAGCTATAGATCCATTAATTGTTCAATTTAATGATGATGTATATTCATGGTATGCTAATGGTGCAAGAACAAGCGAAGCTCCAGAAAATGTTGCATTAGCATCAATTCTCCAAGCACCTGTTGGAATGAAACACAACACTGCTGGAAATGTAAAAACTGCTGCGAATGGTGTAGCATCAGCAGGTTATGGCCAAATTGTTCCAGGATTAAGAAAAGATAATAATCAGTTTGCATATTTCCTTAGCACAGGCAATCCATTTGCACATGTTGTAATGCGTGGTGGAGATAAAGGCCCTAATTTTGAAGAGGAGCATATATCACAAGTACAAATGTATTTGCGGGAACTTCGAGAAAAACACTCATTCGTATCAGATGCAGTAATTGTTGATTTAAGTCATGCTAATTCTGGAAAAGATCCAGAGAAACAACAGGGTATTTTGGTTAACATACTTGAACAAAGAAGAGCAAATCGTAGAATAGTTGGGTTTATGATGGAATCTGCTCTAGTTGGCGGAGCATGGACGTCAAAGGAAAAAAGAGAACCTTTGTATGGAGAATCAAGAACTGACCCTTGTTTAGACTGGGAAAAAACTGAGGCAGCAATTCGTGATGCCTATAAACGTCTCTAACAATAACCTTTTTAATATCCATATTTCTTGTATGTGGTAATGCCTAAGAAAAGAACAGTTTCTCTTCGTTCTCAAACATCTAAAATTCTTAAAGAAGAAAAGTACATCAAGCGTACGGAAAAGAAAATTTTGAAAGAGCAAAAAGCTCTTGAAAAACAAGAAAAAAATCTAGAAAAGATTGAAAAGAATATTTTGAAAGAGGAGAGAGGCATAAGAGCAGTTCTTAAATCATTAAAAATTGAAAAACATCATGTTCTTGATTTTATCCGTATTGCTGCAGGAGCTCTTGTAGGAACAGGATTAGGATCTATAATTATTCGTCAGAAAGACCTCGCATTAACGCTTCCTTGGAGGAATATTCTTGGTATTATTTTTGTTGCATTATTACTAGCGGGGCTTCTAGTATACAAAGCTGAGCGTAAATCATTAGAGAAGAGGGCATATCCTCTGCGATATATTGCTGTTCGCGTGGCATATATTTGGATCATTGCAACGGTTATTAGTGGTGCTACTTCGTTATTGTTTATTGCTCAACCAGAACTAAATCTTATCACCTTAAAGTCTATTTTGATAGGATCTTTCCCTGCAATTGCAGGAGCGATTGGATTTAATTTTATTTAGTTATTCTCCTTCTAATTTACTAATGTGTTCTTCTCTCTTCGTTTCTATATCTCTCTTTACTTGTAATGGTTTTTGTACTCTTTTGAAGATGAAGGTATTTTTTGCTCCTACAACGTCGATATAGAGATCTGCATAGCGTAGGAATCTTCCTATTTCGTTTTCTTTTAGTTCTACAACTTTAATATCTCCGTAATTAATACTTGTTACATCTCTTGCAATGAATCCTTTTGTCATGATTAAAGTATTTTCTGTGAGTACAATTCTACTTTTTTGGTGTGCGATTTCTGCTGCGAGTACAATGTTTATTCCTAGGGAGAGTGCGACAAGCAACACTTCTCCTCGTGCAAAGAATCCTACGAGAATAAAATAACCCAGAATTCCATAGTATCTTACATATGCTCTTCGAGGGGTGTATGTTGCGTATAAGACTTTGTCATTTACTGTTTTGTATTCGTCTACTTCTCTTTTTCCAAGGTAGAGACTTACACTGAGGAGTATTGCAGTGAGAATTCCTCCTATTGCAATCATAAGAGGGATGCTAATAGTCATAATCTTCTAAATATGGTCTTCTCTTTTAATATTTTGCATTCCATAATCTTTTTATAGCATGTATGTGCCTTTGAATGTATGCGATTAATGTCTTTCATACTCTTAGTGGTTATTCTTGCAGTTATTGTTGGTTGTAGTGGCCCTCAGGTTACGTCTCATAATAGAGCGGTTGATGCGGTAGTTAACACGTCAAACAACACAGTAGAGAATGCTACTATTCCTTCATTTAAACCAGTTCCTGAGGAAACTCCTGAGAATGTGAAAGAGAGTGCGAGATTTTTTGTTGGTGGGGAAGGTACCTTATTAGGGCATAATATACAGCTCTTAGAGGTTAGTCCTGGAGGTAGTTCAGTTTTAGAAATTGATAAGATGAAGTGGGAAGTTTACAGTACAAAGACTAGGGAGATTGTCAATGGCTTAGACTTTTCTGTTGTTGAGCTGCAGTATGATATTAACAATCCTTCTAATCGCTCTGTTGTTATTGAAGCTTCTAATCTGGAGTTAGGTCCTCATGAGTATTTCTTGAAATGGGATGAAGAGAAGACTATTGAAGGGGTTTCTGTTAAGATTACAAATATTCGTAAATCTCCTCGTAGTGTTCGTTTTGATATCGGTAATGAACGTAAGTCGGTTGTTTCTGTTCTTGAGGGTGAGTCAGAATCTGTTGATGGTTTGAAGATTAGTGTTGTTGATGCGTTTGCAAGAGATCTTCAATATGAAGGGTATGCTATTGTAAGGTTTGAATTAGAATAAATTTATCCTAAATAGTTAAGGTTAGTAGGATTCTTTTCTTCTTGTACTTTTACAGCAGCTTCGTGTTGTGCCATAATACTCTTTAGTTTTGTTTCAAATTCTTTTGCTGCAGTGAGTAATGGTTTTGGGTCTACTTCTAGTCCTAAGTATTTGTCAAGAGTTTCAATAATTTTTGCAGCGGCTAAACTATCTGCGACTTGTACATTGCTTTCTACAAAGAAGCACGTATGATTTTTTGTCACAGTAATGAGTGCGCCGGTGACTCCCATGACTATTCCTTCTTTTAAGGTATCAATTCCTAGTTTGTTCATTTTTTGGTTGATTTTAGGATTGTCTGAGTAATAGAAAACTTTGTTAGTAGGTGTCTTGCTCATGACTCCTTCAATGCTAATAAGTTCTTTTGAACCAAGGTCTTTTGAGAGTGCTGCAAGCATGTCAGCTATTTCCCATTCTAGTCCTTGCATTGCTGCGAGTGCGTGTACTATAACAATGTTGTAGTCTTTGCTGTAGTATAGTCCTAATGGTTCTATTACTTGTCCGTCATGGACTGCGGCAATGGGCATGAATTTGTGGTGTGTTACAATTCCTATCTTCTCTGCTTTGAGGTGTTGTATGAGAAATTCTGTTGAAATGCTTCCTACAAGTCCAAATCCTGGGAATCCTTCTATAATTGTTGGATTTTTAGGTCTCTTTTTTAGGATTACTTTCATGAATATGAGTTAGTGATGATTTTTATTTAAGCTTATTCTTTCCGTATGTTTTTTGGTAGAGTTTTTCTGCTTCTTCTAATATTTTGTATGCATCTTTTACATCAAGTATTTTTGTAATTTTAACATTTCCGCCTTTGAGTTGTTTGTATGTTTCGAAGAAGTGTTGTATTTCTTTGAGGTAGTGTTGTGGGATGTCTTTGATGGAGTTCCATTCTTTGAATCGTGGGTCATTTGCATGTACTCCAAGGAGCTTGTCATCTTGTTCTCCAGAATCAACCATTTTCATTACTCCGATGAGTTTTACTTCGCAGAGTGTTAGTGGGTTTGTTGGTTGGTTGGTGAGGATAACTACATCTAACGGGTCTTTATCATCGCAGTAGGTCTGTGGTATAAATCCATAATCTCCTGGATAGTGTACTGCTGAGTGCATATGTCTATCAAGTTTGAGGAGTCCTGTATCTTTATCAAGTTCGTATTTTACCGTGCTTTTTGCAGGGATTTCAATGATTGCATTGATCACTTTAGGTTTTTCTTTTCCTATAGGGATGTCATGCCAAGGGTGAATTCCGGTCATGCGGTTGGTCATAACTTATTCTTTAAAAGCTTGTCTGTTCAAGAGAAGGTAATCTTTTGGTTTTTGATAGTGTTGAGTGATTCTAAGTTTGGTTGTTGTATTTTTTGGTGGTGTTCTTGGAAGAATACTGCCATTCGTTCTGTTATTTCTTCTTGATTGGTAATTCGTACTAGGTTATAATGTGGTAGTGGGTCTTCATGATCTTCTGAAATATGGTGTTCTTGGGATTTGAGCTGTTCGATAATATGGCTCATTGATTCTTGTGGTGTGGTGGCTGTTGTGGTTGTAAGGATTACTTTGTTTTCATTATCTGAGTTGTAACCTATTTTGATACTTGTTTGTTTTGTTTTTTGGTCGTAATCAAGAATCTCTATTTTTTTAAGAAGTACCTCTTTCTTATGCATGTATTTTTGAATAATTCTTTTCTTTTTATGGTTTTTCTTTTAGAAAGGTTTTTTAGAGAACTGAAGTTCTTA
Organism: Candidatus Woesearchaeota archaeon; assembly: GCA_964455655.1. Lineage (GTDB taxonomy): Archaea > Nanobdellota > Nanobdellia > SCGC-AAA011-G17 > JACPNG01 > CAYVWZ01. Next base: position 18,420 of record CAYVWZ010000012.1, read on the forward strand.
GTGTTATGGAGACTATTCATGATTGGGTGTATTTATTAGCGCAAGAAGATAGGCCTATTATTGTTGAGGGTAAGAAAGATAAGAAAGCATTGGAAAGTTTTGATGTTAAGAACATTTACACTCTTGATAAGCCTCTCTATGAAATTATTGAATTTATTTCTGATAAGTTTGATGCAGTTATTATTTTAACAGATCTTGATAAGGAAGGTAAAGAGTTATATGGGAAGTTAGCAAGTGAGTTTGGTAAGCGTGGTGTTTTTGTTGAGAATAAATATCGTATTTTTTTATTGAAAGAGACTGAATTAACACAAATAGAGGGATTAACAACGTATATTACGAAATCAGCGAGTAGAAAGGAGTAGTTCTTCGTGCTCGTAGTCAGCTCCGGAGGAGAGTTTTATTTTCCCTTCTCTTCTTAAGGCCTTGATTTCTTCTTCTAGTATTCTTTGGATTACTCCATCGATAGTGCATTCTTCAACTAACTCGCGGCATTTAGTATCAACATAAAATGCTAAAAGCCCGTAGAAATAAAGTCGGTTGTTTGGGAGATGTCCCCATTCGTCGCAGTGTTTCTGAGGTCTATAAGATTTTCCCTGAGGGCTATTAAACGTAAACACTCTTGGTGCGGCTTCAATAGCTCTTCGTGCTTGAGCATTAATCATCTCTTGTGCAATAGCTTCAGGATATCTCGCAGTGTAAAACCCTCTATGTTCAAGACGTGCAATAATTGCTGCAGCCACTCCTCGAATTCTGACATTTTGTAGAAGATATGCCCTTGCGCCAAATGTTTCGGAGAGGTCTACAACAGTTGCCATGTAGTGGTGCTTCTATCATCTCGTTATTAAAAAATAAAATATGTGCAGGGGTGCACCTCTTTTTAGAGTAAGTTTTTGATCTTCTCAATATGTTCTGCAACTCTGTTGCCTTCTTCTGTAAGCTTGATGACTTTTATTCGTCCTTGCTTTTCGAATCCGACTAGTTTTGCTTTTTCCATCTCTTGCAATATTTTTACTGCGTGAGAGTATGTGCAATCTACCTCTTTAGCTAAGATGCTTCCGTATCGGAATCGCGTATTTTTTCTTAGCGCCATTAAAATCATTGCTGGTTTTCGGCGAAAGAATACCTCAAATATATCTTTCTTTTTTGACATGTCATCCCCCTTCACCTCTACCACATAATTTTCCGGTTATTCCTATTTAAATGTTTGCTTCAAGTTATGTATATTGCATCACTACCTTTCACTAAAGAGTAACACAATGTTTATATAGCGGTTTTAGCGGTTTTGAGTTTATGCTTGATATACAATTCATTCGAGACAATTCTGAACTTGTGAAACAAAATATGCGTAAAAAGTTTCGTAATGATGTTCAAGTTGTTGATGAGCTTATTGATGCTGATAAGAAATGGCGTTCATTGAAAGGTCAAGTTGATGAGTTACGACGGGAACGTAATGAAATTACTGCTGAGATTACGAAAGCAAAGAAAGAAGGTAAAGATGCTTCTGCGTTGTTAAAGAACGCTAAAGAACTTCCTGATCGTATTAAAAATGCTGAAGAGGAAGCAGAAATGCTTCGTAAAAGAATTGATACTTTATTATTATTAGTTCCTAATATCATTCATCAGTCTGTTCCTCTTGGTAGGAATGATTCTGAGAATATTGAGGTTGCAAAATTTGGTAAACCCTCAAAGTTTTCTTTCGAACCTAAAAATCATGTTGAGCTTGCTGAATCATTAGGGATTGCAAATTTTGAATTAGCTTCTCAAACTTCTGGTAATGGTTTTTATTATATTGAAGGTGAGTTAGCGTTGTTAAATCAGGCATTGATTAGATTTGCAATTGATTTTATGGTAAAGAAAGGCTATCGCTATGTTGAAACTCCTCTCATGCTTCGTGGTGATATTATGAAGCGAGTAACGGATATTCATGATCAAGAGAAAATGATTTACAAGATTGATAATGAAGATCTCTATTTGATTGGTACGAGTGAGCATTCATTAATTGGCAGATTCATTAATTCCACTATTCCTGAAGAAGCTCTTCCATTAAAGAATACAAGTTATTCCATGTGTTTTAGAAAAGAGATTGGTGCTCATGGTATTGAGGAGCGTGGTATGTATCGTCGTCATCAGTTTAACAAGGTTGAAATGGTTGTTATTTGTAAGCCTGAGGATTCAATGAAGTTCTATAATGAGATGAAGAAGATTACCATAGATCTTTTCAAAGAGTTAGAGGTTCCTATTCGCGAATTAGCTATTTGTTCTGGTGATATGGGTGACTTAAAGCATGTTCAAGTTGATATTGAGGCATGGTCTCCTGTAAAGAATGAATATTATGAGGTTGGTTCTTGTAGTAATTTAACGGATGCTCAAGCAAGAAGGTTAGGTATTCGTATGCTTTCAAAGAATGAGCGATTGTTTCCTCACACATTGAATAATACTGCTATTGCTACATCTCGTGCATTAGTTGCTGTTCTTGAGAACGGTCAACAAAAGGATGGCTCTGTTAAGATTCCAAAAGCATTGTGGAAGTATTGTGGTTTTAAGAAGATCACTCCTTCTAAACAGAAATAAGTCACTCCATACATAGCGCATAAATCTTATAAACCTTTTTTCCAAAGGTACTTGTTGGTGACTGAAATGTCCTCTTTTGAAAAAGTTCCTAAACATGTAGCGTTGATCTTAGATGGTAATCGGAGATTTGCTAAAAAGTTAATGCTAAAACCTTGGATGGGTCATGAGTGGGGTGCGAAAAAATTAGAGCAATTACTTGAATGGTGTAGAGAATTAGAAATCAAGGAAGTCACATTGTATGTTTTTTCTTGGGAAAATTTTAATCGTCCGAAGGAAGAGTTTGATTATTTAATGGACTTATTCGAAAAAGAGTTTCAAAGGTCTAAAACCGATCCGCGCATTAAAGAGCAAGGAATTCGTATTAATGTTATAGGTCGTTTGTGGAAGTTTCCAGAGAATGTGCAAAAGGCAGCTCATGAATTAATGGAAGCAACAAAAAATAATACAAAGTATATTGTTAATTTTGCTATGGGGTATGGTGGTAGGCAGGAAGTTATTGATGCGGTAAAGAAAATTTCTGAAAAGGTTTCTACTGGTGAGTTAGATGTTAATTCTATTAATGAGGAAGTATTTGCAAAAGAATTATACATGACTTCTGAGCCTGACTTGATTATTCGAACAGGTGGAGAGCAGCGTACTTCTAATTTTTTGTTATGGCAATCCTCTTATAGCGAATGGTTTTTTATTGAGAAAACGTGGCCTGAACTAGAAAAGACTGATTTTCTTTCTTGTATTGAACAGTTTGCACAAAGAGAGAGAAGGTTTGGTAAGTGAAGAAAATTCTTAGCATGAGCACCCAAGTTCTTAGTGGCGCTATCATGGGTTTCTTGTTTTTAGTTGGAGGGCTTATACTTGGAATGATTATTGGTGGTAATTGGATAAATATTAATTATGCAGGGCTTAGAGGATATGAGTCTCTTGGGTTAATTGGTGCTGTTATTGGTGAAGGAATAGGAATTGTTCTTGGAATGTTGCTTGCGAAAAAATTCTTAAAAAATAATCTCTCCTTGGGCAAAGCAGTAGCGGGTAGTGTTGTTGGCGTTACTCTCGTGTTAATTATTTTCGGAGTTACTAAAGATTCGCAATCATTCTTGCCCTTACTAATACCTTTGTTTACAACTCTTGTAAGTAGTAATATTTAATTTTTCTCAAGTAATCCTTCTGGGAAGAGGTTAAACACTATTTGTTCTTTGATGATAGCATAGTTTAGTTCTTGAATGTTGTTAGGGTATGTGCTTCGTAAGTTTCGTAATAAATGGTCGAGTTCTTCTGCTTTTTTGAATGCGCATACAAAACCTATGTTGTTTGAGAGTCTGTCTTTGAATGCGAAGGTGATGCTTGGGTGTGTGCGCAAGGTTTGTTTTATAGTGTAGATGATTGTTTCTGAGACGTTTCTTAGTTGTAAGGTGCAGAAGTATTCAGTGTAGCCGAGTTTTGGTAGGTTTAGTTCTGGGAAGAACTTGATGATTATTCCTTTTTCTATGAGTTTTGGGAGTCTATAATGTACAATGTCTGGTGTGAGTTTGGTTTTTGTGACAAGTTCGACATAAGTAAGTGATGCGTCTTCGCTGAGGGTGTGGAGTAATTTTTTGTCTTGTTGATCAAGGCTGTATTGTTCTGTTGTTTTTGTTGGTGAGAGTAGTGGTTTGAGTTTGAGGTGTTTGTAGTAATCTTCTGGTAAGTGTTCTACTTTGATTGCTGGCATAGGGCAGAAGACCTGGTAGGTGTTTACGTTTCCGTTTAGTTCTGTGATGAGCGTCTCAGTGATTTGATTAATGCTGAAGGTGTCTTTGATGATGAACTCTGCGACGATATCCCACTGTCCTGAGAGTGTTGCAGCCCAGTTGCAGTAGGGGTGTGTTTTGAAGTAGTCAAGGATTTTTGTGTTAGTGTAGATGTCTTCGTTGAATCGGCAGAGCATGATGAACGTGTCATGTTTGATCGCGCCGATGTTGATGACTGTGGTGAATTTTTTGATGATTCCCTCTGTTTGTAGTCTAGTGATGCGGTAAGCGATTGCTGCTTTGCTTAGGCCTATTATTTTGGCGAGCTGTGTGTGGCTTTCTCGGGCATTCTGGGAGAGATAGTAGAGGAGTTTTTGGTCTTTAATATCGAGATTTTCAGTCATTATGGAATAATATGGTATTTTCTATATAATATTTCCTATTTTTTTTAATAATTAGGGAAGAAGGTTTAACTATACTAAGTACTTACTACATAGTAACAACTGAAGAAGTTGTGATAACAAAAGGAGATGACAAAAATGACTAATTTGAATACAAGGCTAAAGAAAATAATTGAGAAACAAGAGTATAATCCTGAAAGATTAAGACGAGCTGTGCGTTTAGCAGCAAGAGTTCTTCGGGTAAGTAATAATGATATGAAAGCTCATACAAGTGAAGATTTAGAATCTATAAGTAATGGATTAGCTCAATCTATACTTTATACTCGAGGAGAACCTATAAGAATGTTCAATGGTAGATTTGGTGGTGCTTACATCACTGCTGGTAATGCTACAGAACTAGAGTTTAAAGGCCCATATGCAGGTGCAGGCGCCTCATTTAGCGGTGTTGATGCTGGACGAAGAGTTAAATTCGAAGGTGTTGATGCTGGATACAAAACTAGTTTTGAAGGAGAAAACGCAGGTTCAGATACTTTCTTTAGAGGTGTCGATGCCGGAGTTAAGGCTCAGTTTAAAGGAGTCAATGCAGGAACAAAAGCCAGCTTTAAAGGTGTCCATGGTGGTCAGGGCGCAAAATTTGAAGGAGAAAACGCAGGAACAAAAGCATACTTTGAAGGTATCGGCGCAGGGTCGGATACAGAGTTCAAAGGAAAGAATGCAGGAAAAGGTGTAGCAACGTTCGGAATTGGAAGTGGTTGCAACATGAACTTTATAGGAGAATCTGCAGGTATAGACTCTGAAGTTTATGGGTACTGCGCTGGAACAGGCATCATGTTTGAAGACAAAAAAGTTGAAAAGTTAGGCGACAGTTTCACGTATGTAGATGGAACAAGACATGCCCTGTATTCAACTAAAAAAGAATAACAGCGATCTCCGCTAGAGTCAGTTGTTGTTTTGCACAAACATCATAAAAGAACAATCTCAGAAGTTTTTTCTTTTTTTTTAAATATTCTTTTTACGCTTACAACAAGAATTAATCCGTTTCTTCCAATAACCTTGCTCATCGATATTAATTTTTCTCAAAAACTTTTGAAATAATAATAAGAACTACTCCTGCGCCGAAGACGCATCCACCTATAAGTATTCCCTCAATCATGGGTGTTATGAAAATATCTCTAAGTACTTCTTGTAATGATTGTAAAAATATTTGTGGTAATTGTCCGTTATCTACAAGTTTTGTAGTGAGTATTGGTAATAGTGTTTTTATTAAGAATAGTAATCCTGCACTAATAATTCCTCCTATGAGTAATGCTATTCCTATTGCGAATGAAAGATGGAGTGGTTGTAATCCGCAACCTAATAAAATAAAAAGAGTTCCTATAACAACAAGGATAATACTGAATACAAAACTATTTGCAATGAGTTTTTCCTGTATTGAGAAGTCTGGTGTGTCTTGGGGTCTTGCTTGTGAGTTGAGTAATGTTCGTAGTTCTTCTTGTGTTGGTTTATGCCCGAACTGATCTTGAACTAATAGTGAAGCTTCTTCGTAATGTTCTGTTATAATCTTATCAATTATCAGTTCTTCTAGAGAGAGTTTGGTGTTTTTGCTTATGTCTTTTGCTGTGTTTAAGAGCACTATTCCTGTAATTCCAAGAACGAGGAGGATAACGCCAAATATTTTGAGTATAGTCTGAATAGCTCTTACAAACCCCATAATCCTTCAAAATTACCTCTCCTTATAGATCTTCCCACCAAAACTCTTTTAAATGAGACGCTTGTCTCGTCTTCATGCCTAAAGGTCCTGATCAGGAAAAGCTTGAACGAATCATTCAGATTCTAAGAGAGCATCCTGAAGGTATTTGGGTGCGAGAAATAGCAAGGAAAGCAGATCTTGACAAAACGTTAGTTTCAAGATATCTTCGGGATCATCTCAAAGATAAAGTCGAAATTCCTCTAAATCTCCCTATTAAATTGGTAAAGCTCAAATGACTCAATTAATCATTTCGGAAAAACCATCTGCAGCTGAGAAGATTGCAACTGCTCTTGCAGAAGGGAAAATAGAAAAGAAAAAAGTAGATGGTATTACGTATTATCATATTACGAGGCATGGTGAAGATATTATTGTTGGTTGTTCTGTTGGTCATTTGTACAATGTTGGTGAGAAAGATAAGAAGGGTTGGACATATCCTGTTTTTTCGGTAGAGTGGAAGCCAACCTATGAAACTGACAAGTCAGCAAGGAATACTAAAAACTTCGTTACATTATTACAAAAGCTTGCAAAAGAAGCTGATTCATTTATTGTTGCTTGTGACTACGATATTGAAGGAGAAGTTATTGGACTAAACATTGTACGGTTTGCATGTAAACAAAAAGATGCTGATCGTATGAAATTCTCAACATTAACGAAAGATGAATTAATTGATTCGTATGAGCATCGTCAAAAACATTTAGATTGGGGTCAAGCTCATGCGGGAGAGACTCGTCATGTCTTAGATTGGTTCTATGGTATGAATCTTTCAAGAGCTCTAACACTTTCAATCAAAGCTGTTGGTGCGTTTAAAATTATGTCTTCTGGTCGTGTTCAAGGTCCAGCATTAAAACTCTTAGCAAGCAGGGAAAAAGAGATACGCTCATTCAAGCCTGAACCGTTTTGGCAATTAGAATTGTTAACAAAGAACGATATTAAAGCATTACATGTTGAAGAAAAGTTTTGGGATAAATCTAAAGCAGAGGCTTCTTTTGCAAATGCGAAGGATCATGATGCTAAGGTTTCTCATTTAGAGCGTAAGGAAACTCCTCAAGCGCCTCCTCATCCATTTGATTTGACTTCTTTACAAATTGAAGCGTATAAAACATTACGTATTTCTCCTAAACAAACACTATCTATGGCTCAGAATTTATATGTCTCTGGAGCTATTTCTTACCCTCGTACAAGTTCTAATCAGCTTCCTCCATCTCTAGATTATAAAAAAATTATTTCTTCATTAAAGAAGCAAGAACAATACAAAACTCTATGTGAAAGATTATTATCTAAGCCTTTGAAGCCTAATAATGGTAAGAAAACTGATCCTGCTCACCCAGCTATTTATCCTACAGGAGAAATTCCTAAAACTTCTTCTGCACAACAAAGAAAATTATATGATTTAATTGTTCGACGTACGTTAGCTACATTTGGAACCTTTGCTATCAGAGAAACATTAACTATTGATTTAGACGTTAATAACGAAATGTTCAAAGCTAAAGGGACGTTAACAAAAGTTCCTGGGTGGCATGAATATTATGGGCCTTTTGTCATGTTGGACGAAACAGAACTTCCTCAGGTTTCTGAAGGTGAAGTATTGCAAGTTAAAAAGTTGGACATGCTTGCAAAAGAAACACAGCCTCCTAAAAGGTATTCTCCAGCTTCTGTTATCAAAGATTTAGAAAAGAGAGGTTTAGGAACAAAGGCTACACGTGCAGCAATTGTTGATTCATTATTCCAAAGAGGATATGTTAGTGGGGATTCATCTATTGAGGTTACTGATTTAGGGATGCATACTATTGAAACGTTAGAAAAGTTCTGTCCAGAAATTTTAGATGAAGAACTAACGCGAGAATTTGAACGTGATATGGATCTTATTCGTGAAGGTAAAAAATCAGGAGATCAAATTTTAGATGCTGCTCAAAAACATTTAACAAAATTATTAGCTCATTTTAAGGAGAATGAAAAACAAATTGGTCAGAGTTTGTTAGAAGCTCATAGGGATACTCAAAATGCTGCAAGTATTCTTGGTAAGTGTCCGAAATGTAATGAGCATGATCTTAGAATTTTATATTCTCGTAAAACGAAGAAATCTTTTGTTGCCTGTTCTGGTTATCCTAAATGTGAGAATACCTATAGTCTTCCTTCAGGAAAGATTTCTCCAACTGACAAGAGTTGTGAGTTTTGTAATACTCCTATTGTGAAGGTTATTCGTGCGGGTAAGCGTCCTTTCCAGATGTGTTTAACCTTTGATTGTAAATCAAAAGAGTCTTGGAAGAAGAAAGATGTTAAACCTTCTGAAGCTGCTCCTCTTGAGGGTGAAGCTGGAGAAGGAGAGCAAGAAGATTTTGATCAAGTGACAAAAGAAATTATGCCTAAGAAAAAAAGAGCGAAGAAGGCTACTAAAAAGGTAGCAAAGAAAAAATCAAAAGAGAAGCCCCAATGACCACAGAAAGAACAGTGTATGCTTTAGAGGGAGGTAATGTACGTAAACTAAGCAGCGATAACGGAGACACTGAAGGCGCAGACGCGATCCCAAAAACTGCAAGAGCAATTGAAGAAAGAGAAGTTCCAAAAATATTTCTTGAAGGGCTGCTAGAATCTGAACGTGCAATAAGAGATATTGCTCCACCAGGTTTAGTTGTAGTAAGACGGTTCTATCGCGATGGTGTAGGTGATGATGCGGTTTATTACTTATATGGAACATATCCTTCTGCAGAAAAAGACGGAACGCCTTCTACAATAGACTTCCTGATTGAAGGAAGTTTTAAAGTTAACAATCCACAAGCCTAGTAAGTAATTCCTTCTTGTACGATCTTAAACAGTATAGGGTTCTTCTCAGGTCTATCAAAAGTTATTCGTCTAGGATCTTTTTCTAATTTAATAATTTGATCAGCCCATGGTTTTAAGATTCTTTCAGCAGTCATTCTCGTCTTTCCTGTACTTGGGTCTTGGTATACTTGGTTAGTAATAATAACAGGTATTTGTTTTGATATTTTTCTTAATGTTTCTATTTGCCATTGTAATAATTGTTGAGTTTTTTCAGGGTTTTTCTTTACTTCTGCTCTGAAATGTGCTCCTATAGTGTCAAGAACTAATAAGTTAGTATCTAGCGATGTTGCTGTCTTTAATGCTTCTCCTTGTTTGAAATAGTTTTTTGCATGTTTATATTTTACTTTGCCAAGTAGTGTTTCATATTCTGTGCTTAGTTGTTTTATTCGTTCTATAGAAAATCCTGCTTCTGTATCAATATAGATTGGATTTCCTGTCTTTGCTGCATGGAGTGTTGCAAGTATTGCTAGTGTTGTTTTTCCAGTTGCTGGTTCTCCGTAAATGATTGTTAGTCCCTTGTATTGAAAGAATTGATCTAAGTAAGCGCTTCCCGTATTCATTTTTTTAATTAAGTCAAGTTTAGTATTAAAATATGTTCGTTCTCAAAGAGAGAATTCTTTCTTTGTTTCTAGAAGTCTTCTTGGAAAGTATTAAATAGGCTAATGGTATTTTTCTTCATATCCTATGAGGAGGTTTGATGAATGAAAAAGAGTTTACCTTTTGTTGCTGTTGCTCTTGGGCTTGTCTTTGTTGTGCTTCTCGGAGCTGCTATGTATCTTGATAATTCTCATGCATCAACAGGTGAGGCTGTGCTCTTACTCTTCACGAACTGTACTGATTCTGATGCTGGTGTAAAACCTTATAATGTTGGGACCGTAACGTATATGGTTACAAACAAAAGAACGGAAAAATCGTCAAATAAGATCTACACTGATTCGTGTACCAATGTAAATCAAGTGAAAGAATGGTATTGTGAGGGTTCTCGTCCTCAATCAGTCTTCGTAACGTGTGATGGTGGAAGAGTTTGTCATAATGGACGTTGTGTTCTTCCTACAGCCTCTGGACAATAAGTTTTCTTCTTCTTAACATTGTTATTTTCACTGTAAGTTTTAGGAAAACGTTTTTATAGGCTCTTACCATGGAAGATTGTATGCCTAACGAGTCTAAACTGAAAGTAATGGAAGCATTACAGGAAGAAGCATACAAGGGTATTGTTCGTATAGATGCTGAAACAATGAACCAAATTGGTGTTCGCCCTGGTGATGTTATTGAAATTGAAGGTGCAAGACTAACGGTTGGTATTGTTGATCGTGCGTATCCTACTGATGTAGGGCAGTCTGTTATTCGTATGGATGGTATTCTTCGTCGTAATGCAAAGACTGGTATTGGTGAATATGTTGTTGTTCGTCGTGCTGAAGTGAAAGAAGCAAAAGCTATTCAAATTGCTCCGGCTCAGAAAGGTGTTGTTATTCAAGCTGATCCTGAAGTTTTCAAAAGATCATTATTAGGAAGAGCTGCGGTGAAGGGTGATATTATTTCTCCTGGTGGAACAAAGAGGCGTCGTCGTACGATGTCTGGTTCTCCCTATGAAGACATTTTTGAAGTTTTTGAGCAAGGTTTTATGGGGAGTTTTGGTTTTGGTGGTTTAAAGTTTGTTGTTGTTTCTACAAATCCTAAAGGTTCTGTGATTATTTCTGATGATACGGAAGTTACTGTTTCTTCTAAAGCTGTTGAAGTGTTTGAAGAGAAAGTTCCTGATGTTACGTATGAAGATATTGGTGGTTTGGATGAGGAAATTAAAAAGATTAGAGAGATGGTTGAGCTTCCATTAAAACATCCAGAAATTTTTGAGCGTCTAGGTGTTGAACCTCCTGGTGGTGTTTTATTACATGGTCCTCCTGGTTCTGGTAAAACCTTATTGGCAAAAGCTGTTGCGAATGAGTCTGATGCTAATTTCTTATTAATTAATGGTCCTGAAATTGTAAACAAATATTATGGTGAAACAGAAAAGAGATTAAGAGAGATTTTTGAAGAGGCAGATAAGAATGCTCCTTCTATTATTTTTATTGATGAGATTGATGCAATTGCTCCTAAGCGTGAAGAAACGCATGGTGAGGTTGAGCGGAGGATGGTTGCAACATTATTAGTGTTGTTAGATGGTTTACAATCTCGTGGTAAAGTTATTGTTATTGGTGCTACAAATAGGCCTAATGCATTAGATCCTGCGTTAAGGCGTCCTGGTAGGTTTGATCGAGAATTAACTATTGGTGTTCCTAATCGTAATGGTCGTTTAGAAGTATTAAAAGTTCATACAAGAAATATGCCCTTAGATGATTCTGTTAACTTAGATGAATTAGCAGATCTTACGCATGGGTATGTTGGTGCTGATTTGCTTGCATTGTGTAAAGAGGCTGCATTAAGTGTTCTTCGTAGATTGATTCCTGAACTCAAATTAGAGCAGAAAGAAAAAATACCTCGTGAAGTTCTTGATCAGATTTCAGTAAGTAATGAGGATTTTAAGGAAGCTCTTCGTTTAGTTCGTCCTTCAGGTTTGAGGGAAGTATTAATTGAGATTCCTAAAGTTTCATGGGGAGATATTGGCGGTTTAGAAAAACAAAAGCAAGAACTTATTGAAGCTGTTGAATGGCCTCTTAAACATGCTGAAGCGTTTAAGCGTGTAGGTATTAAGCCTCCGAAGGGTATCTTGATGTATGGTCCTCCTGGAACGGGTAAGACATTAATGGCAAAAGCTGCAGCGAAAGAGTCTGATGCTAATTTTATTCTTGTAAAAGGTCCTGAATTAATTAATATGTGGATTGGAGAGTCTGAAAAAGGTATTCGTAAAATCTTTGAGAAGGCTCGTCAAGCTGCTCCAACAATTGTGTTCTTTGATGAGATTGATGCAATTGCTCCTCGTCGTGGTATGGATGTTGGTTCTAAAGTTACGGAGCGTATTGTTAATACACTATTAGTTGAGATGGATGGCTTGGTTGAATTGAACGATGTTGTTGTTATTGCTGCTACGAACAGGCCTGATATTATTGATCCTGCATTATTACGTCCTGGTAGATTTGATCGTATGGTCTTAATGGGTCCTCCTGATCTTGATGCTCGTGAACAAATTTTGATGATTCATGCTCGTAACATGCCTCTTGCAGCTGATGTTGATATGAGAAAAATAGCTGAAGAAACGGAAGGTTTTGTTGGTGCTGATATTGAAGCATTATGTAGGGAAGCAGGATTTGTTGCGTTACGTAAAGATATGACCAGCGATATTATTACTATGGAGCACTTTGAGGAAGCCCTTGATAAGATTAGTCCATCAATTACCGTTGAGGCAATGGAAGCATATACTGAGATGGAAAAAGAGTATCTTAAGAAAGCTCGTGCAGGTATGATTAAAGATGCACCAAGTTATTT
>CAYVWZ010000013.1:0-21355 GCA_964455655.1 Candidatus Woesearchaeota archaeon
TCCGAGATTCATGCGGTGGAGCTGGACCCGATCACCGGGCGGCTCGCCACCCAGCCAATACCATTATCAAATGATCTCATTTATGCAGATGATCTACTTACGTCTTGATTCGTAAAACTCTTGGAAAAGTCGTTTCTTTTTATCTTCGAGCCAAGCATAGACACTTCCATGTCTTGATCCTCTTAAAATGTTTTCTACAGCTTCTGCTGCGACTTCAATGTTTTCTAGTGTTCCTATGATACTAACAGTTTTTCCGTAAATAACAATGTGGGTGTCTGTTAGGTCTTCGATAGTGGTTCTTGTTTTTCCTCCAGTTCCGATAACTCTGCTCTTTACTCGTGTTAATGCTTTTTTGCTTTTTCCTGTGAATTCTCTTATTTCTACAATTTTTAATCCATAATCTTCTTTGAGTAGTTCTTGTGCTATTTCTGGGTTGAATCCTCTTCCTATTGCTTTGACGATGGGTACTGTTTGGTAGACGTCTATGGGTTCTCCTCTGATGGTTACTTCTCCTTCTTCACTGTCTACAACGATTTTACAATTGGTTAGTTTTTCTAATTTTCTTCGTTCTTCTCCCTTTGTTCCTATAAGAACTGCGATTCTATCTTTTGGGATTTTTAGGTATTCTTGATTCATGATTAGAATTCTTCATGTGATTCCATGTCTTTGAGGAATCCTTTCTTCTTGAGCCATTCTACTTGGTTAGGTTTGTATTTGTATACAACATCGCCTTTGTCTTCTCCACCTAATTCCCATGGTTCAACGAGTAAGGTGTCTCCTTCTCGAACCCATAGTTTTCTTTTTAATCGTCCAGGTATTCTACAAATTCTTGTTTTTCCATCTAAACAAACAACTCTCATTCTGCTTCCGCCTAATCTTTGGTGTAATACTCCAATAACTTCGTTTCCTCGTGGTGTTCGTACGCGAGTAAGTTCTTCGTTCTCTTCAGAAGTCTCTGGTTTTTTGAACTTTTTAGGTTGTGGATACATTGAGTATTCTTTGGCCTTTGCGGTGTTTATAAGGTTTTGGGGGAGAATTCTCTATTTTTTACAGATAGCATACCAGTCCCATACGGGTTCTTCTTTTGGGAAATATGTTTGTCCTGCTTCTTTGATTTCTTCCCATGGGTATTCTACTTCTTTGATGATAATTTGTTTGAATCCTGCTTTTTTCAGTCTCCATATGAGTTCGAATCGGTAGTATGCTTTTTGTTTTTGGTTATAGTCGTATATTCCTAGTAAGAAATCATGGTTTTTTTGACTTATTTGTCGTAATATTTTCTGTCTTATTTTTTTGATATTGTTTTCTCTTGTGATGTATTCGTTTCCCATGAGCATTGATTGGTAGAGGAATGCTTCCATTGCTGGTACAATGCAGATGAATGTTCCATTTTGTTTTAGTGAGTTATGGATTTCTTGGAATATGGTATTGAGTTTCTTAATCTCTGGTGTAATAATTGAGTTTACTGATATGACTACATCAAATTGTTCTTTGAATTTTGCCAAGTCGTCCATATCTTGTTGGTAGAATTCTACGTTTTTGAGTTCGTGGTGTGTTTGTTTTGCTCTATGGATCATTTCTTTTGAATAATCTAGTGCTGTTACATGTTTGAATTTTTGAGAGAGGAGAGGTAGTAATTCTCCGAGTCCGCATCCTATATCGGCCACATTGTTTTTGGTATAAATTCTTTCAAGATCTTTGTAAATGGGATTTTTGTAAGAATTTTTTATTGGGCTGAGGACTTCTTCATAATATTTTGCTGCAGTCTTATCCCATTCTCTACTTTGCATTGTATATTTTGTAATTGCTTCCCTGTTTTAAGTTTAACGATTTTTAGAAAAATAATTTTTTTAGAGATTTTTCCCATCAACTTTCGTGATGGGTATTTTTTCCAATTCAATATGGTCTAAACATCTTATGTTTATTGCGCTCATTTCTGTTCCATCATTTCCTTTTCCTATTGCAAATGATGAGATGCCGCATGTCTTACAAAAGTAATGATGAATGAGATGTTTGTTGAATTGGTAGTCTGTTAAATTTTCTTTTCCTTGTATGAGTTTAAAATTTTCTTTAGGGGTAAATGCGAGTGTCCATCCTTTCTTTGAGCATATGGAGCAATTACATTCAATTGCGTTGTCTAGTGTTATTTCTACTTCATAGCGTACTTTTCCGCAATGGCATCCTCCTGTGTATTTCATTCTTCTTCCTCGCTTTCTGGTTTTTCTTTTCTGTAGCAGAGTGTTAGTCTATAGACGCTTTTACTTGTTTGTCTGTTTTGTGAGAATAATTGTCTTGAGAGTGTTACTTTTCCACCAAATTTTCTTTTGAGTTGTGTTACAATGATTTGTGCGTATTTTTGATTGTTGAGATAATAGTCCATTCCTGTTTTTACTTCTTCTTCTTTTGTGATAAAACAATCATGTCTCTTTGAGATCATTTCTTTGATAAAATGTTCTAGTACTTCTATTTCATTAAGGTCTTCTGGTCGTAGTTGTATTTTTGCTTGCCAGTTTCTGTCTTTTGTGTAGATGTCAGCAGGATTGAGCATGGGGTATTCCTTGTATTTTTTTTATGTTTTCTTTTTGTACGAAGTTGTGTTTGATTGCGAAGGTGATGCTTTTTTCTCCTACAATGTTCAAAACATCTTCATCTTGTATCATTGCTAAGAGTTCTTTCTCTGTTTTTTCTTGTCCTTCGTAGAATCTCTTAGTAATAGTGAGTTTGAGTGTTCCTTCAATAAATTCTTTTCCGAGAAGTTCTTTATCGCAAATGGTAACTACTCTTCCTAAAGAGCCGTAATGTACGTTGACAATCATATCTTGAGTTTAACGGGTTGTTTTGCTCCGCATGCCATACATTTGAGGATTGTTATTCCTTCTTGTTTTTGTAATGTTGTATCTGGTTTTCCGCATTGTTTACAAATAACACATTCTTTTGCGAATTGTTCTATTTTTGTGTTGATTAATGTTGATTTTACTTTACCTACAAGTACGAGTCTTGGTCCGTCAATAGTTGCGGGTACTGCTAATTCTCGTTGTAAGAATTTTACGAACATATCTTGGTCTCTTCGTAGTGAGTCTATCATTTCTTTGAAGTTGGTAACTATTGTTTTATTACCTTCAACTCTTCCCTTTGCTTTGGGAATTTCGAATCGTTCTCCGGTTCCTGTAGTTTTTGGGATTTGTTCTTGTGCTCTACTAAGTAGTTTTTGATAGTCCATCATGCTCTCGAGATTACGCTGTTTTTAAGGGTTTTGGGGGTTATTTTCACGGCGTAAAGGGTTTACTTTTATCCCAGAACCATTTGAAATATCTGTTAAAACTTTTCGCAACTTCAGGATTTTCTATTTCAATAGCAAATGGTTGCAAGCCCTGTGGTATTGCAATTACAACAACGTCTTTATAGATTAAAATCCACGATGGTGTTTCGATATCAAATGGCATCCTTCGTGCATCACACCCCCAGAATGAATTTCTATCTGTTAAAACTTGATCCGTTACGTTAGTATCATATAACAATTTAGCTTTAACTTTTCTTTTGATCCTTTCTTTATGATCTTTTTTCCAGAAGATGTGGTGGTGTTCTGGTTGAGTTGCGGGTAGTCCTAAGTTGAGATATTCATCTCCTGCTTTGAGTTTTTCAAATCTTTTTGAATAAACAGTCATTATTCCTTTGAATCCTTCATAAACGGTTACATGGCTTCTTTTTGCAAGTGCTCGTTTTAATGAAAGTTGTGGAATAATTTCTTGTATTTTATGTTCTGTTTCTTGAAGTTCCTCTTGTTTCTTGTGAAGAAACTCTAATAACGAATCTGGCGGTGCTGCTTGAAAATATTTTGTTTTATCTTTGTATATGAATGAAACTAAACCTTTATTGATAAGCTTTTCAAGAATTTGATAAATAATTGACTTAGTAACTCCTGATCGATCTACAATTTTGCCTACAGTAGAGCTTCCTTCTTCTGTAAGTGCTAAGTATACTCGTACTTCTCCATCTGTTAGTCCCGCTTTTCTAAGGGTCTCAATCATACTACCACTACAGGTATACTGATATTTATAATATTATACTCTCTAGAAAGTAGTAATATGAACCCAGAATATAAGCAGAAAGTAGAAGAAATCCGCTCATTACAATGGGAGGTGTTATCTTCGCAAGAGCTTCAAACATTAATGATTCTTTCAGCATATGCTGCAAGAGAATTTGCAGAAAGCCTACGAATTGCTATTAAGATTCATCCTAGAAGCAAGAAACTAGGAGAAATGGCTAAAGGGGAATTGGAAACTTCTAATCTTCAGTTTGGTGGTTATACCTCTACAGGGGATCATGCAGATTTTTTGTGGCATAGTATCAGAACACATCAATTAGAGATCCCTCTCCAAGTCTACCAGGCAGGAGAAACCTATCTTGAAAGAGTAAGAGCGCTTCCACCTCATGTAAGAGCTTCTTCTATTTTTAGTCGTGAGATAGAACTCCCTAAAATCTTTGAGAGAGTTTTAAGTGCAAAAGATTGGAATGCTAAAGGTTTAGACAGTTTTAGATACTATCTTGAAAAACATATTGAATTAGATTCTGAAGAAGGAGGGCATGCTGATCTAGTGCATCATCTCAAAATTGATGAAAGAGTTATTGATTTCTATTCTGCACGTTTAGAGTTGTATAGGTGTATTCCAGCATTGTTTAGAGTTTCTTACAAACAAACATGATATGTTCCGGTAACTTATAATTATTAAACAGTTTTGGAGCGCCGTTAATTGGATACGGTTCAATAATCCTATAAATATATAGCCCGTTATTATTAATGAATGTTGTATAAGTTTCTAAAGTCCAATGTATGTCAGTAAATGTTATACTTGTTGTGCCATCTGCAAGGAGAACTTTAGAAGTATATAGTGTTGCATCTTTAAAATAAGAGAAACCTTCGAGGTATTGTTGTTCTTCTGTGAGAGTTTTGGGTATCATGAGAGCTAATGGATGGAGGTCTGTGAACACAAAAATGCCCTCTTTCTTTAAAACCCGCGCAACTTCTTTGAATGATTTTTCTAATTTTACTTTTGAGTTAACATTTAGAAATACCATATTCATGACCACAAAGTCAAAAGTTGAAGATTTAATGTTTTTTAATTCGGAAGCATCAGCTCGATATGTAGTTATATTTTTCATATCAGTATTGTTTTGTTTACATCTTTCAACACATTCTTGAGAGAGATCAACGGCGTCAACTATAGCACCGTTCTTAGCAAGGATGCGTGATAGGTCTCCTGTACCGCACCCTAAATCCAAAATTTTCTTTCCTTTAATTTTCCCTAGCACTTCTATTAATCTCGGAAATACAATGTAAGGGTGGGAGATTGGAGACTTTTGGTACTTATTTACAAATTTCTTGTCTGTAAAGTCTGATACCTTTGGAAATTTCTGTTTCATCCTAAAATACTTAGTCTTCCAGGTCTATTCTGGTATATTTCTCCTTCTTTTAGTAATTCTTTTGTAATAATTTCTACTTCTTCTTCGTTCATTCCTGATGCTTTGATGAGTGCTTCAATGGGTGCTCCGTCATCTCCTGATAGTTTTTCTATGAGCGCTAATAATTTTTGTCTATTACTTTCTGCTGGTTCTATTACGGTTTTTTCTTCTTTCATTGGCGCTCGTGGTTGTGCGAGCATTGGTTCTTCTTCGAAAGATATTTTTTCTTCTTCGAATGCTGGTTTGGTATCTCTTAGAACATTCATGGTTGGAATGTTTTGTTTTAAGGTACTTGCAGGAACATTGTAAGAAACAAATCCTACTCTTCCATGGTCTTTTAATAATTCTAGTTTTCGTAATAATTCTATATTGGGATCAGGTACTAAGCTTACGAGTTCTGGGCTGATATAGATTTCTTCGTTGTATTCTTTTGGTTTTCCTACAACTTGTACCATGTCTCCTGCTTTGTATTTTTCTATTGCTAATGCATCTTCTTTCCATGCTTTGATTCTGATGCTTGCGCTTCCATCATCAAGTGTTAATGCAACGTATCCCTTGTCTTCTGAACTAAACTTAGAGGTTATTGTTCCGATAACGTTTACTCTTCCTATTTCTCTTCCGTTGTATTCAACATAATTGGGTTCAAATTCTCCCATTTGTTTGACATATTTACCATTGTGTAATATGCTAATCCATACTTTGTGTGCAGTTTGTCTTTTCTGTACCATGTTATAGTTTTGATAGTTGTCCTCTCTTTGGTTCGAATATGTATCCTTCTCGTTTGAATCTCTCTATGACTTCTTCTACTTGGCTTTCTGATAGTCCTTTTTCTCCTGCTTCTGTAACAATGTCTTCTATGGGTATGCTCTTTCCTACTTTTTTCTCTAGATGGTCTATGATTTCTCTGATGACGCTTATTCTTGATCTTTGGTTTGCTGTTATTCCGGTACTTATTCTGTCAATGTCTATTTGTCCTGTTTCTGGGTCTATTCCTACTTGTGTTAAACAGAATGTTACGAGTCGTATTGCTCGTTGTGCGTCTGCTTGTGTTACTTGTTCTGATAGTCTTATTCTTGCGCTTGCTTCTGCTAATCTGATAATCGATTCTAGTTGTCTTGCACTAATGGGGATTGGTTTTATTTTTCCTTCTGATGGTCCTCCTGAATTTCTTAGTCCTACATAGAAGTTTTTTATTTCTTGTATTGCTTGTTTGGTTAATTTTGGATCGATATGTTTACAGTAGGATACATATTTTTTCATAAAGTCTGTTGGTATTTCTGGTGCTTTTCCTTTGAAGTCTTGTTCTAAAATATGTAATGCAATTTTTTCGTCTACTTCTTTGCTTGGTAAGTCTCGTACGGGGAATATTAAATCAAATCTGTTAATGAGTGCTGGTGGTAGGTCTATTTGTTGTGCGATGGGTTGGAATGGGTCGAATCTTCCTAGTTTTGGATTTGCTGCTGCGAGAATGCTTGTTTGTGCTCTTAATGTTGCTTGGATGTTAGCTTTTGATATGGTTACTTGTTGTTGTGCCATTGCTTCGTGTAGTGCTGATGTGTCTTCTATGCTCATCTTGTCCATTTCGTCTATTAACAAGAGTCCTTTGTTTGCGAGTACTACTGCTCCTGCTTCTAATGCCCATCCTCGTAAGAATTCATCTTTTACTACAGTTGCTGTTATTCCTGCTCCTGAGGTGCTTCTTCCTGCGACGTATCTTGCTTTTGGTGCTGCTTTTTCCATGAATGTGAGCATGGTACTTTTTGCTGCTCCTGGGTCTCCTACGAGTAAGATGTGAACGTCTCCTCTGAGTTTTGTTCCGTCTGGTCTCTCTCTTTTTACTCCTCCTGCTAGTTGTAGTACTAATGCTTCTTTGGTGTCTGCATATCCGTAGACACTTGGGCAGATTGAGTTTACTAAGCGATCGAATAATGCGGGGTCTTTTGCTAATTCATGGATTTTTTCTTTGTCTTCTTCTGTTACTTCGATATCTTCGTATGTTTGTTCTATGGGTTCTACGTGTATTGCGTCTGCTGCAATGTCGTATCGTATACTTTGTGCTCCTGTTTTTAGTTGGATGGGTACTTCTTTTACAACTCCTGATACTTTTATTTTGCTTCCAGGTGTTGTTTTTCTTTCCATGTGTGGTTCTACTAAGTCTTCTTTCAAGAATACGGAAAGTCTCTTTGGTTGTTCTCCGCCCTCTAGTGTTTCTGGTGGTTCTTCTAGTACTAATCGTTGTGCGTCCACGAGGTCTTTACTGATCATTCTGAATTGTCCTCTTCTTCCGCATGTGCATCTGCTTGGTTCTTTGAATTTTTGGTCCATTTGTAATATTGAAATAACATTTCCGCAGCTTGGGCATTCGAATCGTGCGTTGGTTACTTGTGGTCGTACATCTGAGCTCTGTCTTACAATTCCGTCAAAACTGAGAAATCTTCCTAAGTCTATGCTTCGTATATTTCTTATTTTGATTTCTGCTGCTTTTGGTAGATTGAATAATCTTATGCGTAAGTTCTTGTCAGGGATGTTTAAGTCGTCTAATGAGAGTTCTGCTGCTTTGATTACTTCTTCTGGTTGTTTGAGTATTTCTTCTGAGAGTTCTGGTTCTTCTATTTCTAATTCTCTAAAGTCTACGTTGAAGCTCTTTCTTTGTTCTCTGCTTATTTTGTTGAGTTCTGTTAGGTAACTCTTTTCGAAGAATTCTTTGAATTTTTCTATTTGTTCTCGTGTTTCCATTGATCCTCTTTTTTATGAAAGAACTGTTATGGTGGGTGGTCGGAATCTATTTTATATGGTTTTCCCTGTTCTGAACGTTAGATTTTCATAGAAGCTGGATATTTTTATATACCCTTCTCTTTCTGCAACACCTTATGAGTGGCAATTATGTTCGATCTGGGGCTTGGTATTATTTGAATGATGTGTTTCGTAAGAACGTGAGAGTTAGTCCTGTGAGCTTTATTGCTGAGCCAGGGATTGAGCGTTTGGCAATATCTATTATGGATACTTCTTCTCCTGATGTAATTTTTGATGGTGGAACTCTTGGTCTTATTTTAGAGTATGAACAGTTTGATGCTGAATTGAAGCATGATCTTACTACAAAGTTACCGATTCATTTTCCGTGTGGTGCTCCTCAAATACTTGATATTAATCAAGCTAAACCAACAAAGCATGGAATATTATATCGTACGGGGAAGTTTGGTTCGTTAAGTTTTGTTGTTAGTGAAGTAGATGGTCGTGATGTTGGTTCTCGTAGGGGTGAAGTTTTGAGGGGTGCATATATGCGTGATTATAATTTCTTTTTTAGATTAAGAGTTCCTGGGATGAATTTAGTTTCTGTTCCGTCTGCAATAGAATTAGATGGTGAACTTTCAGTTTCAACAGGAAGATGGTCTGCTGGTCCTAATGCTCTTGGTGATGTGTACATTCCTCTTGATCCTTTGCTGACAACAGAGTTACAATTTATGGTTCAAAGAAAAGATGTTCAATGAAGAGAGTTTGTTACTTGGTGTCCAGGGATAACTCTTACAACTGCTTGATAAGATCCATTACCTAGATATACGCTTGACACATAAAGACTATAGGGCATGAGTGTTACTGCTCTTCCTAGATCATCTCGTGTGATAAATTTTGTTTCTTCAAGTCTTTCAAAGAGTTCTTGAGTTGTAAGTATTTCAACTTCTCTTGGTGTTGGTTCGTGATCAAATTCTGCTGTTACTTCAAATGCTTCTTTTCCAATAATTTCTAATCTTTGGAACTCTTCTTCGTCAAATGCATCAGGGTTTCTATCAAACATGCGTCATCACTATAGTTCTTTTCTTAATCTTGCAGTATTGTCATCGAGTTCTCTTTTTATTTCTGCGTACTGTGGATCTCTCATAAGGTGTTCATTTCTTTCTCGTTCATAAGTTTCAAAAGGAACATCTTGAGGTACTTTCCAAGGTTGAATAGAACCATCATCTATGAGTTCGTTTTCTCGTGTGCGTAGTCTTTGAAAATACTCTCTATTTTCTTGCATGATTCTAAAATCTCTTCGTATTTGTGCGAAGCTTCTTTCAAATCGTTCACTAAATTCTTCACTCATGTTCTTCTCCTAGTGCACATTCTAAATTTTTAGCTTGACCTGTGGGTGTTATGTGAAGTGTGTAGATGTTACCAGTACTATCTTCCACAAGATGACACGTTTCGAGTACAGTAACTTCCATGAGAGGCCTATAAGTCTGAGCTTCTTGAATTTCCGCGATCATATGAACTCTTGCTGTTCTCATGTGTTCTTCTGCAACATTATCTTGATATTTTCCAACACCTACGGAGACCGTTGCTGCAGCTAATCCTAAAATTCCTATGGTATCAAGAATGCGTTTTCTTCCTACTACAGTAGAATGCTGTCTTGGTTGTTTAACTGTTGTATCATCATCTAATAGGGATCCGTATCTCATCTTATTCTCCTATCATCCTCTGTAACTATTAATGTGTCTCGAACGCTCTTGAAGGATCAATTTCTCTTGCAGTATCTAATGATGCTTTACGAACGTAGAGTGCGTGGTACCCTGGAAGCTCTCTTCCATTAAAATCACAAGCGTCATGGATTTCTCTTACGTTTTCAGGGCCATATTTATCATGAGCTAGTGTAATAAGCCCTCTATAAGAAATTCCTCCAAATTCCCCTGTATCACTAGGATCGACATTTGTGAAATGCATCCACTCATTAGAGTCTAGCCCTCTACTTAAGAGCGCGTGTCTTTCAAAGCTTCTTGCAAGTTCAGGATCTGGAAAACCAAACCCGTTATGTGTAATCAATGGTGTATTCATTTTGTTTCTCCTACCACCTCTATTGTGAGAATTATTTCTTTCCGACGTGGCCTTTGAGTTTTTCAATGAGTAAGTCTACTGCTTCGTTTAATTTAGACTCACTTCGTGTTCCTGTGCATACAATCTTTCCATTACTAAATAACAAGAATGTTGCTCGTGTTCCGGATAGTTTGTATACGAGTCCTGGGAATTGTTCTGGTTCGTATTCAGTATTTTCTAAATTCATTGCTAAATAATTGAGATTTAAGTCCATTCCAATATTTCCAGATGCTACCATGTTTTGTACGGTAATTTTAGGATCGTGGGTTACTTTGACTTTTATTTTTTCTACGTTTTTGATGATTGCTTGTATTGCTTCTTTTACTTTCTTCATACTTTTAGCGCCAGTACATACTACTTTTCCTGAGCTAAAGATAAGCGCTGAAGTTTTAGGTTCTTTAATTCTCATGACTAATCCTGGGAATTGTTCAGGATTGTATTCTGTGTTAGGTAGTGTTTCTGCGAGTTTTACGAGCGGGATATCTGCTTCAAGAGAAGTTGTTGCAACAATATTTTGGAGGGTTATTTCTTTTTTCCCTGATCCGGTATTTTTTGCCATTAGGTTGGCCTCCTGTTATTATGCTATTGTCTACGTCATACAAAGGTATTTAAAGCTTCTTTATAAATACGTAATTACTGGTGAGGGTTAAAAAGTGGTTAAATTCTTGATTATTGGGGATTTACATGGTCAAATTCCTGAGCTTCACTTCAAGGATTTTGATGCTATTATTGCTCCTGGCGATTTCTGTTCTGATGAGATGAAACCTCTTGTGTTCAGAGCGTATCGCGAAATATTAGAGGATCCTGAACGTGATGTTTCATGGTCTGATTATGTTTCTAAGAAGAAAGCACAGTCTATGATTAAGACTTCTTTAAAGAATGGTCGCAAGATTTTAGAATTTTTGAATAAGCAGAATGTTCCTGTTATTTTAGTTCCTGGGAATTGGGATTTTGCTGGTAAGTCTAAATTTGATGAAGGTGGTGAGTATCACTTTCCTGAATTAATGAAAGGATTGAAGAATTTACATAATGTTCATTTGAAGAAGTATTCATGTGCAGGGTTGAACATTATTGGTCATGGTATTTCTTCTGGTCCTGAAATTCCTCAACATGTTAAGAATGTGTATTCGAAGGTAGAATTACGTCATGCAAGGAAGAAGTTTGATTCTCGTCTAAAATTTTTAGACAAACTTGCTAAAAACGCTAAATATCCTACGATCTTGCTCACGCACAATGTTCCATTTAATACTCCTCTTGATTTAATCACATGGAAAGAATCTCCGATGTATGGCAAGCATTATGGTTCTCTTCTTGCAAGAAAATTTATTGAAAGACATCAACCCTTAGTGTGTATTGGTGCTCATATGCATGAGCATTTCTCAAAGTGTAAACTAGGCAAAACAACGTGTATTAATGCTGGTTTTGGTGGAAAAGTTAATGTTCTGTTAGAAATTGATCAAGGTAAAATTAAACAATTAAAGTTCTATCCTAAAGAATACTAAATACTTATTTCTATATGTATAGTGTTGTATGTGAGGGATGGTTGTATCTTCTGAACTTTTCCTTGTTGCTTCTTAAGTAATACGAGTCCAACTTTTTGAAGTTCCTTAAGATCTCCTCTTACATTTTTAATGTCCCTTTTAGTGAGCTGCGCGAGTTCATAAGTTGATTGGGGTTCTTTCTCTTTAATAGTCTGCATAAGTTCTATCCTTTTCTGAGTGAGGCATTTTCTCATTTGGTCGGCGCTTGAGAAAGCAATGATATTTTGTGATTTTGGGTTTTCTCCTCCTTTTATTTTTCCCCATGCTATTGCAGTCTGTTTAAGCCCTTCTTCAAGGCTCATGACTTTTATAGTAACATCTCGTAATTTCATTTTAGAGTTCCTCTTCGGATTTTTTCTATATCTTCGTGAAATTCTTGTATTGTTGTCCATTCGTCAATAAATTTGTAAGCTATAATCCTATCTTTAATATGTTTATGATGGTTAGACCCTTCCTTTGTGTGCCCTTCAAAATTATCATAGCCTACAAGTCTTTCTCCATTTTTGATGTATACAAAAGAGTATACTATTCCTTCTGGTTGTTTTAGAGAGTGTTTTACGTATCGTATTTTAATATGGATTTGATCTCCATTTTGATCGGTAAAGTGCCATTCGTAAGGTTCTCTAAACATCTATGGGGTGTGTAAAACCCTATATAAGTGTTTTCTCGATAAGTTTTAGTAACTCTTACATATATAGCAAAAATTTTTCAGAGAACTACGCAATTTTTTGAAAATTTAATCTTTCTTTATTCCAATACTTATTTCTTCATCTAAGATCTTGAATGATTTAGCTAATTTTACTTTTTCTACCTTAATAGTACTTGCTTGTACTGCTTTTTTAATATCAGCTTCGTGTTTTTTCAGAGCTTCTGTAAATACTGATTCTCCCGTTTGAATATGTAATGTTATTTTATCATGAATAGTTAGTCCTTGTTCTTTTCTGTAATCATTTACTTTTCTTACGAATTCTCTTACAACTCCTTCTAACAATAATTCTTTTGTGATGGTGGTGTCTAGTTCTACGCTTATTTCTTTTCCAGCTTTGAATTGAACTTCTTTTACGTTTAGTTCTTCTTTGATGATTTCTCCGTATTCTTTTCCTAATTCTACTCCGACAACAGTAAGTTTTGCGAGAGCTTGTCGTACGGGTATTTTTGCGCTTTCTCTTTTTTCTAGTGCCATGCTTACGACTTCTCGTACTTGTTCCATATCATGTTCTAATCGTTCGTTGATAATTTCGTTATCGAAGTTTGGCCAGTCTGTGAGATGTACTGATTCTGGTAGTTTTGGATTTGCGTGTTTGAATACGCTGTAGATTTCTTCTGCGATGAATGGTGTTACAGGTGCCATTACTTTTGCAAGATTATGTAGTGCGAATGCGAGTGTGTGTATTGCTTCTTCTCTTTCTTTTTTGTTTTCACTCTTGAATCTGTCTCTGCTTCTTCGCACGTA
This sequence comes from Candidatus Woesearchaeota archaeon, assembly GCA_964455655.1. GTDB lineage: Archaea > Nanobdellota > Nanobdellia > SCGC-AAA011-G17 > JACPNG01 > CAYVWZ01. Next base: position 13,303 of record CAYVWZ010000013.1, read on the forward strand.
CCATGTTGATAAATCGTCAATGAATTGTGATATTTCTTGTCCTGATTTTAGGGTGTCGTAATCGTCTAGTGCGTGGGTTACATTTTTGATAAGTTTGTTTGTTTTGCTTATGATCCATCTGTCAAGGATATGTGTTGAGTTTTGTTCATCTATTTTTTTGTTGTCTTTTCCGAATAATTCGTAGAATGTTCGTACGTTTGTTGTAATGACTATTACTTTTCTGTAAATGTCTTTTAGGCTTGTTTCGTTGAAGTTGATGTCTTCTGCTCTCATGAGTGGTGAGTTCATTAAGTAGAATCGTAGTGCGTCTGCTCCGTATTCATCAAAGATTTTTTGTGGGTCGGGGAAGTTGTTTTTTGATTTGCTCATTTTTGAGCCGTCTTCTGCGAGTATGGTTCCTGTTACAACGACATTCTTGAATGGTGCTTTGTCAAATAAGACAGTTCCCATAACGTGCATGTAGTAGAACCATGTTCGTACTTGTGCTACGTATTCTGATATGAAGTCTGCTGGGTATGTTTTTTCGAATGCTTCTTTGTTTTCAAAGGGATAATGTACTGCTGCGTAGGGCATGCTTCCTGATTCGAACCAGCAGTCTATGACTTCTGGTATTCTTCTCATGGTTGATTTACATTTTGTGCAGCGTAATTCTATCGTGTCTGCGATGTGTTTGTGTAAGTCTACATTGTCTGGTACTTTGCTTGTTGCTTTTTGTTGTAGTTCTTTTACACTTCCTAATACTTCCATATGTGTGCATGAGGTGCATTTCCATACGGGTATTGCTGTTGCCCAGAATCTGTTTCTTGAGATGCTCCAGTCTGGTGCGCTTTCGACGGTGTTCTTGAATCTTCCTTCTTTCAAGTGTTCTGGGTACCAGTTGATGTCTTTGTTGTTGTGTAATAATCTTGATTTTATTTTTTGTATGTTAACGAACCATGAATCAACGGCGTTGTAGAATAGTGGTGTGTCACATCGGTAACAGTGGGGATAGGGGTGTGTATAACTTTTTGCGTGTAATAATAAGTTTCTTTCTTGTAAGTCTTCTATGACTTTTGCATCTGCTTTTTTGAACCATTCTCCTACGAATTTGTCTGGTCCTTTGACTATTTTTCCGTGTGGTCCGACATGTTGTATAATTGGTAAATCATATTTTTTGATCATTTCGTAATCGAATTCTCCGTATACTGCCATGTGGACTATTCCTGTTCCGTCTTCTGATGTTACTTGGTCTCCTCCGTCAATAATGTAGAATCCTTTCTTTGTTGTTTCGTGTTGGTAGAGTGTTTCGTACTCTTTTCCGAGTAGTTTCTTTCCTGGCATTTCTTCTACGAGTTCGAATGGTTCTGTTATTTCTGAGAGTCTATCTTTTGCTATGATGTAGAATTCTTTTCCTACTCTTATTTTCAAGTAGGTTAGTTGTGGGTTTATTGCTAGTGCAACGTTTCCTATGAGTGTCCATGGTGTTGTGGTCCATGCAAGTACATACGTATTATTTTCATTTTTGAGTTTGAATTTTGCGGTTGCTGTTTTTTCTGTTACTTGTTTGTAGGAATTGTCCATTGCGATTTCTGCGTTTGCTAATGGTGTTTCGCATCGTGGGCAATAGAGTAATATTTTCTTTCCTTCGTATAAGTATCCTTCTTCATGCATTTTTTTGAAGATGTACCAGACACTTTCCATGTAGCTATTGTCCATGGTCTTGTATGAGTTATCAAAATCAATCCATTTACCCATTCGGTCAACGGTTTTTTTCCATTCGTCTGTGAATCCTAGTACTTGTGATCTGCATGTTTCGTTGAATTTTGCTACGCCCATTTCTTCTATTTCTTTTTTGTTTCGTATTCCTAATTTTTTTTCAACAATATTTTCTACGGGTAGTCCGTGGCAGTCCCATCCCCATACTCTTGGTACTTTGTATCCTTTCATGGTCCAGTATCTTGGGAAGAGATCTTTACTGGTCATTCCTAATATGTGTCCGTAGTGTGGTGTTCCTGTTGCGAATGGTGGTCCATCGTAGAAGACGTATGTTTTTTTGGAGTCTCTCTGTGCTACACTTTTTTCAAAAAGTTTTTTTTCTTTCCAAAATTTTAGAATTTCTAGTTCTTGTTCTTTTCTTCCCATTTTGAGGCGTGATGGGTGCTAGTTTTTATATCTTTTTAGTATGTTTTGTGGTAAGAAGATGTTCATTTTCTTTGGTTTTATGATATTTTTTAAAAGTCTAGCCTAAAAAGTTCGCCTTATGAAGGGTTTAGAGGCTGGAATTGAGTTCCAATATCTTTATAATCTGGCTTTTTTGCTATAAATAGGTCGTGTACAGCGTACAAGACAAAATATACATACAGGAAGTGTAAGAGAATATGGAATCATACGGAAATCGAAGATTTGGTAACAACGGTAATAGAGATAGAGATAACGCAGGTGGCGGCAATTTCCAGAACAGATTTGTTCCGGTAAAAGTCGGAGACGAAGCTACAGTCACAATTGAGGCTGTCGGTGAAAAAGGCGACGGTCTTGCAAAGGTTAAAGGGTTCGTACTCTTTGTTCCAGGTGGAAAGCAAGGTCAAACAGTCAAGGTACGTATTAGTAGAGTACTAAGAAAAGTTGCTTTTGCTGAAATCATTGGTGAAGGTAGTGCTGCGCCAGCTCGTAAGAATGACGCTCACAAAGATTCTGATGAAGATGAATCAGATGATGACGAATCTTCAAGACGCAAGTCACAAAAAGATGATGATTTTGAAGGCGAGGAAGAGTTCTAAACTCTTTCTTTTCTTTTTTTTATCTTATGTTTCTATGAATTTCTCTTCGTAATCTATTAATAAAAGAATAATACCTATAGGGATATCTCATTTCTTTTGGGAATGCTTCTTGTGAGAACTCAAAACGAGTTGTGATAGGATCGTCAAAGTAGAGACGTTCAAAGTATGGTTTTGAGCCATGTGCATATGCCTCAAAGGGAAGGACATCGATGCTTGTAATATGCCCTCTGACCGTAATACAATCAAGTTTCATTCTTCGACTCCCTCCGATGTGCTCATGGTGCTGTACAAACCAGTAAACATTTGCAACTCTATTTGGCATGAATGTAGGGATACTTCCCAGAACATCACGTAATTCATCGAGACGTAACCTCCTTCTGAAGCGTATTACGGTTCTTGGATCAGCATTTTGTTTACTTTCTATTTCGTAAGGTATTATGGGGCGTGGCATAATCAAGAGTGTTTTTCTTTATTTTAAAACGATTTATATCTCTCAAGTTGCATAAAACTTTATATACGCTCTTCGTTCTTGCTTGAATAATGGTTGAGGAGCATACCTTGTGGATTGAGAAGTATCGTCCTCAGTCGTTAGAAGAGTTTTCTGGTCAAGAAATTATTAAGCAGCGTGTTAAGGCATTGATTGAGCAAAAGTCTATTCCTCATTTGTTATTTGCTGGTCCTGCTGGTGTTGGTAAGTCTACATTAGCATTGATTATTGCAAAGTCTCTCTTTGGTGATGAGTGGAGAGATAATTTTTTGGAATTAAATGCTTCTGATGCTCGTGGTATTGATGTTATTCGTAATGAAGTTAAGAGTTTTGCAAGAACGAAATCATTGTCTGGTGATTTCAAAATTATTTTTTTAGATGAGTGTGATGCGTTAACGAGAGAGGCTCAGCAAGCGTTGCGTAGAACGATGGAGATGTATGCTTCTTCTACAAGGTTTATTATGTCTTGTAATTATGTTTCGAAGATTATTGATCCTATCATGTCTCGTTGTACTGTTTTTAGGTTCAAGCCTTTAGATGATGTTTCTTTGAATGTTGTTATTGATCGTGTTGCTAAGCTAGAGAATCTTAAGATTGATGCTGCTGCGCGCACTGCATTATTGAAAGTGTCTCATGGTGATGTTCGTAAGGTTCAGAATGTATTGCAGTCTTGTGCTTCTGTAAACAAAACTGTTTCTTCTAACACGATTTTTGAGATTGTTGCGGGCGCTCATCCTGAAGAGATTCATGAAATTATTACTTTAGCTTTAAAGAAAGAATTTATTAAATCAAGGTCTCAATTACTGAAGGTGATGGTGAGTCTTGGATTGTCAGGTTTAGAGGTTGTTAAACAAATTTCTGAGGAGATTTGGGCTATGAATATTCCTGATACACAAAAAGCAAAGCTTGTTGAGTTCTGTGCTGATGCTGAATTTAGGATGGTTGAAGGTGCTGATGAATTCTTACAATTAGAAGCGTTTCTTGCGAGGGTGGTGAGTCTTTGAACGTTTCGTTTGTGTATTCTGAAGCTTATGATCATATGTTAACATTAATGTCTCTTCAGCCTTATGATGTTTCTCAGGAAGAATCCTTAAAGAAGTATTTACATGAATTACGTCAATGGTGGGAGAATGAAGAAAAGAAGATTGTTAAAGAAATAGAGAACGTTTCTGGTTTGCGTCTTCCTAAAGAAGTTGAGTGCTATGTTGTTTCTCAGATGGCATATACTGCTATTTCTCATCCTATGACTATTCGTATGGATAGAGATTTTGATAAGTTAAGATTGATTTTGATTCATGAATTAATTCATATTACCTTAGCTTCTCATATGAAGTCTCGTGATTTGGTAATCAAACTTAATGAATTATATCCTCATAAAGATCAGTATTTCCGTTCTCACGTTCCTGTGTTTATGATTCAGAAGAAAGTTCTTGATAGTTTGTATGGTCCTAATGCTATGAAGCGTTATATCAAAGAAGAGGTTACGGAAGAGGAAGTTCCTATTTTGAAAGAGGCTGATCGTTTAGGGAAGAAGTTTAGGGGGAATATCATTAAGCATTTTAGATGATTGCATTAAAGTATGCTCCAAAGTCTTGTAGTGATATTCTTGGTCAGGATCAAGCTATTTTAGCGTTGAATTCTTTTGTTCAAAATTTTAAGAAGCAAAAAAAGAAAGCAATATTATTGCATGGTCCTGCTGGTACGGGTAAGACTTCTGCTGTTCATGCGTTAGCACATGATTTAGATCTTGAAATTATGGAAGTGAATGCTTCTGATGAGCGTAATAAGTCTTCTATTCAGCAGTTGATTGGTGAGTCTGGTAAACAGCAGTCTTTATTTTCTCGTGGTAAGATTATTTTAGTTGATGAGGTTGAAGGTATTTCTGGTAATTCTGATCGTGGTGGTTTGCAAGCCTTAATGGATTTGTTTGAGGAGGTTAAGTTTCCTATTGTTCTTACTACTACTGATATTGATTTAGAGAAGCTAGAATCATTAAAGGCAAAATGTGAATTAGTTGAGTTTTCTCGTGTTCCTTATCAGATTATTGCTGATTTTTTGGTAAAAGTTTGCGAGAAAGAAAAGATTAGTGCTGATGCTTCTGTTCTAAAGCAAATTGCTCGTAATGCTGATGGTGATGTTCGTGCGGCATTATTAGATTTAGATATTTTAACAATGAATAATCATGTTGTTCCTGAATTGTTTGATGTTGTTGGTAGGATTTCTCGTGAGGCTATTCAAGATACTACTATTAAAATTTTGAAAGGTTCTAGCATGACCCTAGCGAATGAGGCATTAAGTCATTCTGATGTTGATGTTGTTGATTTGTCTCGTAAGAATATTTCTCCTATCTTGTTTGGTAATGATGCGTGTATTCGATTTGTTGTTGAGGAGAATCTTCCGTATGAGTATAGTGTTGAAGATCTTGGTTCTGCGTTTGATTTTTTGTCTAAGTCTGATGTTCTTCATGGAAGAATTTCTCGTTGGCAGTATTATAGATTTTTAGTGTATGTTCAAGCGTTTGTTGCTGGTGTGAGTATTCAAAAGTCTCAAAAGAATAATATACCTTTTTCGTTTCGTGGTTCGTATAGATCTCCTAAGCATAACAAGGGATTGTGGTTTATGTTAAATAAGCGCAGGGAGTTAGTTGCTGAAAAGATTGCTCGTGCTTCTCATATGTCTCCTCGTGAAACAAATGTTGATTTATTCTATTACAAAATGATTCTGAAGCGTTCGTTAAGTCCTTCTACGTTGAAAGAATTTGAGTTTGATGAGAAAGATGTTGTGTGGTTGCAGAAGTAAGATTTAAATAGAGCTACATTTTTTGTATTGAGTATGAGTGTTAGAGAGCGTATCAGGAATGGCGTTACGAATTTCCTTCTAAAAGATGAAGAAAAAGAAAATTTGGCTATGGGCGCGCGTGTTCGTACGGCAACTCATCGTACTGCTGCAGAAAAGAAATTTGAGGATCTCTCTAAACGTTTAGGAAGCGAGCTTGCTACGTTAAAAAGTGTTGAAGGCAGTGTTGCCACGTTAGAAGCTCAAGGATTTATTGATAAGGGTCAAGCTCGTGAAGCGCATAAAGATTTAGAGACTGCGTATGACAATCTTGTTGAGGCATATCGAATTGTAGGCAGTTCTATACAGAGTTATCATGATGATAATGCATATCGTGGTACTAAGAAAAGTAAGCTTGGGCAGTATATATCTGGCGCAGCAGCAAATGATGGTTCTGCATATGGTATGGATAAGGCTGCTATTTTCATTTTCATTGGTGCATTAGGTACTATTGCGTTCTTAGCTCCTAGTATTACTGGTGCAGCTATTGGTACTGCGAGGTTATCTCCAACGTTGATTCTTCCGTTTATTTTTAGTTTGATTACTCTTGTTGGTGTGTTATTATACGTAAGAAAATCTCGTTAAGATTCTAGAAAGGTATTTTAAGACAAACAAAATTCATTGTTGCATGGCTGTTATTTTGTATCAAACACTTTCTCTTGATGGGTTTATTGCTCGTGGTGATGGTAGTGTTGATTATACGTTGAAGGGTACGTGGAAGAGTTATTTTGAGTTTTGTAAATCAGTAAAGGTTCTTGTGATTGGGAAGAACACGTATGATATTATGCCTTCTACTGAGTTTGTGAAGGGTTGTTTATATGTTATACTTACTCATAATGTTCCTAAACATCCTAAAATTAAGAATTCGTTGTTTACAGATAAGTCTCCGAAGGAGATTATTGCTATGTTAAGAAAGAAGGGTTACAAACATATTGGTATTGGTGGTGGTTCTAAGATTAATAGTTTGTTCTTAAATGAGAATTTGATTGATGAATTAATCATTGATGTTGAGCCTGTTATTCTTGGGAGTGGAATTAAACTTTTTGATAGAGTTTCTGAGAAAAAGTTTGAGTTAATTAAGACAACAAAGCTTTCTAAACAAGAGATGCAACTTCATTATAGGGTTCTTAAATAATTATTCTTCTTGTAGTGCGTCTCTGAATGTTGAGACGATTCTTAATATTAGTTCTAGTGCCATAACAAATAAGAAATAGTACACTAGGGTGTTGAGGATTGAGGGTAATTCTCTTAGCACTTCAAAAGGTCTTGTGAAAGAAAAGGTTGTGGTGTCTATGAGGAATACTCCTAACAATACTAGTGGTAATAGCTTTGATACTTCTGTAGAAAATTCTTCATTGTAATAAGCTACTGCTCTTATTGCTCCTACGAGTGCTATGGTTGTAAGTACCATTGTAGAAGTAGTGTGGCTTTTGGTGAGGAATGCGATGAGCATAATAAGTACTCCTGACCAAAAAATAATACAGATGGGGAGTATGATAATATACTCGAGGATATAGAATATTGCTCCGAGTAGTTTCTCTACGCTTGGATGTTTTGCTCTGTTGTATTGGTTAAGGTTGAGTTCAAGAATGTCTTTCTTTGCCATGAAGTGGTAGAATTTAATGATAAATATTGCATAGATAACAATTCCAAAAATGAGTAAAAATAATGGTTGTAGTGTAAGGTATGCTTCTCCCCAATTGAGGGATAGTTCACCTATTGCTGGTACGAATCCTTCTAATGGCATTCATAGTGTTGCGATTCGCAGTTATTTAAGGTTTACTTGATATATCCGCCTTTTTGCAAGTTCCACAGTCGTCTGTACTCGCCATCGTGCTTAATCAGATTCTTGTGCGTTCCTTCTTGCATAATTCTGCCTGATCGAAGAACAACAATCTTATCTGCATTCATGATAGTTGATAAACGGTGTGCAATAACTATAGACGTGCGATTTTTCATAAGATGCGAGAGTGCC
>CAYVWZ010000013.1:21365-23188 GCA_964455655.1 Candidatus Woesearchaeota archaeon
TATGAGTTCTTCATGGTTTCCTTGTTGTACTATTTCTCCTTTTTCCATGACGAGTATTCTGTCTGCGTTCATGATGGTTGAGAGTCTATGAGCAATAATAATAGTTGTTCTTCCTTTCATGAGTTTCTCTAGTGCTTTTTGTATTTCGTGTTCTGTTTCTGAGTCTAGTGATGATGTTGCTTCGTCGAGTACTAGGATTTTTTTATCTGCGAGTATTGCTCTTGCTATGCTTACTCGTTGTTTTTCTCCTCCTGAGAGTTTTACTCCTCTTTCGCCTACTATTGTTTCTTCTTTGTTTGGGAATTCTTCTATGATTTTGTCGAGTTGTGCGAACTTGAGTGCGTTCCAGATGTCTTCTTTTGTTGCTTTTGGATTTGAGAATGCTATGTTGTTATAGATAGTATCATCAAACAGTACACATTCTTGTGGTACGATGCTAAGTTCTGATCGTAGTGATTCTTGTTGGTATTCTTTGATGTCTTTTCCATCGATGAGTATTTCTCCTTGGTCTACATCGTATAGTCTGTAGAGGAGTTTGATGAGTGTTGTTTTTCCTGATCCTGAATGTCCTACGATTGCTACTTTTTCGTTCTTTGTTATTGCTAAGTTGAAGTTTTCAAAGATTTTTCTTTTTTTGTAGCTGAAGTTTACATTTTTGAATTCTATGGTTCCTTTTGTTATTTCTAATTTTTTTGCTCCTTGTTTGTCTTTTACTGCGTTTTCTATCATTCCGTATTCGAAGAGTGGTTGTAGGTCTGACATTGATCTTGAGAATCCTCGTATTCCGCTTACGAAGTCAAATAATTCTGAGATGATGAGTCCTGTGTAGAGTGACATGATGAATGCGAGTGTTCCTAGTGTTGTTTCTCCGTTGATGAATTTTAGTACGGGGAATATGATGAGTGCGAGTGTTCCTAGTGCAAGGATTAATTGTTGTCCTGCGTCTAGTTTTCTGTAATGATCCCATAATCGTAATGATTTTTCTTTTGTTGTTTCTGTTATGCTTGCGTATCTTTTTTTGATTCCTTCTTCTTTTCCGAAATATTTTATGGAGTCTATGTTGGTGAAGACGTCGCTAATGTTTGCTTTTTCAAAATCTTCTGCTTCGTTTGCTTCTATGTTTGCTGGTTCTTGTTTTCTTTGTATCCATAGGCTGTATCCGATGAATGTTAAGGTGACAATAACAATGGTAAGTGCTGATGCCTTATCTAAGTATGCGAGTGTTCCTACGCTAAGTATGACTTGGAAAATAATGGGTAAGAAGTTGTAAACCAGTGTATCACTTAATCTCTCTATGGCGCTTGCTCCTCTTGTTATTTTTGAGATTAATGATCCTGTTTTGTGTGTGGTGTGGAATTCATGGTCTAAGTGGAGGATGTGGTTGAAGTAGTGTTGTTTGAGATCTCTTATAGAATATGTTTCTAGTCTGTTAACATAATTAATGGTGAACCATTTGATGATAATTTTGAGGATGCTGCTTGCAATGAATATTCCTATAACGAGTATGAGTGCTGTAATGAATTCTTCTTTTCCTATGTTGTGTGCACTAAATTCTGTTCCTTTATCAATAATTATTTTGAGGAGGTATTGGTCTAGGGTTTGTAATGCTTGTACAATGAGGAGTGCTGCTAAGAGTATAATGATCCATTTCTTATAGGGTTTGAGAAGATTCCAGTAAGTAGTTAAGTTGTACTTGTAATTGATGGTTTTCTCTTCCGTTGCCATACGTTTGCCTACTTAGTGATTGATTCATGGTAGAATATGCTCTGTTTCTCTGGTGCCCTTTTTAATCTATCTGTCAGGAAATGGGGGTTATTTTAGGC
>CAYVWZ010000013.1:23288-30199 GCA_964455655.1 Candidatus Woesearchaeota archaeon
AAGTTAGAATCTCATTGCTTTTAATCGTTTAATTCTCTCTGTTGTTGGTGGGTGTGTTGAGAGTAGTGCGAAGATACTTTCTGCTGAGAGTGGGTTTACAATGAATAAGTTGTTTGCGGCGAGGTTTCCTTTGTCTTCAATGGGATGTTCTTTGCTTCCGTGTTCTAGTTTGTGTAATGCATCTGCTAATGGTCTTCCTGTTTTGACGAGTTGTGCTCCTGATGCGTCTGCTAAGTATTCTCTTGATCGTGATATTGCTAATTGGATTAATGTTGCAATGATTGGTGTAATAATGACGAGTACTAAGAGTCCGATAATTCCTCCTTTGTTATCATCATTGTCTCCTCCCATTCCTCCGAAGAGTGCCATCCATTGTGCTGCTGTTGCAATGTAGGATATTACTCCTGCTATGGTTGCTGCGATGGTGCTTACAAGGGTGTCTCTGTTTTTAATGTGGCTGAGTTCGTGTGCGGTTACTCCTTTGAGTTCTTCTTCTGATAATAAGTTGAGTATTCCTGTGGTAAATGCTATGACTCCTTTCTTGTATGTTGGTCCTGTTGCGAATGCGTTTGGGTTTGCTGATTCGATGATGTAAATTTTTGGCATGGGTAGTTCTGCTCTTCTTGTGAGCTCTCGTACCATTGCGTAGAGTTTTGGTTTTTCTGATTCTTTTACTTCTTTTGCTTTGTACATTGCGAGAACTATTTTGTGGCTGAAGAATAGTGCTCCGAAGTTGATGAGTACTGCAATGATTAATGCAATAAGTAGTCCTGTTTTTCCCCAAAAGCTTCCTATTGCTAGCATTAATCCTGTTAATATTCCTAGTAAGAGTACGGTTTTGATTTGGTTCCAGATCATAGGAGTTCCTTAAGGATGATATGTTTTTTAAGGTTTTTCTTGTAATCTTCTAGAGTTGTAATCATTTTTTCTTTGTTGAAGGTTATTCCTTTTTCTTGTAGGAGCTTTCCGTAGTTTCCAGTGGTGAGGTATTGGCAGAATTGTGTGACGTTCTTTGGTTTGAGGTGTATTTTTGCTCGTTCAAAGTCTATTAAGTATGCTTTGTTTTTTTTGATGATGACGTGTTTGTAGGGGTTGTGCATTTCTTCTTTTGTTATTTTTAGTGAGTCCATGGTGTAGCATTGGTCGAGTATGTCTTGTAGTATGTTGAGTATTTGAATTTTTGTTGCTTTTTTTGTCCATTCTGGTAGTGTTGGTCCTTCGATGTATTGCATGATTACTTCATCTTTATTTTCTTGGTAGAGTGTTGGTCCTATTCCTTTGGTGTTGAGTTTTCGTAGCCAGTATGCTTCTCGGTGAGTGACATGTTGTGATCCTGTTTTTTCGTCTTGGTGTTTGATGATTGCTTGCTTTCCTTTGTAGCGTGTTCGATAAATTATTGATCTCTTTCCTTTTGCATAGATTTGTTTTTCTGAAATCATTGCGTTTTTGAGTGCGATAATTATTTAAAGCTCTTTAGGTCTAAAAAGAGCATGGAAACGGTAACCGTAAAGAAGGAAGCATTCGAGAAGATTCTTGATGATGTTGAGCTGTTGCTCAATGATATGGAATTAGCTCTTGATATAAAAGCACAAAAGCGCCTTGCTGAGTTACAATCAGGGAAAGTAAAAGGTAAAACTGAAAAAGACTACTACAATTATCTTACTAAAAGAGGGATAACTGTTGGTAAAGTACGTCGTTAAGTTCCATCCCGATTTTTTTAAAGATCTTGATAAGCTATCAAAGAATGAAATAGAAATTTTTGAAAAGAAAAAAGAAAAGATTCTTCAAAACCCTGAGAGGCTCAAGCATCTTTCCGGTGGTAGCAATTGTTATAGGGAAGCAATCACTAATAATATGCGCCTTATTTATGCTATAGAAAGAAATGTTATATGGATGTTGATTATTGGCAATCACGATGAAGCCTATGCGCGTTATCGTCAAAGGCTTTATTCTTTGAAAGAAAAGCTCTCTTACCAATAACTATATAAATCTCAGCCAGTTTTTCTTCGATATTAAAAAGAGGGGATTAAATGCGTAAGGCGAAGCTAGCATTAATAGTAATTATTCTTTGTGCACTTGCTTTTGTAGTAGTTGCTGATATTAATGTTGATAAAGCGTATTCTTTTCTTGTAAAGCAAAAACAAGCTGATGGTTCTTATGGTAGTGTTATTGAAACTGCTGGTGCAATTCTTGCATTAAGTAATATTAATTATGATACTTCTGCTGAAGTTGGTTATTTGTTGAATAATTCTGATCCTCAAGGGTGTTGGCCTGCTGGTGGTTGTAAGATTAAGGATACTGCTTTTTCTGCAATGGCGTTGCATGCTGCTGGTAAAGATGTTTCTAATGCTACTGATTATTTGGTTAATGCTCAGTCTGTTGCTTCGTTGAGTGGTAAGTGGTTGTTGCAAATTGCTACGAATGCTAATGGTACGTGTAAGATTTCTGTTGATGATGCTTCTGGTAATCCTGTTGAGAAGGATGTGAAGGTGAATGCTGGGTATTTTCCTACGTGTGGTAATTCTACATTTTTAGATATTAATTCATGTTTACAGCCTGGTATTTTGAATACTCGTGCTCCTGTTGAGTTGGATGTTAATTGTAATGATTTAGGTAGTGTTGAGGTTATTTCTACTATTTTCCGTGCTGGTAATACGTTCTATTTAGTTGATGAGGAGCGTACTGCTCGTGCTCAGGTTAATGTTGAGAATGGTTGTTATGGTATTAATCGTGGTGGTTCTTGTGATTATGATGCTTCATTATGGGCTAATATTGCTTTGATTGAGATAGGTGAGCCTGCTACATCTGAGTTTTATTTACGTCAAAGTGCTGATCCTAATAGTGCATTGCATCAAGCTGCATTAACTATTATTACGAAGGATCCTTTGGTTGCTAAGAATTTAGTTGACTTGCAGCGTAATGATGGTTCTTGGGATAGAAATGTCTTGTATACTGCTCTTGCTGCGAAGGCGTTGAAGAATACTGAGTTTTCTGCTGAAGCTGCGAATGCTGTTGAGTTCTATCAGGAGCAACAACAGTCTGATGGTTCTATTGGTGCATTGTTTGATACGGAGATGGTTTTATGGGATGGTCTTCCTTCTGTTTCTGTTTCTCAGACATGTTTTGAGGGTCAAACTCGATTATGTGATTTGCAGGATGGTGTCTGTGGTGGTTCTGTAGAACTGTGTACTAATGGTACATTCACAGGATGTAATGAGACAACGTATTTGAAGTTTAATAGTACGTTTGAGGATTTAGAAGAATCTTGTGATGGTATTGATAATGATTGTGATGGTAGTATTGATACGGGTTGTGATTGTTTACCTGGTGATATTGTTGCGTGTGATAATAACTTTGGTGTTTGTGCGAATGCTACGCAAACGTGTGTGAATGGTACTCTTACGAGTTGTGGTTATTCTGATATTCCTGGTTTTGAGGCTTCTGAAAGAACGTGTTCTGATAAGATTGATAATGATTGTGATAATTCTACTGATTCTGATGATGATGATTGTTCTGTAACTTCTTCTATTTGTAATGAGGATGATTCTTGTGATTATGATCGTGGTGAGGATCAAAATAATTGTGCTGATGATTGTGATGCTGCTTGTACGAATGGTTTAACGGATCCTTTCGAAGAGGGTATTGATTGTGGTGGTCCTTGTACTGCTGAGTGTGCTGTTAAAGCTGAGTGTGTCGTGAATGATATTTGTGAGACAAGTTATGGTGAGACTGCAGAGAATTGTGATGCTGATTGTTATTGTGGTGATGGTTCTTGTGATAATTCTGAAGATGAGTTATCATGTGCTGAAGATTGTGAGGGTGTTTCTTCTGAACCATATTGTGGTGATGGTTCTTGTGATGCTGATGAGGATGAAGAGTCTTGTTCTATAGATTGTTCTACTGCTCAGCCTCCTGATGATTCTACAACAGGTGGTGGTTTTGGTATTTGGTTATGGGCATTCTTGATTATTGTCTTAATTGGTGGTGGAGTATATCTCTGGTATAGGCGTAAACAGAATGGTGGAAAGAGTAAGCCTACTCCTCCTCGTTATGGCTCTATGAGTTCTCCTGTTCAAGAGAAGAAGGAAGATAAGCCTATGTTTGAATCTCTCTTTACGAATTTGAAGAAAGATAAAGATCAGAAGAAGTCTCAACAGTATCAGATGCCTGTTCAGCAGTCTCGTCCTTCTCAACCTTCTCGTAATTCTCAGATTGAGTCTGAGTTGGATAAGTCTATTGCTGAAGCGAAGAAATTGTTGAATGATAAGAAGAAATAATTATTATGTTTTTCTTTTGAAGTATTTTGCTATGGGGATAATCTTTGCTGCATCTTCTTTTTTTGATGGTTTTCTTCTGCGTGTTGTTGTTGCTTCTTCTTTTTCTCCGTCGCTAATGGTGATGAGTGTCATGTCGAGGCTTTCTGGGGTGTGTATGTGGGCTGCTAGTATTTTTAGGTTGCCATATTCGATAGCAAAATGGTTGACTCCAAGAACGTATGCAAGGTGTCTCCTTTCATCGGCATCGCCTTTTCGTCTGTGGTCTATAATGAGATATTCTCTTGATGTTGCAGTTGTGCCTTCTGGAGTTTCATATTCAAATTCGATAAAGTAGGCGTATGGGTTTTCAGATCTTTTTGCCATCTTTTTTGAGAAGTTTGTTTTCTGCTTCGAGGTTTCTTAAGATAGCGTCTTGTCTGTGTAGTCTTGCTGCTAGGTCGTTGAGTAAGTCGTCTACTTCTCTTGATGTTAGGGGTAGTTTTGATGGGCTGATTATTTCTACGCTGCTTGGCATGAAGTCAAAGCAGTATCCTGTGAGTGTGTTTGCATTTTTGAATTCTATTTCTAGTTCTACGAAGCTGCTCCATAATGTTTCTACGGGTGTTGCTTCGTAGAGGGTGTATGTTTTTACGTTGTGTTGTTGTTTTATTTTTTCTACGAGTGCTTTGAGGCTGTCTTCTACGTGTTCTTTTGGGCTTCCTAGTGCTTCTTCGATGATTTTTGCTACAATTATTTGGTCTGCCATGGTTTTGTTCTGGTTTTATGGAGGTATAAAAGTTTGTTGGTGTTAAGGTATCTTTAAAAAGCTCTGATGTATGTGCTAGGGTAAGAGATGGTGAGTGAATCTTTCGTTCAATTAAGTATTATTATTTTGGTAGTTCTTGGTTTTGCTGCTGTTCTGAGAATGTTAAAGCAGCCTTTGGTTATTGCGTATATTATTGCTGGTATTTTTGTTGGTCAGTATTTTTTGAATATTGCTGATCCTTCTCAGTTGAGTTATCTTGAAAGTTTTTCTACTATTGGTATTGCTATCTTATTGTTTATTGTTGGTTTACATCTTGATCCGAAGAGTGTGAAGAGTTCTGGTCGTGCTTCTTTTATTTTGGGTGTTGGTCAAGTTATTTTTACATTTGTTGCTGGTTTGTTGATTACGCGTCTTCTTGGTTTTTCGTGGTTTGTTGCTTCGTATGTTTCTATTGCGTTGACGTTTAGTAGTACGATTATTGTTACGAAGTTATTGTCTGATCGTGGTGAGATTGATAGTTTGCATGGTCGTTTAGCTGTTGGTATTTTAGTTGTTCAGGATATTGTTGCTGCTCTTGTTTTGATGTCTGTTTCTGCTTCTGGTGGTAGTTTTACGCTTCCTCTTATTCTTCGTACTGTTGGTGTTGGGTTTTCTTTGATTTTGGGTATTTCTTTGATTGGGTATTATATTCTTCCTTGGACGACGCAGAGGATTGCTCGTTCTCAAGAGTTTTTGTTATTATTTTCTATTGGGTGGTGTTTTGTTATTGCTGCGTTGTTTTTTGTTCTTGGTTTTTCTTTGGAGATTGGTGCGTTGCTTGCAGGTTTTACGTTGTCTTTTACGAATTATCGTTTTGAGATTGGATCAAGATTAAAACCTTTAAGAGATTTTTTCTTGATTATGTTTTTTATTTTGTTAGGTTCTCAGATGGTGTTTACGAGTGTTTCTTCGATGATTGTTCCTATTGTTGTTCTTTCGTTGTTTGTGTTGGTTGGTAATCCTTTGATTGTTATTATTTTGCTTGGTCAGATGGGGTATTCTCGTAAGGTTGCTTTTTTTACGGGTTTGACAATTGCTCAGATTTCTGAGTTTTCTTTGATTTTGTTAACGTTGGCTATGCGTGTTGGTCATTTGTCTTCTGATATTGTTTCTATGGTTACGATCATTGGTTTGATTTCTTTTGCTGGTTCTACGTATATGATTACGTATGCTGAGAGGTTGTATCCTTATTTTTCTCCTTTCTTGAAAGTTTTTGAGCGTAAAGGTCATCATCCTAAGGATGAGTCTTTGGAGTATGGTGATGTTTCTACGGTCTTGTTTGGTCATGATCGTATTGGTTTTTCTTTGATGTCTTCTTTTAAGAAGATGAATGAGAAGTATTTGGTTGTTGATTTTAATCCTGATGTTATTCGTGAATTGACTGAGCGTAAGATTCCTTGTTTGTATGGTGATGTTTCTGATTCTGAATTGTTGGAGGAGTTGAAGATTCATAAGACTCGTTTGATTATTTCTACTATTCCTTATTTGGATACGAGTTTGCTTGTTCTTGAGAAGGTTCGTAAGAAGAATAAGAATGGTGTTGTGATTATGACTGCGAATAATGTTCATGATGCTGTTCGTTTGTATGAGCGTGGTGCTGATTATGTGTTATTGCCTCATGTTATTAGTGGTTCTCATGCTGCGTTGTTGATTGAGCGTTGTCATGATAAGCGTCATTTGTATAAGAAGGAGAGAGATTCTCAAATGAAGTATTTGTCTGCTCATATTGAGCGTGCTGATCGTTTGCATGGTCGTAAGGTTAAGAAGTAATTGTTATTGATGTTATGTTAAATCCCTTTTAAATAATTCATACCACTCTAAAGTGTTAACGTTTCGTATTCTTTGAGTAT
>CAYVWZ010000014.1:0-28760 GCA_964455655.1 Candidatus Woesearchaeota archaeon
TCTTGAAAAGAAAGGTTTCTCGAATATTTCTGAAGCTGTTGGTTCTGAAGTATAAATATTGAGCTTTCTTTTAATAAAATTGAGAGATCAAGATAACTTCTCAGGGTGTAATAGTCCGAGACCAACACCCATTCTACTTATTTTCCAATCGTCTGGATTATCTGAAATAGCGTATTGACTAACAGGGATTATTTCTCCAGCTTTGTAATTGAACTGAGCAAGAACATCAAGGTTAACTCTTTCTCTGGGAACCGTTAATGTCCCTGTTTCATCTTCAAGAACAAGGTTTCCTTCTCTACCTGGTAGGTCTCTGATAGTATAGTATGAATGTCTAAAACGTACATATGCTCCCGGTGTTGGTGTGTCATTGAATGCTCTTTCAACGTGAGCACCAAACTGGTCTTCATTTCCAATAGCATCTGTTATTTGTGCATCGCGAGATTGCATGATGTATTTGCGAATAGTCCAAAATTCTCCTTCTTTTATTTCTTTTACACCTGCTTCAACAAAGGGGTATACTTCATCAGTAATTGATATTCCTGAAGCTGGGTCTATATGTGCATAAGGGCTTTCTTCCATACTACCAATACGTATTCTATTTTGAGGAGTGAGAGAAGTTGGAAGGTATAATAGTTGATGCCCTCTTCCACTTTCAAAAGGGACCAAGAATGGAACTCTTCTAACTGCTGCCATTCCTGCAACATTAAACACGATAGTAGTTTCTGCATTAGTTCTGAAATCAAAATATCCTGAATAATCTCCTCCATTTGAGGGATATCCTCCCCATCCGATGCATACTGCTCCAAGTGCAGTTCCGTTGTGGATTCCACCAATTTGTTGTGCAATAAATCTGTTAAAATTAATTGTAGAACGATCAAGTAATTCCTCAAGTCGTACTTTGTTTTCTTCTGGTGATGCCATGAGTTTAATGCTGGAGAAAAACTTAAAACACTTGCTGTACTGGTCTTAAAGACAGGATTAGGAAATGTCTCCGGGGGGATTTGAACCCTCAACAACCGGCGTATGAAACCGGTGCTCTACCAGGTTGAGCTACAGAGACGGCTTATTCTGTGCCTTCTACATGCTTTTTAAGTGTTGTGGGATAGAAATGTATTTAAGCTTCTTTTAGAAGTTTAGATCTGTGGAATTTATAGAAGTATTAGAGGTGAAAGATCTTCCAAAGAATTCTCAAAAGATTGTTACGGTTAATTCTCAAAAAGTTGTCTTGTTCAATGTTGATGGAGAAATATCTGCTCTTGGAAGTACATGTTTACATAAGGGTGGTCCTTTAGGTGATGGTAAGGTTGAAAAAAAATATGATGGTTGTTATGTAACATGTCCTTGGCATGGTTGGGAATATAATGTAAAAACAGGTAAGGCTCCTCATGGTTTTGAAGATCAACAGTCAGTATTTGAGGTAAAAATTGAAAAGAATAAAATTTATGTGAGTTCTTTGCCAAAGATTAAACCTAAACGTGCAACTCATGATGATGGTCTTGATGATTTAAGAAACTTGAAACTTCTTACAACAAAGAGTTCGTTAAACATTCTAGGTATTTCTACAACAAATATGAATAAAGATCTTCCAAGATATTCTACTTCTGATGAAGCATTAAAAATTGCTCTTACCTATGCAGAGAAAGAATATGGTGCGAAAACAAAAATAATTAATTTAAGAGATCTTAATTTTAGAGCCTGTGAGGGATATTATAGTAAGCATGAGCGTGCGTGTACATGGCCTTGTGCTATTACTGAGTCAGATCCTAATGATGGTCTAACACAAGTTTATCGTGATTTAGTATTATGGGCTGATGTTGTGTTGGTAGCTACTCCTATTCGTTGGGGTGCCGCATCTTCGTTATATTATAAAATGGTTGAGCGTTTTAATAGTATAGAAAACCAAATCACGTTACACGATCGTGTGTTGATAAAAAACAAAGTTGCTGGTTTTATTGTTACAGGGGGCCAGGATAATGTGCAACAGGTTGCAGGGAGTATGATGATGTTTTTTACACAGTTAGGATTTGCTCTTCCTCCAATGGCATTCTCTGGGTGGAGTCGTGGTTGGACTGCTGAGGATACAGAGCATAATACTCAAGAGTTTAAACAATCAAAGTATGTTCAGCGTTCAGTTAAAGAATTAACAGATAATTGTGTTCATTTACTTAAACAATTGAAAGCAAAACCTGCAGATGATCTTGGAACCCCTCAACCAAAGCGTTCTGAGGCAGATTAATCTTTAACGATAACGACTTTTGCCTTGCCTTTTACTTTTCTTTCAATAAGGCCTAGTTTTTCTAGTCTATTTACAATCTTGGTAATTTTTCTTCTTCCGTAGGTTGTTTTTTGGTAGAGTTCTGCTTCGAAGATTGCGTGGTGTTGTTGGATAATTCTAAAGATATTTTTTTCTCTTCGTTTGAGATGATATACCTCGACGAGTTTAGGTGTTTTTGAGTGTTCTTTTACAATCATGTGGCTTGTGTTTCTGCGTAGAATAAGAATGAGCCCTACGATGAAGAGTACAATAGCAATAATAACAATGAGTATGGTTTGTTCTCTAACAAGTTTTGATACAACGCAGGTGGTGTCTCCTTCTAAGGTGCAATCTGCTTTTGCTTCTTGTGTTAGTGAATAATTAAAGACTAAAGTAATAATTCCTATAATAACGGCAAGTATAAGGATAATCCATCCGAATGTCTTATTTTCCATTTGATGTAGAACATTATTGCAGTTTAAGTAATTTACGGGATTTATTCTTTGAGGACGACAACGTTTGTCATTCCTCTTCTCTTTCGTTCTACGAATCCCTGTCCTTCTAGTCTGTCAATAATTCTTGTTATTTTTGCTTTGCTATATCCTGTTTTTTCTATTAAGTCTGCTTGGAATATTGTTTTTTGTTCTTGGATGAGTTTAAACACTATTAGTTCTTCTGCTTTCAAGTTGCTTGTGTCGATGTTCTTCACTGGTTTTTCTTTCTCTACCTCTTGAACAATGACGCGTTCTGATTGTTTGCTGAATATGAGGAATATTCCTACAATGACTAAGATCCCTACAATGGATAATGCGAGGTATGTTTGGTTAGAAATAGTGTCGTACATGGTGCAATTATCATGCCCTTCCATGGTGCAGCTTTCTTCTACAATGTCTTTGAGTGCTTGGTTAAAGATGAAAATAACCCCTATAATGACTATTGCTATTCCTATGATGAGCCATCCTACGTTCTTGTTTTCCATGTATTTCTTTGAATAGGCTTAATTTAAGAAGTTTGTGGAGTGAAACTAGTTTCACAAAAGTACTTATATAAAACCTTGAATATTCATTTTCTCTATGAGTTTCAAACATTTCATGAAAGAGCTTGGAGGAGAGCATATTGAAGGAGAGATTATTACCTCTGTATTTGTTTCCTTACTTTCTTCGTTTCTTATCTTAGCAGTGTTATATGCGGTAAAATTAAGGTTTATTGATAATTTTATGAGTAAGTATAGTTTCTTCTTATTACTCGCAGTTATTAGTTATGCCTTTGTCATGCCTACAATTCGTCATGTGAGAGCGTTCAAAGATTGGTTGTGTATGCCTGGTATGATGATTGGTATGACTACGGGTATGATTGCTGGTTTCCTTCCAGGGTTCTATGTTGCTTCTACGAATGGTATGTTTATTGGAAGTGTTTTCGGAATGCTCATTGGTATTCTCTTGGGTATTTGGAATGGTAAATGCTGTGGTATTATGGGTGTTATGGAGGGGGTGATGGCTGGTTTTATGGGTGGTTTAATGGGTGCAATGACTGCGTTTATGTTATTGAATGATCATCTTCGTATTTCAACAATTATTGTTTCAGGTATTGGTGTGAGTATTCTTATCATGCTCTATTATATGATGCATTTGGAAACAAAAGAAGTAAAGAGAGAAAGTAAGGAGTCATATGCTCTTATCATAGTAGTAAGTATTATTCTTACGGTTATTACAACATGGTTAATGGTATTAGGTCCGAGAAGTGGGGTGTTTGGATGAAAAAGAAATTAATGATTATTGGTATTATTGTATTAATTGCATTAGGTATTTTCTTTGTGAGTCAATCAAAAAGTGCGGTTCCTTCACAAGAAGTTCCTAGTACAGGCGATGCGCAAAGGGTTACGTTAAGCATGAAAGATCTTAATTATTATCCTCAAACAATTACGGTTAAAGCAGGAACTCCTGTTGAATTAACGTTGGATAAGTCTGTTACGGGTTGTTTACGCGCATTTACGATTCCAGATCTTGGTATAACAAAATATGCAAAATCACCTAATGATGTTATTCGATTTATGCCTACAACTCCTGGCACGTATAGATTTGCGTGCACGATGGGTATGGGGTATGGAACATTAATTGTGGAGGGGTAATAATGAAAAAGCTATTATCAATTATTGTAATGGTTGCTCTTGTAGCATCTTTTGCTCTTGCAGCAGACGAGTTTGATCAAGCAAGATCTCTTATTCAAAGTAAGACTCCTTGTAATAGCTTAACAGAATCACAACTTGAAGAGATTGGTGATTATTATATGGAACAAATGCATCCTGGAGAATATCATGTTGCATTGGAAGAACGTCTTGGTGGAGAAGGATCTGCAACATTAAAACAAGCTCATTTGAATATTGCTCGTATGATGTATTGTGGTGATGCTCCTAATGCTATGATGATGGGTACGATGAGTGCTATGATGGGGAGATCAGGAGGGTATGGTATGATGAATAATTATGGTTATGGGTATGGTATGATGGGTAACTATGGTGGGTTTTATAGTGTATGGATGAATCTATTCATGCTTATTGTAGGCATCTTAGTCATTGTTGCATTAGTTTTATTGATTGCATGGCTCATTAAACAAATAAAGAAGTAGGAAAAACTATGGCAAAACTAAAAGTTACAATTAGTGGGATGCATTGTGCATCGTGTGGAACAAATGTTGAGAAGGTATTGAAGAAAGTTCCAGGAATTAAAGAAGTAACGGTGAGTGTATTAACAAAGAAAGCTTTTGTAGAGACAACACAAACGGTTAATCCTGAAGATATTAAGAAAGCAGTATCAAAGATTGGGTATAAAGTTGTTGCTGTAGAGAGCGCATAATGAAACATCATCATGAGTCAACAGGAGAAGATACAGAAATTAGGGATTGGAAGAGAAGATTAATTCTTTCTTGGGCTTTTGTTATTCCTATTATTATTTTGATGTATGGACTGAGTCTCTTCGAGATAATGTTATTTTCTGAAGAGCTCATGGTTATTCTTGTATTAGTATTAGCGTTTCCTGCAATATTCATAGCTGGTTTTGAAACATTAAAGGGTGGTCTAAGAGGATTTACAAGTCTCTATTTCAATATGGACTCATTGATTTCTTTAGGAACAGTTATTGCGTATCTTACAGGTTTTCTAAGCTTGTTTGGTTTTATGGATAATTATTCTGGTGTTGCTGGGATGATTATGGCTATTTTTATTACAGGTAAATATATTGAAGCAAAAGCTCGTGGAAGAGCATCTACTGAAATTCGTAAATTGTTAGAGTTAGGAGCGAAGAAGGCAATTATTCTAAGAGGTAAGAAAGAAGTTGAGGTTTCTATTGATGAAGTAAAGATTGGGGATATTATTGTTGTTCGTCCTGGGGAAAAGATTCCTACTGATGGTATTGTTGTCAAGGGTGAAAGTTCTGTTGATGAATCAATGGTTTCTGGAGAAAGTTTGCCTGTTGAAAAAAGAATTAAGAGTGTAGTTATTGGTGCAACGATTAATCAAGATGGTATACTCTATATTAAGGCTACAAAGATTGGTTCTGATACGTTCTTAGCGCATATTATTCAATTAGTTGAAGAGGCTCAAGGTACGAAAGTTCCTATTCAGAAGTTAGCTGATAAGATTACAAGTATTTTTGTTCCAACTATTTTGGTTGTTGCAGTTATTTCTTTTGCTGGATGGTTTTTCTTTACTCATGATTTAAGCCGTTCTTTAGGTATTGCTATTGCAGTGTTAGTTATTGCATGTCCTTGTGCTCTTGGGTTAGCAACACCTATTGCATTGATGGTGGGGGGTGGTATGGGTGCAAAGAAAGGTATTCTTATTCGTAAAGGTGAAGCTATTCAAACAATGAAGGAAGTTAAAATAATTGTTTTTGATAAAACGGGTACTATTACAAAAGGTAGGCCTGAGGTTACAAATATTATTCTCTCAAAAAATGTTTCTCGTACAGCGCTGTTAGAATCTGCTGTGAGTCTTGAACGTCTAAGTGAGCATCCTCTTGCGAAAGCAATTGTTAATTATGCGCATGCGACAAAATCAAAGCCTGTAAAGAAATTCAAAATTATTCGTGGTAGGGGTGTTGAAGGAAGTATTGGTTCTGAGAGGGTTATTATTGGTAATCGTGCATTGCTTAAAGAAAATAATATTTCTACAACTTCTATGAATAATCAAATTACTAAGTTTGAATCTGAGGGTAAAACCGTTATGATTGTTGCAAAGAACAAAAAAATTCTTGGCGGATTTGCTGTTGCTGATGCAGTAAAGGAAGATTCTGCTGAAGCTATTAGAGTATTATCAAGAATGAAGTACAAAACAGTAATGCTTACGGGCGATAATGAGCTTACAGCGAGAGCTATTGGGAAGCAAGTTGGTATTTCTGAGGTTATTGCAAATGTCTTACCAGAGGATAAAGCAAAGAAAGTTGAATTATTACAAAAGAAGGGTCATGTTGCATTTATTGGTGATGGTATTAATGATGCTCCTGCACTAAAGCAAGCAAATGTTGGTATTGCTATGGGTACAGGAACTGATATTGCTATTGAAGCTGGTGATATTGTCTTAACTCATGGTTCGTTGAAGGGTGTTGTCTATGCTATTGAATTATCAAAAGAGACTTTCAAAAAGATTAAACAGAATTTGTTTTGGGCTTTTGCATATAACATTGTTGCAATTCCTTTAGCTATTGGTGGTGTCTTACATCCCGTTGTTGCTGAGGCTGCTATGGCCTTATCAAGTATCACAGTTGTTGGTAATGCTAATCTCTTAAGAACAACACTTTCTCATCTTAAATTTCAGAAGAGGAAGAAAAGATGAGTAAGCATGAGCAATCAAAGAAATTCTTTAAACTCTGGGCAAAGTCTTATGATCGTTCAATACTTACTCCTTATTTAAGAAAGTTACAGAGAATGACGCTTGCTCATATTCATAGTGAGAATTCTAAAATTATTGATATTAGCTGTGGTACGGGTTGGGCATTAGAACAATTACATACTAAGTTCCCTCGTGCAAAACTCTATGGTATTGATGTAACTCCTGAAATGTTAGCTGTTGCAAGAAAAAGGCTTCCTACATCAGTGGATCTTAGAGAGGGGATGGTTCAAAATCTTCCCTATAAGGATAACGCTTTTGATTATGTGTATTCTAATGAAGCATTCCATCACTATGAACAACAAGGAAGAAGTTTGCAAGAAATGAAGAGAGTGTGTAAGAATGGTGGGGTGGTTATCGTTACTGATCCTGAAATTTATTTTCGCTGGGCTCATTGGGTCTTTGAGGTTGTTGAGCCTGGTTGTGTAAGAGTTAACACGAAGAAAGAGATGTATGAACTATTCAAGAATGCAGGTTTTCAAGAGATTGCTCAAGAACGTATAGGGTGGTTTGGGTTATTAACTAAAGGGATTAAAAATTAAGTGGCGTTAAGTTAAGACTCATCTTTATAACTGTTCATTCTATGAATGCTGTATGTTAGAAACAAGTGTTCATAAACCTCTCTTTGGTAAAGAAATTGAATTTGTTCTTTTTGATGCTGATAAAGAAATTGCTGGCGAGGTTATAGAGACCGCATATCAAGAGGGGTTGCGTCTTCAGAGTATTTTTAATTTCTTTGATGAGAAGAGTGTTCTCTCATTGCTAAACAAGAGAAGGAAGCTAGAGGTTCCTCATGAGTTTGTTGAAGTTCTTGAGCGTGCTTTAGAATTATGTAAAGAAACAAATGGTTCTTATGATGTTTCTTTGGGAAAGCAATTTCTTGAGAGAAAGAAGAATCAAAAACTTACTCCGGTAAGATGTTCTTATCATGATATTAAGATTCATGGTAATATTGTTGAATTAATTCATCCTGATGTAATGATTGATCTTGGGAGTATTGCAAAAGGGTACATTGCTGATAAGGTTGTTTCTGTTCTTAAACAACAAGGTGCTGAGTCTGGTCTTGTTGATGCGCGAGGAGATATTGTTGTTTTTGGGTATGGTGAGAAGATTGTTAACGTTCAAAATCCTCGTGTTCCTGAGCGTTCTTTGCATGCATTAAAAGTGAGGGAGTGTGGTATTGCAACTTCTGGTGATTATAAGCAATATCATGGTTCTTTTGATGAGAGTCATATTTTGAATAGTTCTGAGTATTCTTCTGTTACGGTTATTGCCTCTTCTTTGATGGAGGCTGATCTCTATGCTACAGTTATTTTTGTTTCTGGGAAGAATACTGCTGAAAAGATTTTGAGGGAAAATCCTCATCTTAGGGTTTTGTGTGTTGATAAGCATTTGAAAGAGTTTATGTATAATGGTTTTGAGGGGGTTATAGCTCATGAGGTATAAATTAATTCTTGGATGGGTTGTGCTGCTTGCATTAGCATTTAGTCCTGTAGTGTTATGGTTTTTGCTTGGTGATGGTGCTGAAGGATTTACTGATTATTCCTCAATAACGCAGAGTATTGGCGAATTAACTGCTCTTGTTGCAATAACCATGTTTTCGTTAACGTTTATTCTTTCGACAAGAATATCGTTTATTGAAGATGTTTTTGGTGGTTTGGATAAGGTGTATATTGCTCACGGTGTTTTAGGTGGATTATCATTAATGTGCATTTTACTTCATCCTATTTTCTTAGTGTTAAAGTTTATTCCTTCCGATATGCGTCAAGCAGCATTGTATTTGCTTCCTAGTTCTTATTGGTCTGTTAATTTTGGTATTATTGCTCTTTTAGGAATGATTTTTTTGATTTATCTTACGTTATTTACGAGAATACGTTATAATACGTGGAAGTTTACGCATGAGTTTCTTGGATTAGTTTTTATTTTTGCAGTACTTCATACATTTTTAGTAAGGGGTAATGCTTCGAGAGATAATATTTTCACAGGATATTATGTGTTTGCTGCTGTTGTTTCAATTATTGGTTTGAGTGGTTTTGCATATAGTTTATTCCTTAAGGATAGATTGTTTAAAGCTGCTGCATATAAAGTTACAAAGATTAGGCAAAAGAGTGCGAGTACGTATGAGATATTTATGGCTCCTGAGCATAAGCCTATTCGTTATAAGTCTGGTCAGTTTATTTTTGTTCGTTTTTATAATGCTAAATTGAGTAGAGAAGCGCATCCTTTTTCTATTGCTTCAAAGTCTGATAATGCTGAGCTTAAGATTATTGTTAAGTCATTAGGAGATTTTACGAGTAAAATTGCTCATTTGCGTGTTGGGGATAAGGTTTCTATTGAGGGTCCTTATGGGAGATTTAATTATAATCGTGATGGTGGTAAGCATCAAATTTGGCTTGCTGGTGGTATTGGTATTACTCCATTTATGGGTATGGCTGAGGATATTTTAGATAATCATAATCTTAAGAATAGGGTTGACTTGTACTATTCTGTTAAGAGCACTTCTGATTTCGTTGGTTTGGAGGAATTAAATGATGTTGCGTCAAAGAATCCTAAATTTAGGGTTATTCCTTGGGTTACGAGTAATCGTGGGTATTTAACCATTAATGATATTTCTCATGTGAGTGGTGGACTGCAGGGTAAAGAGTTTTATTTATGTGGTCCTGAAATGTTCAAAAAAAGTATCATAAATAGTCTTATAAAATTTGGTATCTCTAAAGAGCATATTCATACGGAGGAATTTGATTTCAGATGAAGCTTAAACTTGCTGTGGGATTTGCATTAGTAATTTTTGCACTTCTTGTAGTCAATATTATCAGTATTGGATTATTAGAACCTCTTCAAGCTACTCAGAAGAATGTTGATGTGCAAGCAATAAATATTACTTCAGAAACGACTGCTCCTCCTAAGAAGGTAGAACCTGTAGCTCCTGCTCCAAAGAAAGAAACGACAACTACGGTAAAGAAAACGAATACGTCAACGACCACAACTACAACGACTTCTAAGCCTAAGCCTCGAACGACAAGGGCTTCTTAGTCACTCACCGTTAGCCTTTTAAACCCAATTTTAGCCAATAATCCTATGAAATACAGTGCTGTAGATAATATTCGTAAATCAAGCTAATTTTTCTTAGTAAGCACTATATCAATTACATTCAAAACAACGTCAAGGAGTAATACTACTATGTCACATGTTAGAGATTTCGTATGGAAACCAGGAATAACGGTAAGGGAAGCAGTCACTCAATATGAGAGTGTTGGCTTCCAGAGTATTGAGTTAGCGAAAGCTTCCAAGACTATTGTTAAAATGAAGAAGGCGTCTGCAAAGATCTATCTTACTTTTACATCAAATATGGTCACGTCAGGATTGAGAGGTTTTTTTGCTCAGATTACAAAGTTTGGTATGGCTGATGTTATTGTGACAACGGTTGGTGCTATTGAAGAAGATATTATGAAGTCTATTGGAGAGAAATTTATTATTGGAGATTTTCATTCTGATGATGTTGCCTTATACGAAAAGGGTGTTAATCGTGTTGGTAACTTATTTGTTACAAGCGAGAGTTATTGTCAGTTTGAGAATTACTTGCTTCCCTTGTTTGATCGTTTATACAAGAAGAAAGCAAGATGGGCTGTTTCAGATATGCTGAGAGAGATTGGTTTAGAATTGAAAGATGAAAATTCTATTTTATATCAAGCTGCAAAAAAGGATGTTCCTATTTTCTGTCCAGCTATTACTGATGGCTCCTTTGGATTCCATTTATTTATGTTCCAACAAAAGAATCCTGATTTTGTTGTTGATGTTGTGAAGGATTTCCAAAATATTTTGTTAACAACATCTCAAGATGATTTGAAGGGTATTATTTCTTTGGGTGGAAGTATTTCTAAACATCACGCTATTTTGGCTTGTTTGTTAAATGGTGGTTTGGATTATGCTGTCTATATGACTACTGCTTCTCACACTTCTGGGAGTATGTCTGGAGCTACAACGAATGAGGCGAAGTCATGGGGTAAGGTAAAAGATAATTCTGATGCAGTAACCGTTATTGGGGATGTCTCAATTACGTTCCCTTTAGCAATGATTGCTGCATTAGAGCAATTGCATGCGGAAGGTTTGCTTCATGAATAGTCCTAAATTTGTTTTAAGTAAGAGTGTATTATTAGATCAGTATAATGAATTAAAAAAATATGCTGATATAATTTCGTATAGTGCAAAAACAAATTATGAGGTTGCTGAAATCTTAGAGAAAGAAACAGATTGTTTTCTGAGTATTCATTCATTAGAAGGTTTGGAGAAAGTTAAAAATCCGAAAAGGGTTTGGTATTTTGCGCAAGCTTGGGATAATGAAGAATTAAATAAAATCTTCACATTAGGGATTTCTCATGTTGTTGTTGATAATGAGACAGACCTCGATGTCGTATTAAAGTATATTAAAGAGCATAGTCTTAAAGTAAGTTTGCTTCTTAGAATGAAGTTGCAGGAGCATACTATTCATACGGGAAAATATTTTGTCTATGGTATGTATTCTCATCAGGTAAATAAGCTTCTTCCTGAGTTAAGGGCGAATCCAAATATTCAGGACTTAGGTATTCATTTTCATCGTAAGTCTCAAAATATTAGCGAATGGAGCTTGCAGTATGAATTATCAAATATTTTATCGAAAGAAGCTCTCCAAGCTATTACTGTAGTAAATATGGGTGGTGGATTGCCCGTGAGATATAAAAATTTCCGTGCTGATGTATTAGAATTAGTGTTCAAAGAAATAACAAAACTTAAGTCTTGGCTTTCAGAAAATAATATTCAATTAATTATTGAGCCTGGAAGATATATATCAGCACCTTGTATTAAACTAGTAACCACCATTAGAAATGTCTATGATCATAATGTTATTGTGAATTGCTCTGTTTATAATTCCGCTATTGATAGTTTTGTTGCGCATAATAAGTTAGAGATTGAGAATGAACTTCCTGAGCATCAAGGTGAAGCCTATACGGTAAAGGGCCATACTCCTTGTTCGATGGATATTTTCCGCTATCGTGTATTCTTAAAAGATCCAAAAGCTGGTGATACGTTAATATTCATAAATGCGGGAGCGTATAACTTTAGTTCAGATTTTTGTAATCTGAAAAAAATACCTACTGAGGTTGTAGAATAATGGAAGAAGCACTTTCAACAAAGATGTATTTTGTGTCTTTACCAGGATACCAAATGAAGAGCACTCATTTCCCTAAGCTTCCTTATGATTTAGAGTTTGGTTCTACTCCTCGAGAGTTTCAAGATGGTCTTGAAGGATTCATGTTGGACACTTTTGGTGAGCATCCTAATTTTTCTGAGTTTGTTAATGTTCGTTGTGCTAAGGTTAGTACTCATGGATGGATGGAGTTTGTTGCAGTGTTTGAGTATGCTTCAAGAACGAATGAAGAAGATGTTATTGTTGAAGGATGTTATCGTCATTTCGAGCCTATGAAACCGAAAGATGGATTACATTAAGTGGGTTCTAATTTTTTTTGCATTTTCTTCGAAATTGTTCTTGTCGCCTTCGACGTTATCGTTAGGGAAAACCCATATGTGAGCGTGTGGTACTTCATCTCCAACGACTTTACTTAATATCCAGTCTGTTTTGAATGCTTGTTGTTGTGCTTTTGCTATTTTTTGTGCGAGTTCGAAGTATGCTCCTATGTGTGGTACATCCCACACCCATCGATAATGTTTCTTAGGGATGATTTGTACATGTCCTGGTGATTGTGGATGGATATCTAAGAATACTAAAAATTCATTATCTTCGTATACTTTATGTGATGGTATTTCTCCTTTTACAATTTTACAAAATACGCAGTTTTCCATAAGTTTAGAATTTGAGAGTAACTTATAAAACTTGTCTAATAACTAACATCTCTATTGGCTAATTGATGTAATAAGTCTCGTCTAATATTTTGTGCAGTAATCTCGAGTCCTGCTCCTGGTGCTTCTACAGAATACACCTGAGGGTCATATGTTCTGCTTCTAATCACGATTTTATTTCTTGTTCCTGTTAAAGATCCGAGTGGGCTTTCTTTTGGTACTTCGCAGAGTCTAACATCTATTTTTGGTTCACCGTTTAAACTAAATGTTGCAACGTATCGTAAAACCTGTTCATGAGTTCTTGCATGTTCTACTCTTCTTGCAAAACGTTCATCTAATTCTGGAAGTCTAGATAAAAATTCATCAGGGTTTTCACATAGAGTTTCTTGTGGTACAAATGGTTCAAGATAGAATTGTTCTCCTTTAGGATCATATCCTGCTGTTCTTGCTAAAATTAATATTTTTCTTGCAACATCTCTTCCGCTTAAATCGTCTGCAGGGTTTGGTTCAGTGTATCCTCGTTGGCGTGCTTCTAAAACAATTTCAGATAATTTTCTTCCTTTTTCTAGTTCTGAGCTTACATATCCTAATGTTCCTGAAAAGCATCCTGATATTTCTATGGGTAAATCATCGAGGTCTCTTAAGTCTCTGATTTTGTCAACAGCTTCAGCTCCTGCCATAACAGAGCAGCGGTATCCATAGTGTTGAGGGTTTCTTGTTAATCTTTTGAATGTATTAAAATCTCCATCTACTAATGGATTTTTGTTTGCAGTAACAATGTTGTATCCTCTATCTCTAGCATCAACATGAAATTGCAACATACGGTCTTCTGCTGTGACATCAATAAATGTCGTGTGAGGATCGAGAGAAAGATTGAGAAAACTTTGAACTCCTTCATGATCTGCGCCTCTTCCTTGTTCAGCAAATGCCTGTGCTTGTTCAGGAGGAATTCCTTCAGTATTAAAAATAAATTTTTTACGTGATGCAAGACCTATCACTCTTGTAGGATTTCTATGTCTTGTAGTATCAAGGTCTCCGTTTCCATATATTTGTGAGACTAAAGTCTTCCCAACTTTTCCTGTTGCTCCTATAATAAAAACGTCTTGAAACATGTGGTTGAGCATTAAGGTATCATTTTTAAGAATTCTGATATTGTTTTTTATAGAATGTCTTATATAATTTTTGGTGAGCAAAAAATACTATTCTTTCGTTATAACCTCATTTCGTGTAATGAGCTGTCCGCCTCGTTTTAACAATAATAATTCATATTCTCTGACTCTTTCGCTTAACCTTCTATAAAGAGCTTGATCATGTTTTCCAAAGCCTATTTTTTGAAACTCACTCTCTGGGTATGTTGTTGGACCAATATAATCAATAACCACATCTGCAGATCCGTGCAGTGTCGTATCACGTATTGCTCTTCCTAGGGGTTTGTTCAAGAGTCGTACCATGGACGGATCAGTATAAACTTGAATGCGCCGTTGTAGTTCTTGAACTCGTTCTTCTTGTCCTCGAGCATCAGTGTGATCTAATAAAAATCTCATAACATTAAAACTTGCAAATTCAATAGCAATAGGTTTCTTCCTTACTATTCCAACAAGTGATGGAATAAACTCTGCTAAACCACATCCTACATCTACATATTGCCAGTTTGGATTAAATGGGATTTGAGGATATTTTGAAACGTCTCTTGCAGTAATAGGAAACCAAACTTCTGTATCTACAGCATTTACAAGTCCTGACATAAGCCTTCTGAAATAAACAGGGCCCATATCTTCATCCTGTGGTTCGATCCGTATTCGGTAGTTGCTAGTGTTCATTGTTGTCATGGACCTGCCGAGAGTTGAACTCAGATTACACGCCGGCCAGGCGCGCGTGTTACCATTACACTACAGGCCCTTAGGATTTTTTGTAAAGTATTGATTAAAAAGGGTATCGTGTTCAAGAAAGAGTCATAGTGGCTTTTTGGTTCTTCTCTCAAGTATTGCTTTGACTGAGGGGCTGACTTTCTTATCATTGCGATGAATACAACCTGGCCAACAACAAGGTCTTCGTTTTCCTTCTTTGAGTTGTTTGACGAGTCTTGTAATGTGTTCTTTTCTTGTTTCCTCTTTCTTAAAGAAGGTGACCCAGCAAATCCATTCGTTTCTCGCAAGTGGTGTGAGAGTTTCCCATTGTGTTATTGCTGTGGTATTAGAACTGATAGCTTTTCGTAAGTCTTCTGGTAGTTCATGGACAATGCCTGCGGAGAGTTTTTTTTGCATAGGGGTGAGAGAACTTTTTGAATTTATATAATTCTCGATATTAATTTCTGGCGTGTCTGTCCATTAATTCTGCTTCTGCTGCGCGTTCTGAGATGATTTCAGCTGTGGCGAATGCTCTATAGGTAATAATGTAGGGGATCATTGCGCAATACATGGTTTCTCTTCCTCTTGTTTTTACGAGTTCTTTAAATTTTGTACGCAAGTTTCTACAAAAATCTGGATTATTCATAAATACTTCTGCATGAGCACTTGATTGGTCCGCTTGAAATCTTGCACATGCTTCTCTAACATGTGGGTCTTTAAGAATTTGTGGTAATACTATTCCTCCAGCATCTGCTGCTTCTCTAATACAACTATAAGTAAAGAGTGCATATTCTTCTCCGAGTGTAAATCCATCAGGAATGTTATAGGTCTTTCCTGTTTGTGCTGCAAGTAATCTTATTTCCGTAAGTAATGGATTATGATCTCTTTCCATTATTGCTAGTCGTGATCTTCTTCCATCAGCAGAGTGTAAGTCTCTTTCAACAGTTTCAATGTTTTCTAAAGAAATAGTCGGTATTCGCCAGATTCCACTCATATCAACTCTCCAGCTTCTTCGAATGTTATTTCGTTGTTGAGTAATCTTCTCATAATTTGGGTTATTTCTTCTTCTGGTACTCGTATTTGTTTTTCTGTATCTCTATCTCGTATAGTTACTCCTTCAAAATCAACAGTAATACAATATGGTGTTCCTAATTCTGCTGCTCGTAAGTATCTTTTTCCTATAGTTCCGCTTACGTCGTAATTAATGATGAATTCTCTTTCTAGTTCTTTCTTTATTTTTTCTGCTCGTGGTAATAATTCTTCTTTTTTGAGTAAGGGGAATATTGCAATATCTATGGGTGCTAATCGGTAGGGTACTTTGAATGTTGTTTTTCCTTCATCTTTTTCTTTTTTGTCATAGAAGATATCTAAAACTCCGAGTGTTGGTCTGTCTGTTCCGAATGCTATTTCTAATACGTGTGGGATGAAGTGTTCTCCGTTTTCTCGTACTGCGTCTAGTTCTGTTTTGCTAAACTTTCCGTGCTGTGTTAAGTCATAATCTGTTCTGTCGTGTATTCCGCACATTTCTACCCATCCGTAACTATTTGTTTTTACTTCGATGTCCCATGCGTCTGCTGCATAGAATGCTTTTTCATCATCTTGGTGTTGTCGTAAGCGAATATGTTCTGCTGGTATTCCCATTGCTTTGAATTGATTGTATGCTAACCATACTGCCCATGCGTATGCTTGTGTTTGAATGTGTCCTTTCTTTAGTGCTTCTTCAAAACTCATTGGTTTTGTCATGATTTCTTTGATTTGGTCTTCTTTTGTCCAGAGTGGTGCTTTTTCTGATTTTATTTTTTCATAGAGTTCCCATTTATTTTTTTCTTGTGGATCAATAAAGAGTTGTCCTTCTGCTTGTGTAAATTCTCTTCCTCGTACAATGCTTTGTCGCGGGCTTATTTCATTTCGATATGCTTTTCCTATTTGGAATACTCCGATGGGTAATTTTTTTCTGAAGAAGGTGTGGAATCTCTTGTAGGGGAGGTATGTTACGGTTGCAGTTTCTGGTCGTAGTGCTGCTTCTTGTCCTGCGACTACTGTTTTCATCATTAAACTTAATCTTTCAATTTCTTGTTTGAATGTTCCTCCACAGCTTGGGCATGTTATTTTGTTTTCGTTGATGAAATCTAATAATTCTTCATTGGTAAATGAGTCTGCTGGTACATCATGATGTTCTTGTATGAGTTTATCAGGTCTGAAGCTTGCATTGCATTTGCTGCAGAGAATTACAGGGTCTTTGAAGGTGTCTAAATGTCCTGATGCTTTCCATACAATGTTGGGTAATACGGTTGGTCCTTCTAATTCCCAGAATCCGTTGCTCGTGAATACTTTTCGTACGCTATTTTCTATTTTGTTCTTGAGTAATTTACCCATTGGTCCGTAGGTGTAGAATCCAGCAAGTCCCCCGTAGAGTTCTGGTTCTGGTCCCCATATGAATCCTTTTTCTTGGACCCAGCTAGTAAATTCCTTCAAAAATTCTGGTTTTGTCATGATGTGGAGTGGATAGGGGAGAGTTTTAAAGGTTTTTGGAAGATCTCAAAATTCTTGGTAGTGTGCACGTGCTAATTCCTCTGCTGAAGGGTTAAGTGCGAGAAGAAGATGGGAGTGATAGCTGCCAAGGACTTCATCAAGATTCTCTGGTGGAATGCCTAATGCAGTTGTGCGCCTTGCGAAAGAATGAAACGCTTCAGGATAGCGAGGATGTTCTTGGGTATTACCTCTCAGTAGGGTTATATCAAGGAGCTCGCGTAATACCGTTTCTCTTCTAACCGCTCCTTGATGTAGTGCTGTTTGGAGTAAGTCTCTTCTTCGTGTTTCACTTTCTTGGAGAGAAAAAAAGTACAAATTTCGCTCGAGTTCTGTAGGTTCTGACATAGTCTCGTCATCACATAAACGTATTTAAAGATTTATAGAGGAATCTTCTCGTATGGGGTTTTATAGGGGTAGGGATACGATAGTAGATGATATTAGGAGTTCTGTAGATCTTGGTGAATACTTAACAGAGGTGCATGGTGTTAAATTAAAACCTGCGGGGAATGGAAAACAAAAAGGTCTCTGTATGTTCCATAAAGAACGTACTGGTTCTTTTGTTGTTGATCCTAGAGGGTTATATCATTGTTTTGGGTGTGGCGCTGGTGGTGATATTTTTAGATTAGTTATGGAGAATGAAGGGTTAAGTTTTCCAGAATCAATTGCGCGTTTAGCTGAGTATGCAGGTATTGAGTATGAGCGAGAGCGAAGAGGAAGGTATGATAGTGGTGCTTCAACTCGTGATTTTCTTAGGAAAGTGCATGAGCATTTTCGTGAGTGGGGTGAGTCTCATGATGAAGCAAAAGACTATTGGAAGAAACGTAATATTTCTCCTGAAACTGTTGAGTCTTGGGGTTTAGGTTATGCTCCTCCAGGTGCTAATCTTGCTCGTGCTATTAATGCTCATGGATATGGGGATAATCATTTTCTCTACCAGTTAGGTCTTGTTCGTGACGGTCGTGATTTTTTTCAACGCAGAGTAATGTTTCCTATTCGTGATCATATAGGAAGACTTGTTGGTTTTGCTGGAAGAACTACTCTTTCAACGGAAGAAATGAAAGAACGTAATATCCCAAAATATCTGAACACGCACGAAAGTCATGTCTATAAAAAATCAAATATCTTGTTTGGATTTGATAGAGCGAAGCAAGGAATTCGTCGTGAAGGTTTAGCTGTTGTTGCTGAAGGATATACTGATGCTATCATGCCTCATCAAAGAGGGATAGATAATTTTGTTGCTACAGCAGGTACTGCATTTACGGAGGAGCATGCAAGGTTGCTTAGTCGCATAACTAGGAATGTATTATTTTTATTTGATCCTGATGCTGCTGGTATTAAAGCTGCGTTGGCAGCATCTACTATTGCCTATGGTGTTGGCCTCGAACCTCGTGTAGGCCTTTTAGGTGATAAAGAGAGTACAGTAAAAGTTGATCCTGATGAATTATTTAGAGATGCGGAAGATCCTCGCGCTCTATATGAAAAAATTCCAAAATCTCATTTGTTAGATTTTTATGTAACCGTAATGTCCTCTCCGGAAAGTCTTGATGATAAACTTGTCGCATTAGATGAGGCACTTCCATTATTTGCGTACGAACCAAGTGTTTCTCGCAGAATGCTATGGATTGATGCTCTTGGTAAGCGTTTAGATATTCCTTCAAGAATTGTTGAACAAAGATATTTTGAAAAGTTAGAATCTACTAAAAAAACTGAAGGAGAACAGGAATTTACAGATGATCCTTTGAACATTGCTGCGTATTTTGTTACATCATTATTAACGCGCCCTCCTGGCGATGTTAAAATTATTGCAAGAAGAATCCCTCCTGAGAGTTCAGTGTTTTCTCCTGAACTCAGAGATGTGTATCAGTTTGTGTTAGGAAGAATTGATTTGCAAAACAGATTACAAGAGCAAAGGCATCAACTTACATTATTCCACGGTGCTAATTCTGAGACCGTTCTGGGAGCATTACAACAGGGTGTTCGTGATAAAAAATTAAAAGTTGTTCCTCCTCAAGTTGTTCAATTATTACGTTCTGGATTAAGAGGAGAGTTTGATCATTGCTATGGCACGCTAAGCGGTCTGAGAAGAGTGGAACAGATGGAAGAAATCCTTGCCCGAATTCGCACTACTCAAGATCCTGAAATAAGAGAACAGTTACATGATACGTTAGAGGTTTTAATGTCTGCAGCATGACTACTCCACCTCCAGAAATAATTAGAGGAATAAAGAAAGCAATCACAAGAGATGTTGCAAGAAAAGCGCTACTAGGAAAATCAAAGGTAAAAGCTCGTCAATTAATTGAGGGGAATGATGAAGCACGTCGCGCATATCAAGCAGCAAAGCGGTTGCATATACCTATGCGTGAACTTCTTAGTTATCTATATCCTGATTTAGAAGCACAGCATGAATTATTTCCTGGTAGGCCGATAAGGCTTCATGAAGTAATGGGTGCGAGTGTGCCTGGTGATTTTTTCAGAGATGTAATAATAGCAGCGGTTCCCTCTGATTTAATTGATAGTGCATATGAGGGAAATACTTACGGACCAATTTATCCCACTCGGAAAATTAGAGATCATCCTTTTGGACAAAGGGTTATGATCGCACATTCCTGGGCAGATCGTGGAAATATTGAAAGAAAAGTTAATGGAATACTTGATCGCGTATATGCTGATCGTGAAGAAAGATTTTTTGCAGAGACAGGTTTACATGTTACTCCCTCTGAAGCTCTACGTGGTGCTGTTTGTGATCGTAAGATCCGAGAAGATTTGAGAGATCTTTTTGAAGGAGGTGCTGATTTAGGTGATAGGGGATTGAATCATCGTCATCATAGATTGTGGCGTAGGCTGAGAAGATATGAACCTGAAGAAAAACTTTCAGGTACTGATAGTATTCATATGAATAAAATTTGCACCTTAATTGGTGGAGGGGTAGAACCATCGCATATTCTTCCTACAGAAGCAGGAATTAAACTTATTGGAAACATTGGAGAACGTGCAGCAGATTTAATGCTTCAGGCAGTTGTTCAATATGATCAAAGATTAAAAAGAGTTACTGAGTTGGGTGATTTGTTAGAGGCTCCTATTACCCATCTCGCTCCTCGTAATAATGGTAATGGTGCGCGTCGTTTAAGGAATGGTACTTCGTTCTTGGAGGCTGATGGTAGGCTAACAACAGGAGAGGGAGATTTTGCTGTTGAAGTAAAGTCTGGAAGAACATTAAATCCTGGAAAGTTCTATGATAAATTAGGAAAGTATGATCATGCAAGAAAATGGCTTGATGGTACTCCTGTTGCTGGTCGTTTACTTGTTCTTAATTCTGGGGGGGATAGAGTAAGGAATTATGGTGAGGCACTAAATTCAAGAACGTGGAATGTTCTCCATGCTGAGGAGTTTGTTT
Source organism: Candidatus Woesearchaeota archaeon (assembly GCA_964455655.1). Taxonomy (GTDB): domain Archaea; phylum Nanobdellota; class Nanobdellia; order SCGC-AAA011-G17; family JACPNG01; genus CAYVWZ01. The sequence continues at coordinate 20,745 of CAYVWZ010000014.1, forward strand.
CTGCATATACAAAAGGTTTAGAGCTTCTTGCTGAGCACAATCCTAAAGTTTTCGGGGTGTTTTCTCCTGAATTGCTTTTACAATTTAATCATGAAGTTTCAAATAATGCTCATCGTTTGTCAATTCATGGTATGAACTTTATGCGTGAATGGATGGACTTAGCATTAGAACGTGTCAAAATCTTAACTGATCCTACATATCATTCACCAAAAGATGATCATAAGGATCGTAAAAAATTTGCTACTATTATGAATACTATGGATCCTGCTGCGGAATTAGTTTCTCGAAGAAATATCAAAGCTCATTATCGAGTGCCTATGGCTGAATTCGAAGGGGAGTACGGAGAGAAAGCAAGAACAGTCGTGGTTCCTAATACTATTTTCCTTGATTGGGAAACTGCTGGACTTCCAGGTGAGGGTGCTCCCATTGTTATAGGTGGTCTTGCATATGAGCAAGATGGTAGAATGGTTATAGAACAATTTGTTTCGAGGAATCCTTTTGAAGAATATGGTGTGGTTAAGAAAGTTTTAGAAAAAATGCGTGAATATCCTCGTATTGTAACCTTTAATGGAACAACATTTGATGTTCCCTATGCTAGAGAGAGGGCTTTTGTAAATAGAATTATTCCTGGTGATGCGATTCCTGCGCGACACGATGATTTGTATCCTGTATGGAGGGAAGTAGCAAAAAGATCTCATAGTACAGCAAGGTTACAAACGTTCGAGGCTGGAGTTTTGAAAGTTGATAGAGAACATGATCTTGATGGGGCTAAATTTGCTGATGCGTATGCCAAATATCTTTTAGGAATTAATGCTGGAGGATTATTATATAGCGGAATTCGTCATAACCAATTGGATTTAGCAACGTTAGTGTTAATGGATGCTCATTTTGGTGGTACTAAGCGTAAGATGTGATGAACTTCTTCTTCAAGAGATAATTTTCCTGCGTCGAGTACAAGAGCGTAATGTTTAGAATCTATATATTACTAGGCAATTCTGCATAGTTTATTACAGGTTTTCCTAATAAGTCATCTTTGATTCTTGGGCATGCAGTATTAACCCAACATTCAATATCAGGATAATTTTCTAGTTCGTTAAAATTTAGTGTGTCGCATATGAAATAGAATACTTCTTTTGTTTGTAATGCTCTTAATTTTTTTACCATGTTTATTTTTTGTTCTAAGGTGAAGTATTGTCGTGCGTGGTATTGCCCTGGTTTTACAGTGATGATTATTCCTACTTTCTTTGCCATTAAGAATTTTTTGAGTATTCCTTGTTTTCTTTTGGTGTATTCTTCTATTTCTTTGAGTGTTATCTTTGTGAATGTTTGTGATTCTGGGTTGAGTAAGTATACATCTTTGTTCGTTGCTAGTGCTATTTCTATGGGGTGGAATTTTCCGCTTCCAATAAACAAGAAGTTATCAACGTCTTTTTGTATGCGTAGTGCGTTGTGCGCTTCACAGCCAATGACTTGTCCTCCAATGATTGAGTTTGGTAATGCTTTTTGTATTGCTTTTAATTGATTAGTATGTTGTGCCGTTGTTAGTATTCCTATTTTACCAGGTATTTTTACTTTTTTTAATAAGGGGAGAATATCAATGTCTGAATAAGCGTTGATGAAGTATCTCTTCATTTTTTCTTTCCGAGTTTTTCTATCACAGCTTTCTCAGAAATGATTGCGGAATTTCCTGTTGGGTCTTCAATAATAATTTTTACGGGTTCGTCTCCGCATTCTATCTTCCATATTTTCTTTAAGAGGTTTTTTGCTTTTTTCTTTGTTTCGTCATCTTCTGCAGAATCTCTTTGTTCTTCTACAATTTTTTTGACGCGTTGTAATATTCCTTCAACATTTGTTACGAATCCGTCGCTTGTTGGTCCTGGTTCGATAGTGATCTTGAGTGATGGTAGTTTGATGGTTCCTTCTGAACTTCTTACTACTCTTACGCTTAGGTCTTTGGTGTTCTGTGCTTCAAAGGTGTATCGTGTTGGTTCTTTCATATCGACTGCTTCTAAGTCGGTTTTTGCGTATTCGCATGAGTCGCAATGCATTGAGAAGAGGAATGCTTTTCCAAAGTAGGGAATGTCCATTTCTTCTTCCATGAGTGTTAAGGTTTTTTTTCTACATAGGGGGCATGGTTGTTTGTCGAGGATGTTTGCCATTTTAGATCTCCACCGAGTTGTTGGTTCCGCTGATAACTAGTCTGATTCCAACTCCAAGTTTTAGTAATGCGCTGAGTAGTGCCATGTGTTCTTCTCCACTTCCTGATACCATATTTACTCCGACGTCTCCGTCGAGTTTTCCTTTAAGTTGTTTTACGAGTTCGTCTCGTAGTTGTGGTATTGGTTGTTTAAGATCTAATACGATAAGTGTTGCATTGCTTGGTGTTTTAAAATTTTCTTTTCCGAAATCGTTAGTAATTAAGTAAATATGTTGCCATTTTTCGTTGTTGATGAGTTGTTGTATGTGTGTCCAGCTTCCCTTTCCTGATGATACTATTGCTAATAATGAGCTCATATGGTTTTTGCGTAAAAAAGATTTAAAAGACTTTTGTAGACTTATCGATTCATTGCTTTTGCACAGTAGGAGCATCCACTTACAACTGGGCCTCCGATGTGTGCTTCGTGTGCTTTTTTTGCAGGGGTGATTCTTGATCCGGCCATGGCATCTTCATTGACTTTTCTCTGTAGTCCTCCTACGTCTATTGCTCTACTCGCTCCGCTTCCAGCACTTTCGTATGCTCCTTGGTCTCCGCTTCCATGATCATATGCTCCTCCTACATCATAGGCATCATTTCCAGGTCCGTATCCTCCGACGCTTACTCCGTATCCTCCTCCGCTCATATGGTAGGGGTCTGAATTAATGAGTGATGAGTATCCTCCTCCGCTATTTCCAGCTCTTGCGTATACATCTATGCTTTGTGCTTCTTGTGTAAGGTCTTTTGGTTTTTCTCCATATAGTGATGTTGTAGTGTTTTCTTTTGATAATTCTCTCTTTGTTGCTTCTTCTATAAGGAGTGTTGAAACGTCTTTCTTACTATCGTCTTTTTTGAGAACATCTTTTGCTGCTTCGTCTACTAATTGATCAAGTGTTGGTTCTTTCTTACTATCTTGTTTTGTGTCTTTTGGTTTGTCTTCTTTTTTAGGTTCTTCTTTCTTTGGTGCAGTGTGAATTGTTTTTTGTTTTCTCAAAATCTCTTCTGCTTCTTCGAAGATTTCTCGTTTTGTTTTCTTCATCTTGTTTAGTTTGAGAGTGAGAAGTTTATAAATTTTCGTTAGAGCTCCAAAAACCTTATTAATAATCATTTTGGTAGGATCTTATGCCTCGTGTTGCTAAAGATCTTCCTCTTAATGAGTTAACGTTGCGTCGTTATGAAAAGCCGTTTGATCTTTCTGGAAGAGAATTATACAAGAAGTTATGTTTATCCATAGGGTTGTTACAACCAGGTGATTCGAGGGATGTTGTTGTTGATGTTTTACAAATTTTACATGATGCTGCAGCAAGAAAGGAATGGTTAGATGCTGAACAAATTAAGGATTTAGTTATTAAGCAAAGGAAGAAGTTAGGCTTGCCTGTTCTGGGTGTTGCTTCTTCGAATATTCGTCGTCAGATTAAGAGATTAAAAGATATATATCTTGTTGAAACTTCTCAGAATAAGTACAGAATTACTGAGTTTGAAAAATTATCTGTCTTGTATGAGAAACGTATTGAACAGTTCTTATTAAACAATATTTTAGAGCGTGTTCGAGAATACTTTCAAATGTTTAAATGAATTATTTTATTACAGAATAAGATTTAACTTTTCTATATAAAAAGTATGCAATTGCGAAGAATATTAAGAAGGGTAGTAGTGAGAGTGCTGCCATTACTCCATCAACTGCTGCGAATGATGCTGTAGCTCCGATTAAGTCAATTGCGAATCCAGCATATGCCCATTCTTTAATAGTTTTGAACCATGGTTGTAATAATGCAACAACTCCAAGGATTTTCGCAACTCCAAGGATAATGCTTACATAGTTTGGATATCCAAGGTGTGTCATGAGTTCAACGCCTTGGGGTAAGAGTATGAGTTGAGATATTCCTGAATAGAACATTAAAGCACAGAAGAGTATGGTAACAATCCAATAAATGATTTTTATGGTCTTTGGTTGCATTATGTTTCTAACAATTGGGCCATATTTAAAAGTTGCGATATCCGCAACTCATATTAATGATCTAAAGAAGTGTAATGTATGAATTCCGATCTTGCACTTAAACAATTTCTTGCATTGAAGAAGGTTACTCCTAAGCCTATGCGTTTAGCTGCTGAGTCGTGGGATGCTCCTTGGCAAACTCTTATTTCTACACTGATGTCTGCTCGTACAAGAGATGAGGTTACTATTATTGTTGCAAAGGATTTGTTTAGTAAATATCCTACGGTTGAAAAATTAGCAAAGGCTCCGTTACATGATATTCAGAAAGTGATTCGTCCTGTTAATTTTTATAAGAATAAGTCTAAGCATATTTTAGAGTGTGCGAAAGTCTTGGTGCAAGAGCATAAGGGTATTCCCCCTCATAATATTGAGTTGTTAGTGAAGCTTCCAGGTGTTGGAAGGAAGACAGCAAATGTTTTCTTATCAGAACAAGGTCATGATGCTATTGGTGTTGATGTCCATGTATTTAATGTTAGTAGATATCTTCATTGGTCCTATGAGAAAGATCCTCACAAAGTTGAAGAGGATCTCAAAAGATTATTCCCTCGAAGATATTGGGGCGAAATTAATGCCACCTTAGTCAGATTTGGTAAGTCTCATACGAAGAGATCTGAGTGGAAAGCATTACTTGATGCAATTAAGTCTTTATACTAATTTTTATAAGTCATGAACTTTTCTAACCCTTATGGTAATTTCCTATGAAGACTTTGAAAAAGTTGATTTGCGTGTAGGCACAATTATTGAAGTTGTTGATTTTCCTGAAGCAAAGAAGTCTGCGTACAAATTAAAGATTGATTTGGGGGAGTTAGGGATTAAGAATTCAAGCGCACAAATTACTTCTGTATACAAGAAAGAAGAGCTTATTGGTAAGCAAGTGGTATGTGTTGTTAATTTTGCTCCTAAAAAGATAGGTCCGTTCATTTCTGAAGTGCTAACCACGGGTTTTGATTCTGATAATGGAGTAGTTCTAACAACTGTTGATAAAAAAGTTCTAAATGGTAAAAAACTGTATTAACCATTGTAGCGTAGTATACTTGATATTCTCTGAAAAGGTTTTTATAAAGAACACATCTTTGAAATTATATAATGATTCATGAAAATGAATGGAGGTTAGATTTATGAAGAAATTTTTATTTATACTACTGATCTCTCTTCTTGTAGTAAGTGTTGTTCCACTGGTGCTTGCAGAAGATGGTAGTAATGATCGCTCTGGATCTGATGATTTCAATCCGAGTGTGAAATGTATTCAGAAATGTAAGATAGTTGATGGTGAAACGGTTTGTGAGACTGAATGTGAAAGACTTCCCTCAACAAATACTCGCGCACCTGCTCCAAATAGAATGATCAATGGAACTTCTGATGACGATGACGATGATAGTAATGCAACAGAAACTGATGATGATTCTGATGATGATTCCAATGATGGAAATGAAACTGATGATAACTCTGACGATGATCATAACAAAACTCGCAGAGAGAGACTTCTTGAAGCTCGTGAGAAACTCTTACAAGCGCGCCTAGACTTTGTTGAGAAGCGTAAGAATTTCCAAGATGTTAGAGAACAAGTTCGTGAAGCTTGTAAAGATAACAAGACTTCAGAAGAATGTATTGATGCGCAAGCAAAGGCATTAGCTGACGCAAAGTCATTGGTAGCAGATGCTGCTGATGAAGCAATTACGTACCTTGAAAGCGTAAAATCTAATGTTGAAAACAATACAGAGTTATCTGATGAAAAGAAAGCAGAACTTCTTGCTGATCTTAATGAGTCAATAGCAGATCTTGAGAAAGCAAAGGCTGATGCTGAGGCTGCAACAACAAAAGAAGAAGTTCAAGCTGCTGCAAAAGAAGTAAAGCAAGTATGGGTCAAGATTAAGCACAACGTTCAACGTCATGCAGTTCTTGTATTAACCACACAACTTGAGAATCTTATTGAGCGTTTCCAAGCTAATGGTGATAAATTACAATGTGCTATTGACGCAATGAATGCTTCAGGTAATGACACTGCAAGTCTTGAGACAAGTATGGATGCATTCAATGCTGATGTTTCAGAAGCAGAGACTTCATCTACAAAAGCACGAGATCTTCTTGAGCAGGCGCAAGCTTTAGATCCTGATACGGATAAGGACAAGATCAGAGAACTTCTTGAAGACTCACGTGTTGAAATTAAGAGTGCGTATGTGAACTTACGTGAAGCATATGCAACGATGAAGACAATGACCAAATCTATCAAAGACTCAGGTGTTGATGTTTCCTCATGTAAACTTGGTATGAATGGAAACTCAACGGTTGAGGGATAGGAGGAACTATGAACTTCAAAAAGAGTCTGGTAATAATTTCCATTCTTGTCTTGCTTATTGTAGCAGGATGTGGAAAGACAACAAGTCCGCAACAATCTGGTCAGAGTGTGCCTACTGCAACTGCAGGGGATACTATTACTGATGAAGATTTAGATATCCCTTCAGATTTGAATGATGGTCTCAATAGTACTGATCATCTTGATTCTGATTTGGATAATGTGACTTGGTAATGATTTATGAACCTCGGGAGGATTCTTTCCTCCTGGCTTCTCTTTTTTCTGATTTTATTTTTGAGAATACAAAAGTTCTTGATGTTGGTTGTGGTTCTGGTTTTCTTTCAGTGCAGGCGAAGAATCTTGGTGCTGATGTTGTGAGTATTGATATTAATCCTGAATCTGTTGATTATTGTAAGTCTCTTGGTTTAAACGTGTTGTATTCTGATTTGTTTGAGAATGTTAAGGATAAGTTTGATGTTATTGTGTTTAATCCGCCCTATCTCCCTGAGGATGAAGATGAGGATGAAGAGTCAAAATTAATTACGACGGGTGGTGAGGAAGGTTTTGAGGTTCTTGTAAGGTTTCTTAAAGATGCTAGGTTCTTTTTGAAATCTAATGGAGTAATTCTAGTTGTTGTTTCTACATTGACGGGTGATGCTGAGTCTTTTTTTAAGAAGCATGAGTATAAATTTGAATTATTAAAGTCTGAAGAATATTTTTTTGAGAAGTTGTTAGTGTATAAGTTATTTCTTTGAGTATTGTAACTTTAAAGTGGTGATATGAGAAAGATTTATAAGGCTCCTAATTGCGCATAATTCATATCAGGTATTACCACACACATGAGCGACTTCCCCAGCATTATTCTTGAATATGAACAAAGAGGATCAGAGCTCTCATTTAGACTGCTTGCTCCTGACGGCGAAGCTGATCTTGGAGTTACTCACCTTACTGAGCCTACTATAGACACAATTTTTGGCAAGGGGTTTGAGCTTATGAGAGATTATATGAGAACTAACCTACGTAAAAGATTTGGTCTGGAGCATGTTCAACCTGGAGATATTTATGTAACTCCTAAAAATGGAACTTCAGCTCAGAAATTTGCTGATTTTGGAATATGTATAGGGTATAAGCCTCAAGAAACTGTTGATGCTGCAAGAGTTTTAGAAGAAATAGAGAGTGCTCGTGAATGTTCTACTCCTTATCTTGAGTTCACAAAACCAGGGATCAAAGCAATTAATAGAAAAAGAGCTGAAGAAGCTGAGTTTGCTAGGACCCTAGATGCGTATTTTGTTGCAGAGCGTAATAGTTTTTCTGATGGAGTTTTTAGAGAAGAAGTTGGATCATTACTTGCTTCAGGTCGTAGAATTACTACTAGAGAGATTAAATCTTGTGCTGCACGTATTGCTCAAAGAGAAAATAATCATTTGAGAGCCAAACCTATTAGCCCTAAGGTTCTTCGTTATTTTGTTGAAGAAGAAATTGCTAAGCGTAGGTGGTGATACTGCACATACATTTTTATACTTGTAATAAATA
>CAYVWZ010000015.1:0-26451 GCA_964455655.1 Candidatus Woesearchaeota archaeon
TTCTTGCAGAATTAGAAGCGTTCGTAGCGTTAGCAGTATAATTTGTGTGATATTGCTTACCAGAACCATTCTCATAATATTCCGTAAGTACCACAAAAGGAGTATACCCATCACTTTGTGTAGAAATATTCGTTTGGTTTGCTAAAGTTCTGTTTGTAAATAATACATCTATACCTGGAACAACAGAACCATTCTTGTACGTAACATTAGCACGACCAAACCACATAACATACAACAACCCACCCGTACCACTAGTAGAAACATTTGTGGAGTTAATAATATAATTCATACTTGTGGTGTTTGACGTTCCTCGCGAGTACACATCAAGAACAGTGCTTCCTGAGAAGGTATTATTAGTAAAGTTGTTATTCGCAGCGCTTGTTCCATTAATTTGAACAGCATACGAACGAGAATTCATAATAGTATTATTAATGAATGTGTTATTTGTAGCGTTAACAATAATAATACCAACAGAAGCGTTTTTGATAATATTATTCCTAACTGAAACATTAAACGTATTATCAGTTCTAAGATGAATAGCAGCATATACTGGATTAGCAATAGTATTATTTTCAATAATTCCATTAGCTAAAGAAGAGGTTACTATAGCCTGGCCTGAAGTGCCTTCTGGATGTAATCGCGTGTAATTGATAATATTGTGGCGAATAATTGTGTAATTGGCATCACTTAATACAATACCGTAGCTTGTCGCGTTAATAATAGTATTATTTTCAACATTGTTTATAGACTCCAATCCTGAAAGAACATTAACAGAGCCATTAATTATGATGTTGTCTGCAATGATACCATTTCGAGAACCCCCTAAAAATGGGAACATGTTTATAAACGTGTTATACTTAATAACAGTCCCGTTTCCTCCGCCACCAGCACCCATAGAGTCATTTCCTGTAGTACCATCAAAAGTATTATTCAAAATGGAAATGTTTAATCCAGCACCCACACTTATGGCCCCACCAGAAGTCACTATTGAATTAATCCCATTAAAGGTATTATTTTGTATTAATGTTGTCCCAAGCTGATAGATCTCTATACCATATCCCGTAATATTTGTAAAGGTGTTGAGAGTAACATTTGTATTTCTTGAGGTATATGAATTCAGGTACATTCCACCACACTGATGAATACTTTGACAAAAGCTATTTGCAAAAATATTATTGGTAATAGAATTATTACTACCATCATTCGAGAGCATTACTCCAAAACCGAAAGTGTTGTTAAATATATTGTTAACAACAGTGTTATTGTTGGAACCTATATTCAAGCTTACCCCTCTCTTATAGACATTCATAAAAGAGCTATTAAGAACTCTAGAGTTGTTTGTTCCTGCAAAATAAATAGCAGCATTGCCAGCATTAGAATTTGAGTTATTCGTGTTATTAGTAACAGTTATGTTTGTAATAAGCATTCCTAAAGAGCTATAAATTCCTAATCCTACATCAGTATTATCAGAGAGAGTGATATTATAAATTGAAGAAGAATTAACCCCGCTGTAACTAAATCCCTCTTGATACTTAGAAATGCCACACCCAAATACGGTGAGGTTTACTCGATTTAAAGTCCATATACCCACACCAGAACCATTTCCAACAAGAATAGTATTATTACAGTCTAAGGTTAAAGAACTATTTTGAATTTGAATTAACCCATCAGCCGCTGAGTCGTTGAGTTGGTAGGTTCCACCACAGAGAATTGTATCATTTTGAATTTGTAAGTCGTCAACAGGAGTGATGCAAGTTCCTCCCCCCCCACCCTCATTTAATACTAATTGAACAACTTGAGCAGAATCAGAAAAATTAAAGGGTTCAGAATCATTTCCTGTGCCACTATCACCAGCTGAAACAGTATAATTTGTAAAATAACTTCTTGTAGTACCGTTTGCTGTGTACTCAGTCATAGGAAGAAGAGCTGTTAATCCTGTTGGAGAAACTGTCGAGTCATTTTCAATAAAAGTGTTTGTTCTATTTACAAAGGAAACGTTCACTAACGCAGCAGAACCATTGGCATATGTAACATTTGCACGAACATACCACTGAATAATTATATTACCCGCACCTCCAGAAGTTTGTAGTGTTGTATTGGAATTATTGAGAGCGGTAATCAATGTAGAGGTTCCTGTAATTCCGAAAATACTATAATTTCCATTTCCTAAAGTATTATTGATAATGAAGGTGTTGTTAGTGTTGGATCCAAAATAAATTGCGTTCCCTATATTATTAAGAATGTGATTATATGAAATAATAGATCTTACAGAACCAGAACCAGTGTTAAGAGTAATTGCTCCACCTGAAATGTTTGAACTATTTATAAACGTATTATTGAATATGGTTTTATTTGCGTTCGTTAGTAAGATGCCACCTTTTGATAAGTTTGTAAAGGTGTTATTAGTAATCACACTCCATTGTTCTACAGATGAAAGACCAAGAACACCATTTGTAAAGGTGTTATTGATAATTGTTGAGTTTATGGAACCCCCAGTAATACTGATGATGGTTGCTGGCGTGCTCCCATCAAGCCCCACAAAGATGTTATCTCGGATAGTCCAGTTTCGCCCAAGGTTTGTTGAACCTCCATTTCCGATAACATAATTTGTTTGATTTCTAAAAGTGCTATTTGCTATATATACATGCCTCATTCCTGTTGATATTGCTCTATTAAAACCTAAAAATGTTGTATTTAAAATGGTTAGCTCTTCTCTTCCATCAGCAAAAACAATTTCAGAATTGGTGGTATAATTTTCTGTTCCAAGAATCAAATTTTTGAGAGTAATATTTCTTACTGTAAGCGCACTAAATCTAATAACAGTATCTCCAAAGGCTACACTATTTGAGAAATTTGAGTCTTGAATGGTTACATTGTAAGCAGCGCTTAAGTCTACCGTTCTACTATAGTTCATACCTGAACAGTTTGTGACTGTAACATTACCCGAAATTGTTTGAAAATTAATGAATGTACCAGTACCGTTTCCTATAAATACCGAACCGTTACAATCAAGTGTTGCGCCAGTTGATAAATTAAAAATAAGGATACCGTAGTTAAGGTTTCCTACGCTTTCTGTGTCTGTAATTGCGTAGATATTGTTACAAAGAGTTGTGTCATTAGAAATAAAGTTATTATCAGTTGTAACATTGAGACACGCTCCATAGGCTATTGAGATTATCCCTACAAAAAAAGTTAGCCATAATGCTAGTTTTATACCCCTTTTAACATACTGCATTAAGGCTTGATTGGATATGCTTAACATTTAAATGTTTCCATATAGTTTTAACAAAAAGTAAGTAAAGATGTACATCCTTAAAACATAAAACTCATCACCACAATCTATATAAACTACTAAATAGTAGTAACTTTATGATCAGTCGTCTAAAAAAGGCAGGTTTCAACGTAGCTACGGCAGCGCTCATGCTAGCTAGTTTAACAGGAGTAGGAGAGCTTTATTCTCGCCACTTAGCAAATAGTGAAAAACCATGGAAAATCTCTAAATGGCAAGAACGAACAGCAATTGCTGAGGAACAAGTGTCTGTATTAAAATCCGCTAGACCAGGAATTGATTTTGCATTCGCACCGTACCAACGGAGAGGAGAAGAATGGCAAAACAATTGGGGATTTAGAGGGCTAAACCTTCCTGAGCCAATAGATGACAAAATCCCTCGTACGGATAAATTAGGGATAGTAGTTATAGGGGACAGCTTCACAGAGGGGGTAGGAGTTACTTCAGAACAAAGTTACCCTTCAGTATTAAGCGACCTTATGAATTCGCACTACCAAGGAAAGCCTTTCGCAGTATCAAACTTAGGAGTAAGCGCAACTAATCTTTTACAGATAGCAGGACAAATGCGCCATGTAGCATTACCCCTTGCAAAAACATCACCTAAGGCAATTATCATTTATGGACACTACCCTAATGATGTAAACCTACCTGAGCATATGCTTGAGGAACCCATTGGAATTTATCATCGTAATTTTGAAAAATATACTCATTCACCACTATCAGCATTATCGTGCGGCGATCCTGACACTCAAAATTCAGATCTTACCAAAAACCCTCCAACATGGACTGATGAAGCCAAAGCATTCATTGCAACCCACTCAGCTCTTGCAACACAACTACGCTACCGTGAAATTGATTTCCGCCATAGGCATATTATCCCTTTCATGTTTGACCTTGCTCATGATACTGGAAGGTTTGGGAGCATTGCAAGAGGGCTCCTTGCAAAACATCCTTATTTAAGAGCAACTGCAAGACAATGTATTGATTATCGTTATGGGGCTGCACTTCTTGATCAAATTGCAAGCGAAGCTGATACTGCCGGGATCGATTTTGTTGTAGTACAACTGCCACCTCTTAGTACTTTTGAAGAATACAAAAAGTTTACAGACGGAAAAATACTCGCTCCCACTATGGAAGTACTAGGGTGGGTGAGAAATAGACATCCACGTATGAGAATCTATGATCCTACACCTGTATTCCAAGAAAAAATTAATGCTGGAGAAAGCGCTGATTCTTTCGTAGCTACAAATGAGACTCCTCGTCTACATTACAACGCGCGAGGTTACAGAATGGTCGCAGAAGGTTTAGACTCATTTTTAAGAACAGAATTTCCTTACTTAGATAAATTTGGACGAAGCTATGAAAATAACCTCCAAGAGTGTAAACTCTCGGACACAACGACAAACCCCCACAACCCTTAAATAGCGTGTTTTCAGAGAAAAAATCATTCTTTAGGACTATCCCATGATCACGCACAAGACTAAACCAGACAGTAAGGAAGCTATTCTGAATATCCTTAATCCTATTGTTAAAACATGGTTTACAACAAAATTCAAAGAATTTACTCCACCACAACAATTCGGATTATTAGAGATCCATAGTAGGAATAACATTTTAGTATCAGCTTCAACAGGATCAGGAAAGACCTTAACAGGATTCTTATCAATCCTTAACGAATTAATAGACTCAGCACAAAAAGGAATTTTAGAAGACAGAACATACGCAATTTATATTTCACCCTTAAAAGCACTCTCAAACGATATTGAATATAACTTAAATGAACCCTTAAAAGAACTAGAAGAACTTCTTGGGAAAAAATCAGGAATTAGAATTGGTGTAAGAACAGGAGATACCTCTGCAAGTAAGAAAGCAGCAATGGCAAAGAAAGCACCACATATTTTGATTACAACACCAGAATCACTAGCAATCATGCTCAACACACCAAGTTTTAGAGAACACTTAGCAAGAGTAGACTGGATTATTGTTGATGAAGTACACGCACTAGCAGAGAACAAGAGAGGAGTACATTTATCATTAAGCTTAGAACGACTACAACAATTAAGCCCAGGAGCATGTCGCATAGGATTATCCGCTACCGTATCACCATTAGAAGAAATAGCAAAATACTTAGTAGGATATGAGAAAGGAAAGGAAAGACCTTGTAAAATTATTTATGCACCATTCCTAAAAGAATTAGACCTAAAAGTAATCTCCCCTGTAAAAGATTTAATAGAAACAACCTATAACGATCTGAATCGAGAAACATATTCTTTAATCCATGAATTAGTACAACAACATAAGACAACTGTTATTTTCACAAATACAAGGGCAGGAACAGAGAGAGTTGTGCATCAATTAAAACAACGATATCCCTCATTCTATGACGATAATATTGGAGCACACCACGGATCATTAAGCAAAGAACATAGAACAGGACTAGAACAAGCAATGAGAGAGGGAAAAATAAAAGTAGGAGTAACCTCTACAAGCTTAGAATTAGGAATAGACATCGGATATATTGATCTCGTCATATTATTAGGAAGCCCAAAATCAGTAGCACGAGCATTACAAAGATGTGGTCGCGCAGGACACCAATTACACTCAACAATCAATGGAAGAATCATTGCATTAGATAGAGACGATCTCGTAGAAAATGCAGTATTATTAAAACATGCAATAGAACACAAGATCGATAAGATACACATTCCTACAAATTGCTTAGACGTCTTATCACAACATATTTACGGAATAGCAATCGCAGAAAAAATACATGTTAATGATTTACACACCTTAATCACAAATAGTTACTGTTATCATACACTCACAAGAAAAGATTTTCAAGAAGTTTTAGATTATTTATTAGGAAAATATATCTCATTAGAAGATAGACATATTTACGCAAAAATATGGTATGATGAAGAAACAGGAATGATAGGAAAGAAAGGAAAATTAGCGAAAATAATGTACATGACGAACGTGGGCACAATTCCCGATGAGAGTCATATTACGGTAAAAATAAAAGAAACACCCGTGGGGCACATTGATGAAGGATTCTTAGAAAAACTAAAGAAAGGAGATATCTTTGTCTTAGGAGGAAATACCTACCAATTCCTCTTCTCAAGAGGAATGGTAGCACAAGTCATGCCATCACCAGGAAGAACACCAACCGTACCCGCATGGTTCTCAGATAATCTACCACTAAGTTTTGATTTAGCACAAGCAATACAGAGATTCAAAAAATTAATGAGCGAAAAGTTTAGCAAGAAACAAGACAAGAAAGAACTATTACAATTTATTCATGAATACTTATACGTTGATGAAAACTCAGCAGAAGCAATATACAAATACTTCTACGAACAACACCACTACATTGGAATACCTCATGAACATTTATTATTAATAGAACATTATGATGAAGACGAAAAACACTTTGTTGTATTCCATTCTATGTATGGAAGAAGAGTCAATGATGTCATCTCAAGAGCAGTAGCGTATGCAATCTCAAGAATGGAACATAGAGATGCAGAAATAGGAATAAGTGATAATGGATTCTATGTAGCATACAGTAAGAAAAGAGTAAACGTTATACCAGCATTCCAAAAAGTAAAATCACAAGAATTACGACAAGTCATGGACCTAGCATTAGACCAAACAGAAGTATTGAAGAGAAGATTCAGACATTGCGCAACACGAGCATTAATGATCTTACGAAGTTACAAAGGAGAAGTTAAAAGAGTTGGAAGACAACAAGTAAGCTCAATGATCTTAATGAGCGCAGTAAAAAGAATAAGCAACGACTTCCCCATCTTAAAAGAAGCACGAAGAGAAGTACTAGAAGACTTAATGGACATTGAAAGCGCACAATACGTTATGAAAAATATAGAAGAAGGAAAAATTATAGTAAAAGAAGTATACACCCATGTCCCAAGCCCATTCGCATTTAATTTAGTATTACAAGGAAAATTAGATGTTATGAAAGCTGATGATAAAATAAGCTTCTTAAAAAGAATGCACGGATTAGTACAGACAAAAATAAAAATGAAGGGTGTTCCACTTGAAGCATGAAACTTTCACACAATATAACGATCTTTGACATTTCTCTCTACCTAGAAGATATTAACATGCTTATTATTACAGATATTCACCTAGGACAAGAAGAATCACTTCATCGAAAAGGATTCCTCATACCACCCCACCAATACGCTGAAACAAAGAAAAAAATGGAGAATATTCTCACAAAAGTAAAACCAAAAAAAATACTTATTAATGGAGACTTAAAACACGAATTTGGAAGTATTATTGGAAGCGAATGGAAAAACACACTGAACTTTATTGATTACCTACAAGAACATTGCGAAGAATTAATTCTCATCAAAGGAAATCACGATGTTATATTAGAACCAATCGCACGAAAGAAAAATATCAAATTAATAGAATACTATGCAGAAAAAGAATACTTTATTTGTCATGGAGACAAAATATTTGATAATGAAGAGTTTAAGAAATCAAAAATTGTTATTATTGGAAATGAACACCCCGCTATTTCTTTAACAAAGAACGGGAGAAGAGAAATGTACAAATGCTTCTTAGTAGGGAAATATGAGAAAAAACAATTAATTATGATACCAAGCTTTAATGTATTAACCATAGGATCAGATGTATTGCACGAAAAGAGATTAAGCCCGTACGTTCCTGAAGATGTTTCAAAGTTTAAAGTCTACATTATAGAGGATGACGTTTATGATTTCGGAACGGTTAAAGATGTTGATAAACTTTAAGCTCTTTAGCAAGATCCTCTAATCTTGGAAGCGCTTCAGACCAACGCATACGAACTCCAGGATCTTTTTGTAAAAGACCAAGAACAATACTATCAAATTCTGCATTTACTGCTTGAGGTGTATTAAACATTCTTGTTGATGGAGGATCAGGACTTTCTCTAGATTTAAAGTCTGTTATTACCCCCCTAATTACAGGATAGGGATGGCCCCCTGTTGCTAAATGATACATAGTTGCACCAAAAGAATAACGATCAAAAGCAGGAGTTCTTGCACCATTATAAGCTTCTGGAGGCATAAACTTAGGAGTTCCATAAACTACAGTAGAGGGGATATCTGAGGCAAGAGTAGCACACCCAAAATCGCCAAGCACAGAATTTCCATCAGCATCTAAGAAAATATTACTTGGTTTCACATCACGATGAACAATATGTTCAGCTTCCGCTGTTTCTAACGCTCTTCCTATAGGAATAAGCTGCTTTAGCGCATACCCCAAGGGTACACGACAATCAGGAGTTGATCTTGACAGACCATCCAATGTTTTTCCTGTACCCACACGTTCAAAAAATAATATAGGAACAAACTTATCATCAGTTGTATGCGCTTCAACACCACCAAGATACTTTACAAAACGATCAGAAATACCAGTAGTACTACCTACTCTATATAGCTCACTAGACAAATGCGCTTCATTTGCTGCTGCCTCTCTTACTCTTTCGGGTTCTATAACATCTTCAAGATCCCTAAATACTTTTACAACAATAGGAGTACCATTCCTTAATTGGTATCCAAAGATCACTGCTTGCGCAGAGCTTATAGGATGAAATTCTCCAGAAAGATCCCTCACGACATCATCACCAAGCATTGCTGTGATACGTTCTGTATTAACAAGGCTAGGAAGTGCTATATCTCTGATTAACCCCTGAGAATGTGTTTCCCATTCTAGAGGAATATACTGCTGTGAATAGAGTGTGTTGTTTACCATAGTCGTCATTATTGTTATTACTGGCTAGTAGTGTTTTTACTATTTAAGCTTTCCTCACTGGCCAAAAAAGGCCCACAAACGCCTCCTTGATTTAGGATTACTTACACCACGTAAAGCAGCAGCTAGATCTCTCATAGCAGGACGGGAGGATGGATCAATCGCAAGACTAGCATTAACTACTTCCTCTAATTTTCTTCCAGGAACGCTCGAAAGCAATTCTGGACGCAATACACCTATTTCAGTAGGAGGCTTGTTTCTCAAATAGAGCTCCCTATAAGGCCTAAATGCTAATTCCTCAGATGGAACCACACCATCATCTTTTGGATGAGGATCACGACCACGATGAACATCAGGAACTGCTGTAGAACCAGGAACTCTTCTTAGAATGTTACTATACGGATCGCTTCCCGCTAACATGTAATGGCAAAGGGCACCAAAACTATAGACATCATTTTCTGGAGTAGGAACAAGTTTCTTTGCACAAACAACTTCAGGAGGCAAATATGCAGGAGTACCAGCAAGCCAAGGCGAGGGGCTACCACCATACTCCTCAGAGGGCTTTGCTAACCCGAAATCAAAAAGAACAGGACTCCCATCAGGACGGACGTGAATATTTGAAGGTTTGACATCACGGTGTACTAAACCACGACTATGAATAAATTCCAATGTTTCCGCAATAGGAGAACCTATCAAACCAACTTGTTTAACATCAGGGAGTTCTGTGCTAACAAGGTCCTTAACTGATACACCTTCTTCATGCGTAGTCAAAATATACCACACTGCATCATGATCAGCAGTTCTTGGAACTAAATCATACCTTAAAATTTGACTCAAAGGAACAGAGCTTTGAGGATATTTTTTTTTATAACTTCCCACTAAAAGCTCAGTTCCTGCAGTCTCTCGAGTAAATCGAATTCTTGCAATTTCACTCCCAACAGGATCTTTAGAGTCTATAAACTCAGGGCGAAATATTTTTGCTGCAACTCTTACACCATGCTCAGGAGGATCTTTTCCTAAAGGGTTTACTCTGTACACCCCATCATAGACCACTGCAAACCCACCACTTGCAATAGCTTCGCCTAACTGAACATGAGAGAAAAGTTCTTTTTCTGCAAATGCTCTTGCACGAAAATCAAAGTAGTGTTGTGCACGTACTCTTAGCGCTGTTGTGTATTTTTCGCTGTTATCGCTCATAGTTATCACTGAAATAATTTTTCTATAAATAGGCCAATCCAAAAAAACCCTTTAAAAAGATTTGGAATGATACCTAGAGAGGCTATACTTATGTTAAAACATATTTTAAAAAATCAAATTTATTTTTTAAGAACTTCTTGAATCAATTCCATTGCTTTCTTACCATCAATTCTTCCACGATGCTCTTTCATTAATTCACCCATTACTACATTAGGTTTTGCCTCAGGGAATTTCTTGATTAATTCACGAATATCACTACGAAGCTTATTATCATCTAAAGGTTGGAATTTAGAAAGATCTAGAGGTTTATTCTCTGCCTTTAATACTAATACATCAAGAGCAGAACTCTTCATAATTTTATGTTCAGAAACTAAACTTAATACCTCTTCAACATGAGTAGCCGTTGGAACAACATTAAAACGAGAACGAACTTCTTTCGGCAGTTCAATAAAGACTTTTGCAATAAAAGAAGGCTCTAGCTTAGAAAATTTCTTTAGTAAGACTCTAAACTCTTGCTGAATATCAACTACCTGACGAGCAAGATCTGCGGTGATATTAAACTCTTTCTCAAGACGAGAAGACTTCTTTGATAACAATTCAGGAACTTCAATAGACGAAAGTAACTCTCTTGTTAGGGGAAATGTTAAGATGTCTGTTTCTGGATACATACGAGCAGCACCAGGCATAGGACGCAAGAAAGAAGAACTACCATCAGCATTAACCTTTCTCACTTCAGACTTATGCTCTTTTACTGTTTGCAATCTTGAAACCTCATTCTCAATAACTTTCACAATCGTTCGAATATCCTGAAATCCTTTTAGTTCAACACGCGCGCTGCCTTTGATGCTAATATTAACATCCTGACGAATAGAACCAATACCCCTACGAACTTTATTTGTTGATCTTAAAACCATACCAATCAATGATGCAACTTCAGCAACATGCTCAGGATCTTTCAATGAAGCATCGGTTGCAACTTCAATTAACGGAACACCCAAACGATCAAGACGATATGTTACTGAAGACTCATCAGAAGAGAGCTTTTTTGCAGACTCTTCCTCTAAACAAATAGTATCAATCTTTACAGGACCTTTTGTGGTTTCTACGACACCATTAAAACCAATTAATGCAGTACGCTGAAAACCAGAGACATTACTCCCATCAACAACAGTCTTTCTCATGAACTGAACTTCATCAACTAATGTAGCATTAAATAATTTAGAAACTTGAATGGCAACTTTTAATGCCTCTTCATTAAGCGCATGAGGAGGCTCTTCATCTAACTCAACAAAACATGCAGAAGAAGAACACGCTTCATATTTCATGAGCTTACGTTTCTTCATTTCATATAATGCAGCAGCATCGACAGTCCCTAACTCACCAGCAACAGCTCGCAATTTACGCGTGAAAAAAATATCAGGCTCATTTTCATCATTCACAACACTTGGGCATTCACAAAATAACTTCTTTGTAGACAATTGCTGATGAATTTCCAAACCAGATTTAAACCCAAGAGTTTTGTAATCTTGCATAAGATATTCTTACAAAAAGTTTGATTTATAATCCTATCGCAAAGGATGAGCTTGGAAGAAATTCCACATAGTATCCGTAGCTGAAATGTCTGAGGATAATGGACCAACAGCATCTCTCCACCATTTTGCATCAATCTCATACTGACCACCAGGCCATGTATGACCACCATTACCAACAGTACATAAGGTTACATCAGAACTATTTGCACAATTTTGGTAGGTAATACAGGTAGTGCTTCTATTTTGGTAAGACGTTTGAGCACCAGAACATTTATTCTTCGTAGCCCACCATGAAACATAATTAGGAGCAGAGGTACAATTCCAAGGAGAGTTTTCTCCACATGAACCACCATTATAGAGAACTTTTGTATCATTCGTTCCTGCAAAATACAATACAGGGATAGCACGAGTAGGATTACATGATTTGTATGCATCATGACCAGCATTTGGAGCAATAGCTGCAAACTTTTCAGAACGTTCACATGCTAGACGATACGTCATTAATGCACCATTTGAATGACCAGTAAGATAAATTCGTGTAGGATCAATACTTACATTTTGAGGGAGTTGCGCAATTAATGCATCAACATATTCAACATCATCAATGCTTGCATTCTTTGCAAATCCACAACACTCACCAGCGTTCCATGTATACGTACCATTAAGCCCACTACCACGAGGATAGACAACAACAAATCCAGACTTATCTGATTTAGCGTTTAGTTGAGAGGACTTAACAATAGAGGGAGTATCTCCACCTCCTCCATGGAATGCTAAAATCACAGGAGTAGGAGTACCAGGGTGATATGTTGGAGGGATATGCATTTCATAATATCTTGTAATAACTCTAAAATTATGTTTGAATTTTAATGTAACATTATAATTACCAGGACCATACATACCTGGAGGGATAACAACTGTACATCCTTCATCAATTTGAGAATCACAATCATTATCAAGATTATCATCACAAACTTCTGAAGGAACTGTTCCACAGGTTCCACAAGCATTTCTTACACCTTCATCAATTTGAGAATCACAATTATTATCGACATTATCACAAAGTTCGACAGGAGCGGAAGGGCATGCATCACATGTTTGATATGAAGAACATGTAGCATAATCAGTACACGTATTTTTTACATTCTCATCAACAGCAACATCACAATCATTATCGATAGCATCACAAACTTCTTGAGCTACAGGATTAATAGCAGCATTCGCATCATTACAATCCGCACCTAATAAACAACCTTGGCCGTAACCATCATGATCATTATCAATACAAGAGACACATGCATTATTTTGGCAGCCATTTTGACACGTAACTGTTGAAGAAGAAGTCATGAACAATGCTGAAAACCAACTTGTTGTGCTTGATGTAGTACAACTATATTGTTTTAGCGAGGTGCTTGAAGAACAAGTATTATCATTTTTGTACATTAGAGAATAATCAGGCTTGAATACTTGCACACCTTGTGTGTTAACAAGACATGTATAAGGATTAGAAACTGCAATAACAATAATTGAAAACACAACAATAGAGATTAAGAGTAATAAAGGTAGTCTATATTTTGCAATATGCTCTTTTTTCACAGGATATTGGAGTTTAAGACTTCTTTATAATTGTTACGGAATTATTGAGGTTCTTGTTTTAATCTATTTTCTAATTTTTTATAGCCAAGATAGATCAAGATAATTAAAACTATTCCTAATGCAACTAGTTTCACATATTTGTTAAGCGTAAACCAATATTGCCATGTGTATACTAGAGACCAGAGTACAACTAAAATCCCTCCACCCATTAGGCCAGAACCAATACCTTCTAATCCTGTTAATAGAATTCCTGTAATGATCGCGATGATGCCTATCACCATTAAGATGTAAAAGCTATTTCTTGAGTGAACATAACGCGCAGAATGTTTCTGAGCATCCTCGCTACATTTAGTAAATTGTTCTTGACAGTTTTTGTATTCTTCGCTTTGGGTAATAATAGTATAACAATTATTGTAGTTTTGGGTGTAGTTAGGGGATGTGTAGTTATATTGCCCTTGACAGTCGTAAATCTTTTGTTGACAATTAAATTCGGTATAACATTTATTCCCCCCATACGAATCATTTGTTGGGGGTTCATAAATAACATGGAGGGCATAAGAAACAAATACTGCGAATATTATCGCAATTCCGATTGCTAAAAATGTTTTAGCTAAACCCATGTGTGGAAGAAACTTGAGAGACTATATAAGGTTTGCTTTAAAGACCAAATTAATGCTCTTTGAATGATTCAGGAATAAACTCAGATGGAAGAAGTCGTTCTTTTAATTCACCACGTAAATTTTTAGAAAACAATTCTTTTACTTCAGTTTTTTTGAAATTTGCTAGTAACCAAGATAATTTAATGAACGCAGTTTCTGTTGTCATGTCTTGTCCTGGGATAATTCCTAAACTTTGTAACTCTCTTCCTCGAGAATAGACATCCATGTTTACTCTTCCATAAACACATTGAGAAGTCATAGCTATTACTGTTCCCGACTTGACTAATTTTTTAATAGAAGCTTCGAGAGGTTTATTTTTTCCTGATAGAGGCATTTGCCCCAGACCGGTCCCTTCAATGATTAAGCCTTTGTATCCTTTAAACGAATCAAAGACTTTAGGGTTAATACCAGGATAGACTTTTACAATACCTACTTTAGGCTCGATCTTTGTCTTAAATAGAGGTGCAGAAGAGGGATTTGCAGCTTTTTCAATCATAGTAACTGCACGTGTAAAGTAGTTAATACGCGCTATTGGTTTTGTATTAATAGGTTGGAATGCATCACGACGAGAGGTATGCATTTTGCGAACTTTTGTCGCAGGAAGTACTACGCAAGATTCGTCAGAAGTATTCTCATGCATACAAATAGCAACACCTTTGAAATATGTTTTTTTAATAAACTCCGCAGCGCAGACTAGATTCATGGCAGCATCGCTAGAACCACGATCAGAACTTCTTTGCGCTCCTACAAGAATTACTGGGATAGGAATGTTTTCAAGCATGAATGATAGTGCTGCCGAAGTATAATGTAAGGTATCTGTACCATGACCAATAATAATTCCATCAACTTTTTTGTATTCTTTTTTGATTGTTTCTGCTATCTTTGTATAGTACTCTGGCCTCATATCTTCTGAAAAAATGTTAAAGAGTTGTATTGTACGAATATTTGAAAGTTCGCTTAATTCAGGAACCATTTCAACAAGATCTTCAGGAGAAAACTGAGAAGTTACTCCACCCGTCGCATAATCAACTTTCGAAGCAATCGTTCCACCTGTATGAATAACTAAAATAGTTGGCAAACCTTTCTTCTCTTCTAGTTTTAGACGTTGATGCACTGCAGGTTTTTGCGAAGAAACTTCTTTTACGCTTGTAATTGTTGATTGTGTAATACCAATCGTATATCCTGAGTCTAATTTAAGAAATAATGTTTTAGCATTAGAATTAGGCATTACCATCCCTTCATGCGTTCCTTTCTTAGAAGCAATGATGATCCGTTTTCCAGGATCGAGATGATTTTTTTTCATTATGTAAGAACATTTCGAAAATGATTAATAAAGAATGTGTATACTAGAAAATATATTTTATTCTGTCTAAATGTTTAAATATAAAAATGCGTATGTAAGGTCAACTTTGTTCAATTAACTCAACCTCAAGGTTTTACGGCAAATAAAACCTTAATGTGCGGCAAACACATCGGTTGTAACTGTTGACCTGTATATGTTCTTGATATGTAGTGTGAAAAACAATTATCGGCAAATAATCATTCTTCTAGATAGGTAGTAGTGTGAACTCCATTATAAACATTACTATACTCCAAACTATATAATCCACAAAACACAAAGAAAAAGGGGGAAATAAAATGGAATTTATCGTACAGGACGCTATCAAGTCCACACCAACAAATGATTTTAGCGACCTTAAAGTAGGGCACGCAACAATAAAAGTAATGGGATGCGGAGGAGGAGGGGGAAACGCAACAACCTGGCTCCACAGAAAAGGAATCCAAGGTGCAGAAGTCGTTGCAATGAATTCTGATGCACAACACTTAGAATTAATGAGCGCAGATAGGAAAATCCTCGTAGGAAGAGAACGAACAAGAGGTCTCGGATGCGGAGGATACCCAAGTGTAGGAGAAGAATGTGGAAGAGAATCCATCCACGAAATTAGAGACTCCTTGAAAGGCGCAGATATGGTCTTTATCACCGCAGGTATGGGTGGAGGAACCGGAACAGGAATTGCACCAATCGTAGCACAAGTTGCTAAAGAATTAGGCTCAATCGTTATCGGAACTGTAACCATGCCATTCAACATTGAAAGAGCAAGAATAGACAAAGCAGAAATGGGCTTACAAAAACTCAGATCTGTCTCAGATACCGTAATCGTTATCGACAACAATAGACTTGTAGAAATTGCAGGAAACCTGCCAATCGAACAAGCTTTCGCTGTTGCAAACGAACTTATCAGTACCATGATTAAAGGTATTGTAGAAACAATCTCAGTACCAAGTCTTGTAAACCTCGACTACGCAGACGTAAAAGCAATCATGAGCAATGGTGACGTAAGTATTATTGGAATTGGTGAATCAGACACGGAACAACGTGTTGAAGAAGCAGTTCGAAGAGCACTTTCAAACCCACTCCTCGACGTCAGCTACGAAGGAGCAACTGGAGCTTTAATCCACATCGCTGGAGGACAAGACCTTAAGTTAGATGAAGTAAGTAAAATCGGTGAACTCGTAACAGAAGCATTGGACCAAGATGCAAACGTTATCTGGGGAGCAAGAATTACTCCAGATATGAAAGGAAAAGTAAGAGTCATGACTATCATTACTGGTGTCAAGAGTCCATACATCCTTGGAAAAGCAGATGCACGCCATGCAAAACGAGACTCACAGAGATTCAGTAAAGAGTTAGGTATTGACCTAGTACGTTAATACGTCATACAACCCCCAAAACCACCCAATAGTATGACATAACCCCTACCTTACGCCTTCGCCGGTGTCAGCAATGACATCGGCACCCCTTTTTCTTTTCAATTTTAACACTCTCTAGAAAGAATTACATTAACTCAATAGGCTTTTTTCTTATGCGATCAATTGCAAATTTAAGTATGAAAGGGACTATAGAAAATGCAATAATTCCTATAATGACTGCACTAAAATTTTCTTGAACAAAGGGGATCTTTCCAAAGAAAAAACCTCCAAGAATGAACACAGAGACCCAGAGTATTGCTCCAAGCACATTAAAGAATAAAAATCTTGTATAATTCATCTGACCAATACCTGCAACAAAGGGAGCAAACGTTCGTATAAATGGAAAGAACCTTGCTAACGTAACAGCTTTTCCACCATGCTTTTCATAGAAGAGTTGTGTTTTTAGTAAATGCTTTTTATTAAAGAAAAAACTACTCTCCCTCTGAAATACTGATTGTCCAGCTTTCTTTCCAAGATAATAATTTAAGGAATCACCAAGAACTGCAGCTACAATGAGAAGAAAAATAGCGATCCCAAGACTTAATTGCCCAACTGCAGCAAGCGCCCCTACCGCAAATAATAAGGAATCACCAGGAAGGAAAGGCATCACCACAAAACCCGTCTCAACAAAAATTACTGCAAAGAGAATAACATAGACATACAACCCATACGAGCCTATCAACTGAGAGAGATACTCATTCGTATGCAGAATAATATCAATAAAAGGAATCATAGCCCCTTAGAGTTTTAAGAGTTTAAATGAATTATGGAAGCATACCCTTCTTATTCAAAGATTTTAGTTTCTTTTGAATAGAATGAGTAGCAGACTCAACAATACCCTTCCTCTTGCCCACTCTTGCACCCCAAGACTCAAAGAACGTAATAAGATCAACAGCAATTCTAGAACTCTTTGGAGACTCCAAAGGATATCCTAAAGCAATAACCACCTCAGGATGAACATGGGAAGGAACACCCAAATCCCTAGCTAGTGCAAAATCATCAAATGCAGAAACCCAGCACGTACCTAATTTTAACTCCGTAGCCATAAGACAGAAGTTCTGAGCTGCAGCAGCAGCTGTTTGCTGAGCATACTTTGCTCCTTGCTCAGGAAAAATCTTCACAATATCCGTAGGATCACTACAAATAACCACATGACAAGGAGCCTGCATCATCCATTGTTGTTCAAGACATGCATCCGTAACCATCTGCCTCTTCTTTTCATCTCGCACGATCACAAAACGTACATTTTGTAAATTACCAGCGGAAGGAGCCCAAGAAGCTGCTTCAATACAGTCCATAATACGTTCAAAAGGAACTTCCTTGTCTGCAAAATGGCGAATAGAACGACGATCAAAAATTGCATCAGATACTTTCATAAGAGTTCCAAACGAGGGGTTGTTTTTATAGTTTGTTGTGCTAACGAGGAGCAAGAACATACAGTGCTTTTTTTGCTATTACCTCGGTCCCTAACCTTATAGGTTCAAAGTTAGATTTTTTAATTCTAAAACACTGCTTTTTGAATAACTCTTCAGCACCTATTTGATCATATTCCCTTCCTGAATTTATTACAGGAATCCCCATGAATTTAGAAGTTCGTTCAAGAGTCCAACCCCCAACATGAAGGTATAAATTTGCAAGAAGAATACCATCACGAGTCAGAGATCTACGAATACCATCAAATGCTTGAGATTCATCTTCAAAATAAGGAACTACTGTTGCTGCAACCACCACATCAGCATTAGAAACAACATCGTCTAAATTCTCTGCAGCTGCTCGCGCATATACCACCCCGCTCAAACGCTGAAAACGCGCTACTTCTAAAGCATGTTCTGAAGGATCTACAGCGATTAACGTGTTTGGCGAGATAAATGTATGAATTATTTTAGTAGATAATCCTGGACCACAACCAAGATCGACAATTTTTTTACCTTTGGGCACTTCCGCTAATGATAATAACTTCAATAACACTTCATGATGATAACCTACTGCTAAAACCTCTCTTATATAACCCTCAACAGTGAGAGAGTCCCAGTTTTTATTCGCTTTTTCTAAAATTGCTCCTATCTCAATCATGCTCACTTTTACTAACAAAAAACCTTAAATTACTTGTTATGATACATATCATACATGGAATTTTCACTTCTTGCACAAACTTTTGCAGAATTAGAAAGCACCTCAAAAAGACTTCATAAAACACACATTCTTTCAGAATTATTAAAAAAAACATCTTCGAAAGATGCTGAAGCTGTACTACAACTCTTAGAAGGAAGAGTATTCCCTGCATGGGACGAACGAGAATTAGGAATAAGCAACCAATTAGCCTTGAAAATAATTAGCACTGCAACAGGAGCATCAGTAGAAACTATCACCACATCATGGAAAGAAGAAGGAGACCTAGGAGTCGTAACAGAGAACCTCCTCAAAAAACAAAAACAAAAAACATTGTTTACAACAGAATTAAATGTTAAGAAAGTTCATGACAACTTACAAAAAATAGCAGGCATAGAGGGAAAGGGAAGTATTGATAAGAAAGTAAGCACAGTAAGCGAATTATTAACAAGCGCAACACCACAAGAAGCAAAATACTTAATTAAAATAATTCTTGGAAATGTTAGAGCAGGAATAGCAGCAGGGATTATTAGAGACGCAATCGTATGGGCATGCTTTACCAAAGAAACAAAACTAGAATATCATTCTAAAGAAAATAATTTTACTGTTGACCGCGAAACATATCAAAAATATGTTGATGCAACACAGCATGCATATGATGTAACCAATGATTTCGGAATTGTTGCAAGCATCGCAAAAGAAAAAGGAATAGCAGGACTAGAAGAATGTGGAATAGAACCAGGAAAACCACTGAATGTTATGCTCTACCAAAAAGCACCAAATATTCACGAAGCATTCGAAACCGTAGGACGACCAGCAGCATGCGAATACAAATTTGACGGATTCCACTGCACCATCCATAATAATGGAAAGAAAATAACACTCTACACCAGAAGATTAGAAGATGTAACAAAACAATTCCCCGATGTTGTAAAAGCAGTACAAGAAACCGTAAAAGGGAATAATTACATTCTCGATGCAGAAGTAGTAGGATATGACCCAAAGACAAAGAAATACCAATCATTCCAAAGTGTAAGCCAACGAATCAAAAGAAAATATGATATTGAAGATATGGCAAAAAAATATCCTGTAGAAGTTGTTATCTTTGATGCAATGCATTATGATACGAGCTTACTTGATACACCATTCAAAGAACGAAGAAAAATATTAGAAAAATACGTTAAAGAAAAACCAGGAATCCTACGATTAGCACAACAACTCATAACTGATGATGAAGAAAAAGCAACAAAATTCTACAAACAAGCACTCGCAGAAGGACAAGAAGGAATGATGATGAAAAACCTAGAAGCAGCATACCAACCAGGATCACGCGTAGGATTTGGATTAAAGATTAAATCAACACTAGAACCCTTAGATGTGGTCATTGTTGGAGCAGAACAAGGAGAAGGAAAGAGATCATCATGGTATAGCTCATTCATTATTGCTGTCAAAAATGGAAGTGCATTTGTAGAAATAGGAAGAGTAGGAACAGGATTCAAAGAAAAAAATGAAGGAATAACATTTGAAGAATTAACAGGATTGTTAAAACCTCATATTATAGAAGAAAAAGGAAGAATCGTAAGTGTAAAACCAAAAATTATTATTGAAGTACAATACGAAGAAATACAAAAAAGTCAAAGTTATGAATCAGGATATGCGTTAAGATTTCCAAGAGTTAAACGATTAAGATTAGATAAACCTTTGAAAGATATTTCTACATTAGAAGACGTTGAGAAAATATATTCAGAACAACGTGGAAGAGAGAACTAAATTATTGCGGCATACGAGGAATTTCAAAATGATGTGGTTCATAAAAACTTTCAGGCACTCCTGGAGTTGGAGCAGCGGAACTTTGATGTTCATAACCTGCACTTAATCTTTCAGCAACTTCTCTTAATCGTTCAAAGAAGTTCATTACTTTTCCGCGATCAGAAGAACCGTAAGGAATACCAAATAAGTCACCTGTAATATAACGTTCAAAACATCCTCCTCCTTCAAGCTCATCTAATGTTATTCCACGAAATCCTGATAAGGGTACGAAGAGATGATCAACAGCTGTTACGCGCTGCCTTGTCCAACGCGCATCACTTGTTACATCTTCCCGTTGACGCAAGGGTTTACCATCAGACCCTAGAAGAGATTGCATACTTGCAGCAATATACTCACGATTCAAGCTATAAGGTAAACTGCTACCGCTACGTAATGGCCTTCCATGAATTACAAGACTAACACTACCTGACCATTCCATTGTTTGTTTTCAACATTTCTTTTTATTTAATAACAAGTTCAATACTTCAATATTGTTAATAACAATTGTGATACTTTTATGCGCACGTATTTCACTCAGAAATGGAATGACATAGTGTTTGCTACTAAAACGAGCGTTCAAAAACAAAAATCTTTATATAGGACTGTGAGCTCATCCTCTGAATATTGTACATTATAGCATAGTACAACACAGTTAATATTCAACAGTAGTTAAACACAAAAAAAGGGGACCTTAGGGGGTAGGATATGGGATGATAGTCAAAGAAGAATTTTTGAACAAACTGAGAAGAGCATTCAATCTCAACTTATATGAAGTGAGAATTTGGACAGCATTGCTTTCACGAGGCGTATCAACCGCTGGAGAATTATCAGATATTGGAAACGTTCCACGATCACGAGCTTACGACGTTCTTGAATCCCTTGAAAAAAGAGGATTTGTTATTATGAAACTTGGTAAACCCATCAAGTACATCGCAGTCGAACCAAACGAAGTCGTTGAACGCGTTAAAAAAATTGTAAAACAAGCAGCAGAAGAATCAACAGCAAGACTCAACGAACTAAAAGGAACTGACGTTCTCAAAGAGTTAAACAGTTTACATAAAGAAGGAGTAGAATTCGTCGAACCAACGGACTTATCCGGAGCAATTAGAGGAAGACACAATCTCTACACCCACTTAGAACTCATGATAAAAAACGCAAACAAAAGCGTAAGCATCATGACAACTAACAAAGGACTTCTTAGAAAACTAGATGCATTAAAACCAGAATTAGAAAAACTCGCAAAGAAAAATGTTAAAGTACGTATTGCAGCACCTATCAGTAAAGAAACACTAGAAGCAGCTAAAGAATTTGAAAAAGTTGCTGAAGTACGACACGTAGACAAAATCAATGCACGATTCTGTATTGTTGATGGAAAAGAATTACTCTTCATGGTAATGGATGATGCAGAAGTACACCCAACCTATGATGTAGGAATTTGGATAACCACACCATTCTTCGCACAAGCATTAGACGGATTGTTTGATGTTGCATGGAGCGGAATGAACACTGTCAACAAAGTAAAGTAATAATGACAGAAGCTCTCAACGATGCTCTCGAGAAACACCTTCAAGGGTATAGAAGAAACCATCCTCAGAGTAGAGCCTATAACGCAGAAGTTCTCATTGGAACTTGTGTCAGAGTCTGTTTTAGAGACACAAGAGATCATGATCGTTTTGAAGATAGAGGCTATGTAGGAACAGAATTTGGATTTGTTGATGATCATGCTCTTGCAGACGTCATTCAAGAAACACTCACCCTATCAAACATACCCACAAAGAGAATCAGAGCATAAATTTCTAAAATCATTAGTTCCACTCCCGAAATCCATATAACTACTAAAATAGATATTTTTATAAATAAAAAAATGAGAAAATTTCCTAAAACAACACTGTGAGGTGGTCTTTAGAACCAGTGGAGAAATAGCTCCAACGCGAATACACGAATGAACCAAGGAATGCATCTTCTCATTGACACATATGGTCTTAATCCGGAGGACCAAACAAATTCAGATCTCTGGTACGAAATTCTCGACGAACTTCCAGGAATACTTGGAATGACTAAAATGATGGCACCCTACGTAGTCAACACACCAAATCACACTCAAACAGGAATGGTTGTTATAGCAGAAAGCCATCTCAGTATGAGAACATATCAACCTTCTCAACACGGATTATCAGCTAGAATTGATCTTTTCTCATGTAAACCATTTGATGATCAAAGCGCTCTGGAGTATATTCGGCGTCAGTTAGGAAGAGGGGATTCTGTACGTGAACCCTCAATTTTAGGCGTTGATGAAAATCCTCAAAAACCAACCTATCGTATAAAGACTCTGCAAAGAGGAACTGAAACACATCTTCTTCTCGATGTTTTTGGACAAGATCCTGAAAAACTTAGAGACGCAACCCTATGGTATGCAACATTAGATGAACTCGCTCAACTTCATGAAGAAAGAGTAGCAGCCCCCTATCTTATACGATTTAAAGATAACGGCAAACCTGCTGGAGTTACGGGAATGGTTCTTACATCTCGCGGCGAAGCAGCAGTCCACACCTATCCAGAAAATAACTTCTATGCAATGGATATCACAGGACTATCCCCTAATAATATTACACCAGCACTACACATTCTCCAACAAAGAATTGGTCAAGGAACTATTGAAGAACACTTAAACGATAACTCAGTGTATACTCCAACCTCATCAACCACACCATTCTACAGAGTAAGAAGCATCAATCGCGGATTTAGTAGTGAGTAATACGAGAAGTTTTCAAAAAAGAAGGCAATACTTTCTCAGAAGAAACAGGATCAGCATTACTTGTGAGAGGAACAACCTTCCTTGACGTAACACCATTCAACGAATAAGGAAGACGAGACAGACGATCCTCAGGACCATCAGGAATTTTTATAGGAAAACGATACTCAAACTGTTTGTATACATGCATCCTCTCCTCAAAAGGAAGAACCCTTGCAGCATGATCAGCAACATGGACTTGCGCACCATCACCCGTAACAACAACCCTTACAGACTCAAAATTTTGCAACAATTCATCACGCAAACGAAGAGCATGACGATATGCCAAATCAATACAAGAAGGACAAATCTGACCATGCTTACAAGAAACACATTTTACCTGAGAAGCAGGAATATCAAACACTAACTCTTGACCAAGAAAATTCTCAAAAGGACAAGAAAAACAACGAGAAAATTGTAAACAAGACATACACGTCTTAGGATCTTTATACAAATTACGATCATAATGAATAGACTCAGGAACATCTCTTACTGCACGTTCTTTTAGAAGCTCATGAGGAAGAGATGGAGGAAGGACCTCAACAGACTTCTGAGGATGCTTTGAAACTCTTGATTTAGAACCAAAATCAAACACTACAAACTGAGGCATGAGAGAAAAGAACGATTGAATCTTCTCAGAAGAAAACTCTTGTTCATAAAATAATTTACGTTGTTCTAAACGCGAAGTAGGGAACACATCCATAACACGCTTAACAGCAGAGGAGTTAATAAGGTTTACCAAAAACATACACAAGAAAGCAAGATTTTTATATGTTATAAGTTTATCATCCCTGTGTTAACAAAAAAAGAAAGACCCATACGAGAGCTCATTCTAAAAAATAAGAAGAACAGAACCAACCTTTTCAAAACATATCCAAAACAAGAACAAGGATTTGTATTATTATCATTCAATAAATCAATACAAAAAGATATTCTCAACCATTTAACAGATCAAGAAATACTTGCAATCATCAAATTCTTAGACTTAGACGGAACAGTAGACTTATTACAACAAGTACCAAAAGAACGAGAAAAAAGAATTGTAAAAAAATTAGAAGAAGATATACGACAAAAAATAACCTACTTACTCAAATTCGACCCTGAAAGCGCAGCAGGAATGATGAATATTGATTATATTGAAATTGATGAAAACGATACACCAAACCATATTCATAAATTATTAAAAAAACATGAAGACTCAACAGGAAAAATACCCAACATCCTTGTCCTAAAACAAGGAATACCCATAGGAGAACTACCCTTAAGCAGATTATTACACCATAAAGAAACTGAAAGTATTAAGAAACATGTTAAGAAAACACCTATTGTTTATTACAAATCAGATATTAATAGCATTTTAGATATTCTCAAACAACACCCCCATGATAAACTCATCGTTATTGATGATGATAGCAGTATTTTAGGAATTATTTATGCACACGACTTAATTAAAAAAATACGAGAAGAAAACTATGCAGGAATAAAATCATTCGCAGGCGTAAAAAAAGAAGAAGAAGTAAACGATCATTTCCTACAAAAATTCAAACATAGATACGCATGGTTAGTACTTAATTTAGCAACAGCATTCCTTGCAGCAGCAACCGTAGGATTATTCAAAGAAACCATCGCAAAATATGTATTATTAGCAGTATACATGCCTATCGTAGCAGGAATGGGAGGAAATGCAGGAACACAGACCCTAGCAGTATTCGTACGAGGCATTGCATTAAAAGAAATAGAACTCGCAACAGCAAAAAAAGCAATACTCTACGAAGTGTTAGCAGGATTAGGAAATGGAATATTAAACGGAATCATCGCAGCACTTATTGCAATATTCTGGAATCAAAGCCCAATACTTGGAGTTGTTATTGGAGTAGCGATGGTAGTTAATTTAATGGTAGCAGGATTCTTCGGAGCATTAATACCCTTACTCATGAAAAGATTAGGAAAAGACCCAGCAAGCTCAGCAACAATATTTATTACAACAGCAACAGATGTACTAGGATTCTTAGTATTCTTAGGATTAGCAACAATCTTACTCTAATTATTTCTTACAATAATACACAAATCCAGGAGGCAAATTTTCCCAAATAATAGAACTCTTCTTTACAGAAGAAAAATTATTCAAAAGAGCCATATGAAAACTCTTGCCAGCAGGGAGAATTGCACCATGAACATACCCAAAAGTTACAAAAGTTCCACCCTCTTTAAGAGAAGAAACAATATTTGTTAATAAAAACTCACGCTCTTTCCGATTAATCCATGTCCAAGGCAAACTTGATACAATTGCATCACACTGAACATGATTATGCTTCTCAAGATATTTAGAAATATTCACACAAGAATCACAATACACTTTTGCATCGGGAACTCTTTCCTCAAGCTCTTTAACAAGAGAAGGATTCAACTCAATAGCAAAAAACGTTGAAGATGAAGAGAGAACATCAAGGATTTTTTCTGTAATAACCCCTGTTCCAGGACCTAACTCAACAACACACTGAGCGCGAGAAATATTTGCACGCTTAACCATCTCCAACGCTAACGCTTCAGAAGACTCTGCAAATGCACCCGTACTCCTTGGTTCAACAATAAATTGACGTGCTACTTCAAACATATACTCAAAGAACAAAAATGGCTTAATAAGAGTTCTGAAAGAACACTCATTACTCTAGATCAACATGAATACACTCAACAGGACACATCTGTTCAGACTCTTTCAAATTCTGCTTTTGATCAGAAGATACTTTTGAAAAAGACCTACGCTCCTCAAGACCATTATCAGTCTGAGAACGTTCAGCCCCCTTCAAATCAGCGAAATTATCCTGCTCATCCATCTCCCAAAAATCAGGAGCTACTGCAGCACACGCTGCACACGCAATACACTTCCAACGTTCATGAAGAACCTTTACCATACCTTAAAAAATCAATAAAGAAGGTATATAAAATTACGGGTTAGCATCG
>CAYVWZ010000016.1:0-22656 GCA_964455655.1 Candidatus Woesearchaeota archaeon
TACCATACCTTAAAAAATCAATAAAGAAGGTATATAAAATTACGGGTTAGCATCGGGCGGAACTGCAACTATAGCATTTCTCACAACCTTCTTCACGAACAAGGGTTCCTGTTTTACACTCAGGACAAATATTTCCCGAGCGTACAATTTTTTTCTTATCAGAAGTGTCCTCATCATCATGGGTATCTTCACCTAATACCTTTGGAGCTAATTTTGCCATAGCTTGCGCAATCCCATCAGGGAAAGATCTAATACGATGAGGTCCGTATCCTTCTTGAGTTTCCCCACCAATACCTTGAAGTTGGTCAATAATCATTTGTGGTGGAACACCTGCTTTTAACGCTAAAGAAACTAAACGCCCATAACCCTCAGCCATAGAAGGAATATCCCCACCACCTTTACCTATATTAAGAACAACTTCAAAAGGATAGACTACCCCATCTCGCGCTGTAGCATTAAATGTCATCAATGCTGAACCAAATGGGGTTTTGAACTTACCCGTACGCCCAAAGACATCCTCAGGCCGTTCACAAGTAAGAAGACTCTCCAATGTAGGAGCTGTAGGTTTTTTCCCTCCCGCAACAAGCACTTGAACTTCTTTAGAGCCATCACGGTATACTGTTATTCCTTTTAGACCATGCTCATGCGCAAGAAGATATGTCTCACGAACATCAGCAGGTGTTGCAGAATTTGGAAGATTAATAGTCTTACTTACTGCATTGTCAGTTGCACGTTGAATTGCTGCTTGCATTAAGATATGATCTTTTACTGGAATGTCACCAGCAACAGCAAATAATTCACGAACATCGGGAGGAATCTCAGTCATGTTTTGAACACTTCCACCGTTATCATAAATCCTTGCAACAAGATCCGGAGAATAAAACCCTCTTTCTTTAGCTAGTTTCTCAAATGGTTCTACAACAAATCTTAATACTTGACCACCACGTAATTTTTTATCATACGTAATCCCAAATATTGGTTCAATACCACCAGCAACACCTGCAACCATTGATATTGATCCTGTAGGCGCAATAGTTGTACGTTGAACATTTCTTACTGCATCATCAGGATTACCTGTGTCATAAACACTTTCTGTAAAAGGCTGAAATGTGCCTTTTTCCCTTCCAAGAGCAACTGAAGCTTTCTTTGCTCTCTCACTAATAAATCTCATAACCTCTTCAGCTTTAGTTCTTCCACGCTCACTCGCATAAGGAATTCCTAAATCAATAAGCATATCATGCAAGCCCATAACACCCAATCCAATTCGCCGATGCATTCTTGTTGTTTCTTCAACTTCAGGTAATGGCCCTTGATTGGCATCATTTACATTATCCATAAATCTTACTTCACTATCAACATCATTACCAAGAGTATCATAGTCAATAGCATGATTCACTACATAACTTGCAAGATTAATAGAACCAAGATTGCACGCATCATTATAATGGAGAGGTTGCTCACCACATGGATTTGTTGCCATAATCCTCCCCCTTGTTCTTATCAAAGGATTATCACGATTCACACGGTCCAAAAAGATCATTCCTGGATCACCAGTCTTCCATGCAAGTTGTGAGATAGTATCCATAACCCTCGGACCATAGAGTTCTACAACACCATTCTCTCCAATACGTCCAATCACTTGATCCCCAATATTGTCAATGACCTCTCTTCGATTTGCATGAAGAAGTAATGAAGGAGGATCTGGAGACTCACCAACCTCTGAAGCACCGAGTTTATTTTCAGCAATATTTCTATAAAAATTTTCTAAGTCTTGATCTACTAAAGGGAGATCATTCCACATCAGAGGGAAATAACCCTCTTGGCGAACAGCGTCCATAAATGCATCACTCGCACCAACAGATACATTAAAATTTGTTAATTTGCCTTGTTTGGCTTTTGCGTAAATAAATTCCATGATATCGGGATGCTCAATGTTTAATATCCCCATATTAGCACCACGACGATTACCCGCATTAATCTTTGATGTAGCAACATCGAATACTTCCATAAATGAAACTGGACCTGAGGCAATTCCTTTTGATGAAGGAATATACACACCACGAGGACGAACAGTGCTAAAATTATACCCTGTGCCACCACCAGACTTATGGATAATCGCCCCTCTCTTTACTGCTTCAAAGATGCCAGGAATAGAGTCAGGAACTTCTAAAACATAGCAATTAAAATATGAAGGAACTGAAGTGCCAGCATTCGTAAGAACTCTCCCACCTGGAATGAATTTATTATTTGCCATTAACTCATAGAATTCTCTTGTTAACCGCGCAACACGTTCTTCTGATGCACCATACTGTGTCTCAACACTAGCCATGGTATGGGCAACATCATAGAATCTTTGTGCAAGTGTTTGATCTGTAGAACCAGAAACATCTCGCGTGAGATATTTTAATTCTGCAGTTACCATACCAGGTTCAGAAATTTTTAATGTTGAATCATTAACATAATCAGGATAGGTTACACGTCTTGGTACAAACCCCTTACTCTCAGCAACTGATATTAATCTTTTTTCACTCATCGTAACCCCTCCACTTCTTTCTTAAAATCTGAAACATCAGTAAAATCTTTGTAGACTGACGCGAAGCGGATGTATGCGATTTTGTCAAGTTTCTTTAGGGCCTTCATCACCTCCTCGCCAATCATGCGACTTTTTACTTCAGTTCCTTTTTGCGCAAGACATTTTGCTTCAATTACGGAAGCAATCCCTTCAATTTTTTCATTACTGACAGGACGCTTCTCACATGCTTTTTTCATACCGCATATGATCTTCTCTCTGCTAAAACGCTCACGCACTCCTCCTTTTTTGATCACGTACAAAGAAACCTCAGGACGTTCGTGCGTCGTAAAACGAGAATGACACTTGAGACACTCTCTACGACGACGTATTGATAACTCATCCTTAGCGAGGCGTTTATCAGTTACTTTCAATTCCTTGTGGTTACAGTACGGACAGCGCATATTCTACAATATATTGTGTTTGTTGTTCCCTTTCAAAACAACTTATTGTATATTAGCGCACTGCCCTATATAAAGATTTATTTTATATTTTTCAAAAAGAAGTGGAACCAATGGAACAGAAACACACATGGAAATACAAGATAGCATACAAGTTTAAAAAAATTCATAGATGCTACAAAATATAGAACCAAGAAAAAATCATATCAGAAGAAATGCGAGAACTAATAATCCGAGGACTAGGTTGTACCATGCAAATAAATGAAACTTCCCATGCTCAATCATTTTCACAAGCCATTTTAACGAAACATACCCTACAACAAAAGAAACAAGAACACCTACAAGCACAACAGGAATGTTTTCTATATTTGTAATAGCTGGAAATTCAAGAATAGCAGCACCTAACAATGCAGGAATTGCTAACAGAAATGCAAAACGCGCAATTGTTTCACGCCTAACACCCATAATCAATCCAGAAGATACCGTTAAACCAGAACGAGAAAAACTTGAAAGAATAGATAGTGCTTGCGCAAAACCAACAACAATGACAGACCTCCACGATAATTCTTTAGAACCATTATGAAACTTAGATAAGAACAAAATCAAAGCAGTACCTAAGAAACCAATAGCAAGAATCAACATACTTGTAAAGGTTGCTTCAAGAAAATTCTTGAAGATGAGACCAATAACAGCAGCAGGAATCGTCCCTAATATTAAGAACCAAACGACTTTCACCTCTTCCTTTTCACGTTTAACAAAACCTTTGATTAGTTTAAGAATATCTTTCCAAAACAAGATAATTAATGCACCTAATGAACCAATATGCAATGCAACATCAAAAGAAATAGGCACTTCTAATCCTAATAGTTTCTGAGCAAGAACTAAATGACCTGAAGAACTAATAGGAAACCACTCTGTAATGCCCTGAATAATGCCTAAAATAATTGCTTCAGGAAAGGAAACCATGTAACTAAAGAAAAATAGGAGTATAAAAAGATTAAGATTTTTGTAGAGAATACACCCATTCTCCAGAAGACTTACGCTCCTCACAATGAAAACCCGTACGGTTTAATACCCCTATACTTGGATCATTAGATTCATTAACTCTTGCAAATAATTCTTGCAACCCTCTTTCTTCAAAAGCATACGTAATCATTCTACGTACTGCTCTCGTCATGAACCCTCTTCCTTGAAATTCTTGCCCTAAATAATAACCAACTTCTGCAGATTTTTCAGTCTCAGGAGTAAGATTAATACTCCCTACTAACATAGAATCTGACCAAATTCCCATACGTAAACGATCAGGGTTTTCAGGATTCACAATACTTTCATGCACTGCAGCGCTATTTTGATATTTTCCTGCAGTCTTATCGCCACGCTGACTTAAATGAGGCCTATTTCTATCAATGAGATCAAAAATAGCATCAACATCATCCAGCGTAAATTGACGTAACACTATCCCAGGTTCTATAACCAGTTCAAGAGGCGAATTCATAATAGGTATTTAGAAGAAAAAGTTATAAGGCTTGTTAAAAAACTCTAGAACACTCGAAAATTTTC
Organism: Candidatus Woesearchaeota archaeon; assembly: GCA_964455655.1. Classification (GTDB taxonomy): domain Archaea; phylum Nanobdellota; class Nanobdellia; order SCGC-AAA011-G17; family JACPNG01; genus CAYVWZ01. The sequence goes on from CAYVWZ010000016.1 coordinate 4,531, forward strand.
CATATTTTTATGCGTAATACAATTTAAAGATTGAACAATAAAATACTTAATGAGGATACTTTATACGTACCACGCACTACTAAGGATTCGTCAAAGAGGAATTAGCCAACTAGAACTTGAATATGTTATTGCACACCCCATCTACAAGAAGCCAGCTGAAGGAGGACTACAAGAAATATGCGGGATCATCAAAAATCGGAAGATACACCTGATCGTCAAGGAAGAAACTCATATAAAGATCATAACTATCTATTAAGAATTATGAAAATAGAATATGATCAAGAGGCAGATGCAGCATATATCTATCTGAAAGAACCTATCGAAGATGGAGAAGCATCAAAACAAGTAGTGGTTAGTAACGAGATCATCCTAGACTATAACTCAAAAGGAAAACTATTAGGGATAGAAATTCTCAACGCAAAAAAGAACTTAGCAAAAGAATTACTCCAACAGGCAGAAATGCTTTAATTATTTTTTAGCAACTTTCCATAATAAATCAAAATGTTTCTTAAACATAGCAGAAACGAGAGAAGAGCGAATCACAATTGCTATTAGTGTCGGCTCCCAGATATTAATATTTATCTTATCACCATAGATAAATGTTGCTACAGGGCCACTATATTCTTCTGAAACGTATTTTACACCTGTAATATATGATGGAAGATTACCACGCTTTGTATAAATTCCATAATAAGGAATCTTTTTATGTTTAGCATCGCGAGTCCATTGTAGAGCGAATGTTGGAAGTTTTTCACGCAGCTGGCCTTTTACACCATATCCATAAATTGGTTTAGCATCGCGAATCATATCACGCCATGCCGTTTTCATCCCTTCTTCTCCTTTATAGACTTCTACTTTAATTTCTTCAGAAGAGTTTTTGTATAAATGCTCTAATGCGGGAAAAAGAGCATCAAGAAGTTCTTTCTTTTCTTCTAGTAATTCGTATAAGTTATGAGGATCCGATGCTGTATATAGCGTAGTCTTTCCTTGGCGTGCTATTGCAATCAAACCTTTCTCCCGAAGTTGTTCTAAAACATCATAAATATTTGTACGATGAAACCCGCATTCTTTTGCAATCTGTCTTACCGTGCATGAATTAAGTTTAAGCACAACAAGATAAATCTTTGACTCTGCTTCTGTTAGTCCGAGCTTGATAAGCTTTCTAGAATCCATGAAACTAAACCTTCGCATGCCTATTTAAAGTTGTCTAAAAGTAGACACATATTACTTATATGCACCAAGACCACTATTATCTTGTGGTAACAATGAGCGGCGACGAAGCATGGAATAGACGCATTGTAGATTACAGCAAAATCCATGGAGATTCATCAGAAGCATATCATGCGCTCGTCCAAAGTTTAAAGCTTAGCGCAGGTATGATTGTAGGAGATATTATGTCCGGATATGGAGCTGTAAGTAAAGAAATTCTAGACCATTGTAGTAAGCAGGCAATTGATGACATTGCTCATCGCCCGTTGCCCATACGAATGATTCTTACCGATAGATTCGGCGCACAACTTAGACGTTCTGTACAGCACCTTTCGAGTTACTCACCATTCTTCCCCATAAGTCGCGTGATTGCTGATACACGCGCATTACCCTTTCACAATTGTTTAGACGCTGCAGTGATTAAATATGGGCTTCATGAGCTCCCTCACAGGGATCACACACGCGCACTCAAAAGCATTCATGCTGCACTCAAACCACGCGGCAAAATTTTCCTTTGGGAAATGGTTGGACTAACAGAAGAACAAACTAAACTTGCAAGAGATATTTTACGTACTAAAGATAAACTTGCAGGATACACCAGCCTTGTACAAAACAGATATTTTGCACACGGAACAGAACTCTACCAATCACTTGAAGAAGCAGGATTTAAAGAGGCAAACGATGTCTATGTAGGCCCATTCCATTACGAAACCAAAAATTTCTTTGAGAGCGATCTACAGTCTGATCAGAAGAAGCTTCAACTCTTTAATGAGTATATTAGAAAGAAAGTCCCAGCTGAAACAAGAAGCTCATTAGACTACACAGATCGAGGAGACTCTATTGGTTTAACATTCTCAAAAAAAATTATTTGTGCGATAAAATAGTTAACGATAATAATACTCGCCTTTTTTCTTTTGTAACATATCTAACTGAGAACCTGGCTTGTTAATTCTTGGACGATTCGTCTCAGCATCTTGACGATAAGTAATATCTAACATTTTTAATACTCTATTCATACCAGCTCGTTTATCCGTAGGAGCAACAACAGAAGCAGAAACTCCTGGAACACCTTCAAAGACCAACATTGCATCAGCTAAATAATCAATAAATTGAACGTCGTGATCAACAACTAATGCACAAACCTCTTTCTTCTGAGAAAACTCTTTAATAACTTCCGCAATCTTTAATCTATCTTCAACATCAATAAATGCAGAGGGTTCATCAAGAGCAAAAATATCAGCTTCTTTTGACAAGCACGCAGCAACATGAACCTTTTGTAATTCCCCACCAGATAACTTTTCTAATTTATGAGGGAGTAAATTCTTCAAATTTAGTTTTTCAAGAACATTCTGTTTCCACCAACCATTATTAAAATTCTGACCAGCTTCTTTTCGCAAAAACTCTTCAACCGTTAAATCACTCATAGGCAAATACTGAGGCTTATAAGAAATTTTTAATCCTATTAGAGAAATATTATCAGGCTGTTCAATACCAGCAAGCATTTTCAAAAAGGTAGACTTACCCAAACCGTTCTGACCCATAATCGCTAATACCTCGCCACGATTCACATAACCTTCAGAAACTTTCAATGAAAATGAAGGATAATTTTTTACTAATTCAGGATACGAGAATAACACATCAGTTTCTTTACGAACAGGAAGAGGAGCTGAAAACTTAATACTATACTCTCTAAATCTTACGTTATCATCAGGTAAATACCCATCTAAATATTCATTAATACCTCTCTTAACAGATTTACTCTGTGAAACAATACCATACGCACTCTGTTCTCCATAAATAACTTGAATCTCATCAGAAACATAATCTAATGTAGCTAAATCGTGTTCTACAACAACAACAGAAGCACTCTCTGCTAGCATACGAATAAGTTTACCCACTTCTACTCGTTGTTTAATATCAAGAAATGAAGATGGCTCATCAAGATATAAGACATCAAACTTTTTAGAAGCCGCAGCAACTATTGCAAAACGTTGTAATTCCCCACCAGATAACTGAGTAATATCACGATCCATTAAATGATCAATACCTAGAATCTTCATTAATGACTCAGAAGTATTTGTCTCATCTGCCTTTTGTAATAATTCCCTTACCGTACCTTTCAGAACTTTCGGTAATAATTCAACACGTTGAGGTTTGTACGAAACTTTAATCTTGCCAGCATATAACTCTTGAAAATATTCTCCCAATGTAACATTTGCAAAATTCTTAATAACCGTATCCTGCTTACCAGGAACTTTAAAATTACCAAAATTAGGAATTACTTGACCAGATAATAATTGTAATGCTGTAGACTTACCAATACCATTTCTACCAATAATGCCCACAACCATATTCTTCTTAGGAATAGGACACGTAAACAATTCGAACTGATTTTCACCATAGCGATGCAAAGGATCCGCTTGTAAACGATCTGGAAGATTAATAATTTTAATAGCATCAAATGGACATTTCAAACAAATACCACAACCAATACAGGTATCTTCTATAATCTTAACTTTCTTTGTCACAACCTCTTCAACAATACACTCTTCACCCTGACGATTTACAGGACACGCACCCATACACCAATAATGACCACACTTCGTAGGGAAGCACTTATCCTTATCCACAATAGCTAAACGTTTTGCCATAGAGAGAGCTGAGAAATAGGAGCTTTTAAGATTTTGCACGTTGCTATCATAAGCTTTAAAACAATTTCTATGCAGATTTTACACATGAAACGTTTCGAAAAACACGAGATTGAAGAGGTAAGAAGGTTTCTTGAACATAGAAGATATCCTCAGAAGGAAGCTCATCTAGATGGAAGAGTCGTACACTATTTTGTTGTTCCTCGAAACATGTTTCAAATGGGATCTGCGCTCATCCCCTACGGATTAATGAGAGCAACTGGAAGTCCTCAAGATGGATATGTTATTGGAGTAAGCGATGAAGTCCCTAGAACTATAAAAGACCACTTCGCTGTCAGCGAACACGATGAATTTATGGTATATGGAATTGAAGACCCTGATAGAGCATTACATTCTGAACAAAACATGATGAGAATTCTAGAGGGTTCTGATCAAAGAATCATCTACAGAAATCGCAAAATGGCTTTGTATGCGCATCTTATTGAACATTCACGAGGGAACCTCGAAAAATGGGAATATACTGAAGAAGATCACGCAGGATTTGTAAGAGCCTTAGAATTTCTAAGAGCCCAATAGTTTTATAAGTTATTTAGAAAGGAATTAATAGATGAAATGTGCAATTTGCGGAAAGAAAATACATGAAACATTCTTAGAGAAAATACAAGGTACATTCATCAAGAAAAAACCAGTTTGCAACGAATGCCAATCTAAATTAAGCATAGAAGAACTCAAAGCAAAACTATGATACGCCTCTGTAGCATAGCTCGGTATTGCGCCGCTTTCGTAAAGCGGAGACCGGGGGTTCAAATCCCTCCAGAGGCTTTCATTTTATCTGAAAGATTTTCAGAAATTCGAACATCGTTTTTATTAACCTCTAATCCATTATGATTTAATGAGTAGAGTTCAGTTTAGAGATGAGCTTATTCGAAATGATTTCTTTTTAATGGTCAGAACCCAAGGAAAATTTGAGTCTTGGAAGAGCTTAAGACAAACCCTCAAAATACCTAAAACAGTGTTTGAGCGTTACAGAACTGGTGAGCATCTTATTTCGTCAGAGAGATATGCTACATTAATCGGTTTTCTGACTGAAGATCAAAAATATCACTTTAATAAAACTATAGAGCTATTTGACAGAAATTGGGGGTCACGCAAAGGTGGAATACGAACTTATACCGAACATCCAGAAATTTTTGAGAAAGGAAGACGCGTCTCTTGGGAGAAGCGCGTCGTTAAAGATCTTTTTAACGCAGAACTTTTGAATGATGAAGAATTCTGTGAGTTTGTTGGTGCATTCATAGGTGATGGATTCACGAATGAGTACAATAAACACTATCTGACTCAGTTTACTGGTGATTATAGACATGATAAAGAGTACTATCAAAGGTTCATTATCCCTTTTCTTAAGAAAAAGCTGCATCTTCAATCCACATTAATACAGGAAGATAATACTCTTCGACTAAATATTTATTCTAAACTGCTTTTTATATTTCTAACTAAAGAGCTTAAAATGCCTGCTGGGAAAAAATGTTATACCGTTAAGATCCCACAAGAAATAACTGATGATATTAGCATAACTGAGGTTTTGCGAGGGTTATTTGATACTGATGGATACTTTTTTGTTGATCAAAGAAAATGTTATCATAAAGCATACCCTCGAATTGGACTTCAACTTGCTAATAAAGAGCTTATACAGAGCGTACATGCGCTACTGCTAGATTATGGGCTAAACCCGTGCTTGAACAAAAAAGGCACTTTGATACAAATTAATGGAGATATATCTACTAAAAATTTTTTAGAAAAAATAGGATTTAGGAATAAAAGGCATATTAGCCGAATTAAAAAATTTAGGCCCGATCTATTGCAAGAGTATTAAGTTGTTCATTGCCTTCTCTGACATCATTTATATTTAATAATTTTTTACCATAAAACCCCATGTGTTCATAACCAACAATCTTTTAAACAATAACAAAATCCCACCCCTATGAGGTTGATAGTATTCTCCATTATTTCATTTCTTCTCTTAACATCAGTCTTTGCTGTTACTGACATCCAAAGAGAAGCTATAGAGAAAGAGTTTATTAGCGCCCAAGAAAACCTTGTTGGGCAAACACTGCCTCCAACATTCCAAAAAATACTCAACGATGAAACCGTTACTCTGCGCATAACAAATGAAACAGCGAAAGAAATGATTTATTCTTCAACTGTTAAAGACGGAAAAGTTGAAAGTATTACTTCAGGAGAAACTACTAATACAGGAATTATTATTACTATGCCAAAAGACGTAGCCTATGCAATCGTAACATCAGAACATAAAGGAAAGACATTCTTTGAAGAATATGATGCAGGAAAAGTAACCGTTCAGTATAATGTTGGAAGGTTCAAAGCCTTAAAATATAGAGTCCTTGTATATCTCGCTAAGAACTTTGCTTAATCTATAAAAAATTCTCAGAAACAAACTTTTCAATAACTTTGAATAATTTCTCATGACCTTTAGCATTAGGATGTAATCCATCAAACAAGTCTTCATTCTGGATTACTGTTGAGACATCACAATAGAGAACCTCTTCTTTCTCACAAATCTGTTTTAATCGCTCGTCATATCTTTTGATTAACCCATTCTCATAATGATAATTATTATCCCACTGCACAGGAGTTGTCAGTTCTTCATTAACTCTTGTTAATCCAATAAAACCCACTTCATAACCCACTTCATGAGCCTGTGCTATAAGACGATTAATATTCTGCATAAATTCCTCAAGAGAGACCCAAGATTTATCTTTCACAATCGCACTATCATTAATCCCAATAGCAAAGAGTACAACATCAGGATTACGTGCTCCAGACTCACAATCAAATCGTTTCAAAACATCAGAACTCGTATTTCCTGTAATACCTAATACATACACCTCACAATCATCATATTCTGCCACATACTGCTGCCTTAATCTATGAGCCCACCCACCAGATTCAGTATCAAACGCCCCCCAGGCAATACTATCCCCAAAAATAATAATCCTCGACATGTGTCAAGCAGCCCATCTCATGAAGATATAAAGCTTATGACACTGAAAAGTTTATAAATTACTCTTCAAGAACGCGCATTATGTGCAGAATGCTCTGTGTACACTCACTACACCCACAACCCATCAAAAAATATATTGCTGAAACAGAAACATCTTTACTCACACAAGCAACTATAGGAAAACATTTTGACGGATGGGGCATAGGATATTATCACGATCAACACCCTGTTATTCTTAAAACATCAAAAAGTATTACTAAAGAAAACTTACAAGATCTTAATGCGCTCTCATCACCACTCTTTTTAGCACATATCAGGAAAGCAACAAACCCCTTAGATGTAGAAACAGAAGAATTAATCACAGAAAAAAATGCACACCCCTTCACCTATAAGGATTATACTTTTGCTCATAATGGAACATTAAAAATTGCAAAAGAAGTTAAGAAACACCTAGGAAGCTATGGAGAACATCTTGAAGCAAATAATGACAGCGAAATACTTTTCAGATTTATTCTAAAACTTGCAGAAGAGAAAAAAGGATTTACTCATGCGTTCTTACACCTTGAGCAAGAATTAAACAATATTTACGAAACACTCAAAGAACCACCACTAAAACCATTTACTTCATTAAATTGCATACTTACCAACGGAAATATTATTTATGCATACAATAGGTTTTTGAAACAAACAAAGAAAAAAGCAAATTGTTCACAAGACCCCTATTATGTAATGCAATACTATCACGATGAAGAAAAACTCATTATTTCATCAGAACGATTATTCAACGGAGAATGGAAACCAATAGGAAACGGATTCTTACTAGAAGCACAGAGCACTACTGAAGGTATTAGCATCAACAAAATAGAATTACCAAAATTACACTTCATACACACCACCCCTATAATGCAACCCTAACTCCTGCAAGTGAAGAAGATTATTTCTTACTTTTTCTTTGAACGACGCTTGGGAAAACTCTACAACCGTAATAGACGTATTACCAATAGGAATTGTAAACGCAGTATTTTTAGGAACAAAATTTAGGCCTGATAATAAAAATTTGATAACATACCCATGAGTTATTACTGCAACACGATCATTCTTTTTAGAAGAGCTTATTTCTTGTTGCAAGAGTGATAGTGTCCTTTCAAAAACATCCTTTTGCGATTCTCCATGAGGGGGAAGAAAATTCCAAGAATCTTTTTTTAATTGCTTAAGAATATTTTTTGTGTACACCTCATGACGAAACTGACCCTCCCACGAACCCAAATTAATCTCAGTTATTAATGGAGAGATATAATCAACACTTTGAGGTATACCAAAGCGCGCAGTTTGTTGAGCCCTAATTGTAGGAGAGCAAATAACTTTTGAGAACTGAATATTGTTTTTCTTTACGTATAACTTCAATGCTGAAGCCTGTGCAATACCATGAGGAGTAAGCTCTGCCCAAGAACTTCTTCCCGCAACAAACTCCCTATTCATGAGATTGACTTCTGATTCCGCATGACGTATTAACCAAAACTCTACCATTATTCACCCAATATCACCTATGGATGATTGCATTCATAGCGCTTAATTAAGGTTCATAAGAAAAAGCTGAAAGATTTGCGGAAAAGACAGAACTTATCCCGAAACCTCCCTCACAAGCCTTAAAAAATTTTCTTTTAGAAATAGCACCATGGAACTAGAATTTACTGCACTCGATGACCCTTTGAACCTCCAGCACGCTGAAAACCTTGCAATTGCATGGGGCATAACACCTGATAAGAGCTACTCTCACGAAAGACTTGACACTGTACGCCTTGGTAATACTAAATTTCAAATCCCTATAGGACTCATTTTAGAACTCAATTATTTAGGCAAACCCTGTAAATTTGAAGGATTTGAAAATATACCTGATAACCCTGTTATTTATGCAATGAACCATGGACCAAGCCAATATCCCTACTGGCCATTCCAATGGGAACTCTTCAAAAAAAGAAGAGACCTCACAACAGTCTGGGTAAAAGGAAAACACATGGATAAGAGCAATGCAGTAAGAAACCTCTTCACACTTGCAGGGCTCATACCAATAGTTGATAGAAAATACTTTGGAGAGAAAGTAACAGGAGACTCAGACCAACAAGAATTTTACCACGAGCAATTACTCTTACGCTCAGGAAGATTAACACATCAAGCACTTGAAAGAGGACTCAGTGTTATTATTTTCCCCGATGGAACAAGAACTCCAACTGTAGGAAAAGGACTTGAAGGAACAGTACACGCAGCATATCATACAGGAGCAGAAGTAATACCCATAGGATGCACCGGAGCAGAACGAATTTATCCTGAAGGAGCACATCCCTCATGGTGGGCGAGAAAAACAGAAGCATATATTCAAGAAGGCCCTCCTGTGTATCGTATAGGAAAAGCTGTAAACCTTGATGAAGAACGAGCAAGATTTAGAGAACTAGAAGAACGAGAGGGACCATCATTATTACTCTCTAGAATCTCAAAAGAAAGACATCGAGACATATCACAAAGCGGAACACATAAATTAATGCGCGCCATTAATGTGCTAGTTGATCCAGCACTAAGAAACCCAGCTTATTTTTAGTAAATAAATTCGCCAGTTTTTTTATTCTTGATACGAATAACATTCACAGGACAAGACTTTGCAGCTTCAAGATTACGCTCTAATTCTTCTTTACCAAAAGAGCGCTTCTTAAAATCAGCAAGACCATCATCAGCTAAAGACCATTGCTCAGGAAAAACAGCAACACAAGAAGCTGCACCAATACAACCTACACGATCATAAATGAGTTCATACTCATCTTCATCAGCTTTTGAAGATTTTTTTTCTACCATGAAAGAAATGCCTTAATAGAACGTTTTTAAGGATTTTGGTGTTACTCTAAGAACTCACGTTCACAAACTTTTAACATCCCATGATATGCTCTACGAGCTTTAACAAGTTTTGGTAGATTTTGATCCATTATTCCCCTTGCAAACATACCCACCAATTGCTCCCTTCTAGCAATAAGATGATCAATAAGTTCTAATTTTTTAACACTCCATCTCCCATGACCCTCAGCGTATAGCTCTTCCAAGTTTTTACGATCTCTTTTCAGATGATAGTGCGAATCCAAAACTCCTGAAAACGCATGGTATACTCCGTTCATCGTCTCAAACTGTTGAATTCTTTTAGCTGGAGATGTTGAAGGTGTTTCTCCAAAAAAATCAAAAAATACCTCATAGGATAATATGTTTGCAACTTCTCTCGCTTTTCTTAATTGAACACCACCACGTTCTATGTCAAACTCGTCAACTAATAAGGCACTTGTAGGCATTAAACGAGTTAAGCTCCCCGTTTTTCTTGAAACAAAACCCCATTGAAAATCTCTATTTGCATGTCTTGATCTTGCAGCTTTAATTCCACTTTGATACAATAGAGGGAGGGCTTCGTGCATATTATCAAATCGAATTTCTTTACCATCAGTGTTGTCACCTTCATAAAATGGTTCTTTAGCATACTCCTCATACTCTGCATCAATAGCCCATTCGCCAACTTCTGTTAAGGGCATACCATGGGGCAAGTTCGCTGCGCTCCTAAATCTTGCTGTGTCAACAAGATAGGATTCAAGAGTATCATCATCACCAACACCTGCAAGAACAACAGTAGGGTATGAACCATAGGGACGCTTCCAGCGAGTTGCCGTATGCACCACATACTCAGCGGCTTCCGTTACTGAAGGAAAGTCTTTGTCTTGAACTCGAGAAACCAAACCATGAATAGCGTCACAGTCTCCTGCAGCAGCTACTAAGAAACCATCACCACCACGAAAAATTTTAGGGTATTTGTCAGTTTTTCTTGCACCACCCGTTAAAGAACGCATACTATCAGTGACTATAACTATCCCTTCAGTAGTAACCGCTGTACCAAGATATGTCATGTATTACTTTTTGGAAACATGAAGAAGTATAAAAAAGCTACGAGATTATTCCTTATAGAAAAAATCAAAAAATTCTTCAGAACTTCCAAACCTCCCCCTAAAAAAGAACCTTTCTGCAGGCAGAGGAACCACTTTTTGAATAGGCCCATAACCAGAACGAATCGCTCTTTTTACTTCTGGAAGTGAACCCTTACCTAACCAGTATACTGTATCAGCAGCAAGTAAACGCACATCAAATGCAAGAGCATCATCAAATTCTCTCTCATGTTCAAAATCACATCCAAAAGGAACACCATTGCTCAGCATATAATTCTTTGTAAGAGCATCACCATGCGCAATATGGTGAGCATGCATACTTTTTAATAATGCAAACGTCGCCTCAACAAAGGAAAGTTTTCTATCTTGAGAAACAGAACCATTTGCTAAAACACTCCTCAATTGAGAAGAGTCAGGCACAATCTCTAAATGTAATTCTCTTTCACGAAAATCTGCTCGACGAATACGAGGAGCATTAATATGATGATCTTCTAATACTGTTAATTTTGTTACTTCACGATCCATGCGCTCATAAGGAGACCCGCCAATTCTTCTTTCTAAGAAACCCCAAAGCCCTGGAAGATGCAATCGCTTGTAGCGTTTCACAAAAACATCATCGCGAAACTCAACATCATTCCCTTGAATGTGCGATGCAGCAAACAAACGTAAATCATGTAACATTTTACATCATAAAGCTAGTACCACATGCACAAGATTTCTTCGCATGAGGATTCATAACCTTAAATCCTGACTCATTTAATGATTCAACATATTCAAGAATAGAACCCTCAAGGAGAGGTTTAGAAGAAGGATCAACTAAAACTTTTAATCCATGCGCTTCAATAACCTCATCTTCAAAATTTTTAGAAGTAACAAAATCTAACGTTGTGGTATTACCAGCGCAACCACCCTTCACAACTTTTAAGCGCAAATAAAATTCTTTTAAGTTTTGCTTCTTTGCTAACTCAAGAGCCTTCTCAGCAGCAAACTCAGAAATTGAAACCATAGCAGAAGAAATATTTCTTGTATCTAAGAAATCATTTACCTCTCGAATAATGTTATCAACTTCTTCATCAGAATACCCATGCGCTTTTAGACCCATACCAAGAGCCTCAAATTTAGAAACATGGCACCCAACACAATGAATACCATATCTCCCAACAACTTCTATAGCAGCAGGATACTTACGAATAAGGTCACCGATCAAAATATCCTTACTAATATGAGATTGAAGAAGCTCTGGCATTATTTTGCTCCATATGCCTCAACACGTTTATTCACTTCATCCCATTGTAACGTATTCATGAAAGCATCAATGTATTTTGCACGAGCAGTTCCATAATCTAAGAAATATGCATGTTCATACACATCTAAGACTAATAATGAAACACAATTCCAAACCCCACCTTGATGATGCGCATCACAGAGAACATTACGCAATTTTTTATCCTCAAGATCATACGCTAAAACAACCCATCCACGAGCAGCTAATCCCATTGCTTTGAACTCAGCAGTCCATTTCTCAACAGAACCAAAATCACGCTCAATCATCTTCTTAATCTTACCTGATGGAGCTCCACCTTTTCCGCCCATATTATCAAAATATGCTTCGTGTAATTTAACACCATTTAATGCAAATGTTTCTTCAACTTTTAATTCACGCAAATCAGAATACGTTGCATTTGTTCCTTCAAGCTTAACATTTTTTAATGCTTCAGCAATTTGTTTAACTTTGTTCACATAACCAACATACAAGACATCATGATGTTCTGATAATTGTCTCTCACTTAATCCTTCAAGCTTTTTATATTTTAGCGGTTTTTGTTCCATCTTATTTTGCCCCCTCATAACATATTAGACATGCAGGAGTTTTGCCCGTTAAATCATGGCAGACTCCACACTTTGTTCTTTCCTCATGTGCATAACGCATTAATGACTGCATTTGTTCAACAAGAGAAAAATGATCATGAATTACTTTCGCAGACTCTTTAATTCTATGCTTGATCTTATCACTAAACTCAACATTCATAGCTCTCTTCTTTGATAAGTACTGAGACACCGCAGGCTCTGTAACACCTAAGAGTTTCGCAGTCTTCTTTTGTGAATACCCTAATTCTTTCATTGCAAGTGTTAGTTCTCTTCTTAATGCTGGAAGTATGTAGAACACTTCAATTTCTTGGGGTTGGAGAGAGGCTTTCATCATAATCATAACCATTGTTAACTATTTTTAAGTCTTATGCAAGACCAAGTAATTCCTTCACATACTCACTTGGAACCCAAGGAGGATCAATAACAATTTCTACATCAACATGCTTAAATCCTGCTGCAAGAAGCTTTTCTTTAACCGTATCAACAAGCTCAGGACCGTAGGGGCATAATGGAGAAGTAAAGGTCATAAAAACTTGTATCATGTTATTCTTCATTTGTAAATCATAAATTAATTCCAAATTCCAAATATCTAAACCCACTTCAGGATCATGAATCGTTTTTAATGTTTCAATAGCCTTACTTAAGTCTTGAACTTTTTCCATATCCTCACGAGAACGCTTTACAAAAGTCATTTTTTCACTCCGAGCTTATCAAAACCTTCACGCTCAATCTTCTTCGCCACATCAGAAGAACCTTTCTCAATAATTTTCCCATCAACCATTACCGTAACCATATCAGGGGAAAGTAAATCAAGGAATCTTGTATAGTGGGTAATAACTAAGAAACCCATATTCTTCTGAGAAGTAATACACTCAGCAACAATCTTTAATGCATCTGAATCTAAACCAGAATCAGTTTCATCTAACACTGCAATTTTTGGTTCAAGAACAGACATTTGTAACATTTCACAACGCTTCTTCTCTCCGCCTGAAAAATTCTCATTCACATATCTCTTCAAGAAAGAACTCTCTATCTTTAGCAATGCTAATTTTTCTTTAACTAAACGATGAAAATCCATAACACTCAATTTTTCTCCCGTCACTGCTTCTCTTGCATAACGCAAGAAATTAGATAAGGTAACACCAGAAATCTCTACAGGATGTTGGAATGATAAGAACAACCCCCTCTTTGCACGCTCATGAGGAAGTAACTTTGTAATATCTTCATTATTCAATACAATTTTACCTGAAGTAATTTTAAACCGAGGATGGCCCATTAATGCATACCCTAACGTTGTCTTACCAGAACCATTAGGGCCCATTAATACATGAATCTTACCAGGAACAACATCTAATGAAATACCCTTGATAATCTCTCTCCCATCAACACTCACATGGAGATCTTCAATTCTTAACATTAATTTATTCCTCCAATAATAGATTTTAACGTAGTGAAAAAACGAGCAATCTCATCAGAAGAATTATACCATGAGAAAGATGCACGAATAACAGAATCTTGCTTTAATACCTCTTGAACGAGAGGCATAGCACATAATTGACCAGTTCTCACCGCAATACCCTCAGCATCTAAGAGGGAAGCAACATCATGAACATCCATACCATCAACAACAAAAGAAAATGCTAAACCACGATGCAATTTAGGACCAAAGAGCTTAACACGAGAAAGCTTTTCGAATTCGTTCACAATCTTCGTTGCAAGATCCTGCTCACGATCATAAATATTTTCTATACCAATCTGCTCAAGATACTCAATTGCAGCACCTAAACCAATAACCTCAGCAATAGGAGGAGTACCAGACTCAAACTTATGCGGAACGGTATTCCATGTAGCCCTCTCAAGTGTAACACTTGAAATCATATCCCCACCAAAACTCACAGGAGGAAGTAAGTCAAGCAATAATCTCTTTCCATATAACACCCCAACACCTGTAGGCCCTAACATCTTATGACCTGAGAAACAGAGAAAATCACAACCAATATCCCTCACATCAATCTTCATATGAGGAATAGACTGAGCAGCATCAATAACCACCAGCGCATTAACCTTATGAGCTAATTCAGAAATTCTCCTTACATCAACAATTGTGCCAAGAACATTCGAAGAATGAGTGATTGCAACAATCTTCGTCTTAGAAGAAAGCAATTGCTCAAAATGAACCATATCTAATTCAAAATCAGGAGTTACTTGCACAAAGCGAAGAACTGCACCAGTTTCTTTAGCTAATTCTTGCCAAGGAACCAAATTACTATGATGCTCCATAACAGACACCATAATTTCATCATCCTTTTGTAAAGAATAATGCAACATACGAGAGACCATATTCAAAGCATCAGTAGCACCACGCGTAAAAATAATTTCTTCAGGAGACGCATTAATGAAAGAAGCAACAGACTTTCTTACTAATTCATACTTTTCTGTAGCATACACACTTAATTCATACGAACCACGATGAACATTAACACCAAAATTATGATAATAACTATCCATTGCAGTCATGACCTGAAGAGGACGAAGACTTGTTGCAGCAGAGTCAGCATAGAGCAAGGGCTGCCCATTTGAAACAACCTTCAACATAGGAAAATCTTCTCGCATAATGTTTAAGTTCATAGGGTAACCTCTACAAGCCTTTTTTCTAAAGCTTTCTCAATCGTTGTATGCAATACTCCCTCTGGGAGATTTACAAGAATAGGCATGAAGAATCCTTCAATAATCTTTCGCTTTGCCTCATATTCAGAAAGACCGCGAGACATCATATAGAATAATTTTTCTGCATCAATCTGAGATATCGTCGCTCCGTGTTTACACGTAATATCATTATTTTCAATCTCTAAAAAAGGAACTGCATCAGCATGAGCTTGATCACTTAACAATACTATATCTTGATGTTGGAAACCATTTGCATGATGCGCAGCGGGAACCATTTTAATTAAACCACGGCTCAAAACTCTTGAAGTATCATCAAGAACAATCTTAGAAGAAAGAACACTTCTCGTATGAGGAGCATGATGCTCTGAAGAAGCAAAAATATCAACTACTTGATCATTCGTACCATAGACTAACCCTAAATATTCAGAAGAAGCATTCTCTTTTATTAACGCAGAAGTTACCAATGATTGAGTAAACACCCCACCAAGAGACGCATCAAGCCATTTCACTGTTCCTGAAGAACTTACTGTAGCATGCTTTCTTGAAAAAACATGATTAGAAAGAGAAGATTCTTGCAAAGAACGATATTCAACAAATGCACGATCTTTTACAAACACTTCAACCATATGCGTAAGAACACTCTTCGTTAATCCTTCTTGAAGATGCTCCATAATAGTTACCGAACTATCTTCATCTGCAATAACCAGAACATGACATAAGAGCGAAGAAGTATGAGGGATCACAATCTCAATAGGAGTTGCCACTTTAACACCTCTTGGAATATGCATAACAATACACTGATTCATAAATGCAGCATGCAATGCAGTAAGTTTATTTTCATGAGAGGGAATACTTGACATTAAATATTCTTGAAGAAGAGATCCGTGCTTCTGCACTGCATCAGGGAATGAAAGAACCTCAATCTCTGAAGGAGCCTTAATTATAGGAGAAGAAAGATCTAAAGGATTTAATGAAGAGAGATCTAGAGCAGAGAGATTTATGTGCATACGAATACCATACTTTAGACTAGGCAGAGGCAGTTTAGAAAATACTTCAAACGCCTCTACACGGCGATTCAATAACCATTCCGGCTCCTTAAACTGAGCAGAAATTTTCTCAAGAGTAGTGCGCGTTAAGCTCATGCTGTAAAATTCTCCATCTCTAATTCCATTAATTTATTTAGTTCAACAGCATACTCTAATGGTAATTCACGAATAACAGGCTCAACAAAACCAGAGACAATCATTTTCATTGCTTGCTCCTCTGATAAACCACGAGCCATTACATAAAATAACTCTTCCTCACCAATCTTACCAACAGAAGCTTCATGAACGAGATCAACTTTATTCGTATCAACCTTCATGAAAGGATATGTTTTAGAAACTGATTCAGGATCAATTAATAATGCATCACATGTAACACTTGATTTAACATTCGTAGCATTCTTTGTCACATAGACAGAACCACGATACGAAGAGATACCATTTCCTTTGCTAATACTTTTCGCTCTGATGGTAGAAGAAGTATGAGGAGCAGCATGAACAACTTTTGCTCCCGTATCTTGATCTTGGTCATTGTTTGCAAAAGCAATCCCTAGAGAATCAGATTGAGCGCCCTCACCAACTAATATAGAAGAAGGATAGAGCATTGTTCTACACGAACCCATATTACCATTAATCCATTCAACACGCGCATTCTTATGAACAAGAGCTCTCTTTGTATTAAGATTAAACGTATTACGAGACCAATTCTCAATAGAAGAATATCTCATTCTTGCACCCTCTAAGACATGTAATTCAACACACCCTGCATGTAAAGAAAATTTATTATATCTTGGAGAAGAGCAACCCTCAATATAGTGTAATTCAGAATTTTGATCAACAATAATTAATGTATGTTCGAATTGTCCGCCGCCTTCAGCGTTCATTCTAAAATATGCTTGTAATGGTAAATCAATTTTTGTGTTCGGAGGAATGTAAATGAACGTACCACCAGACCATACAGCAGCGTGTAACATAATAAACTTATGATCATTCACAGGAATACACGATGTCATAAAATATTTCTTCACTAATTCAGGATATTTTTGAATAGCAGTGTCCATATTTTCAAAAATAACACCTTTTCTTTCAAGATCTTCTCTTAATTTGTGATAGACAACTGAAGAATCATACTGCGAACCAACGCCTGCTAGAGATTTTTTTTCTGCTTCAGGAATACCTAGACGATCAAAAGTTTTACGAATCTCTTCAGGAACTTCTTCCCAAGTTGTAGACTCTTTTGCATCAGGATCAACATAATAGACAAGATCATCAAAGTTTAGTTTGGATAAGTCAGGCCCCCATGTTGGAACAGGAGTTTGATGGAATAATTCAAGACCCTGTAAGCGTTTTTGAAGCATCCAGTCAGGCTCGTTCTTTCTGGTAGAGATCTTTCTCACTAACTCTTCCGTAAGGCCTGGAGCTGCGATATAACGAGGTTTTATCGTATCTGCATGGTCATACTTGGACCGGTCTATCGAGAACTTCTTGATATCCATAACGCACCAATTAACTATAGTTAATAAAAGCTTTATAAGAGTTATGGTGTGATTATCCACATGACAAAAGAAGCATGGGAATTGTTTAACTTAGGCGAAAGAAACCCTGACCCAGGAGGAGGAATTCTCTATTGTTTACGTTATACACCAGAAAGATTGTACGGACACCAAAAGCAAGTTAAAAAAGCACTTGATCGTTTTGGAGTA
>CAYVWZ010000017.1:0-18390 GCA_964455655.1 Candidatus Woesearchaeota archaeon
GTATCATCTTTGATGCTATAAATTCCTCCTAATAATGAGGGTATCATGCTGCTGAAAATGAATCCTAATAAGGATATTGCTATTGCTTGTTCTGGGCTTATTCCATAAATGCTTAATAGTCCTATGAGTGCTGCTTCTCTGGTTCCTATTCCTGCAAGGGTGATAGGTATCATTCCTACAATAGTTGCAATAGGGAATAAGAAGATGAATGCGAGGTAGGGTATTTCTGCATGTATTGCTAGTGCTATCGCGTAGGAGATGCTATAGGTTAATACCCATGCTAATATACTCAAGATAAATGGATAAATTAATTGTTTTTTTGTTGGAATATTTTTGTAGAAATCTTCGAATGATTCATCTACGAATGTTTTAAGTTTTTTGATAATGAATATTTTGAAGAATATGTTCATGAATTTTTTCATGAGCTTCTTGTCGAGTAAAATAAAGAATCCTATAATTAAAATAAGGGTTAATATTCCTACTTCGTAAATAACATAAGAATTGTTGGTGAGGATTAATCCTGCTCCTATTACTGCCATGATGAGGACGGTAATCATGTCTAAGAATCGATCAACAATAACTGATGGTGCGCATATGCTTAAAGAATAATTTGTGATTTGTTTTAAGTGAGGTATTTTGCTAAAACTTCCAACTCTTCCAGGTGTGATGCTTCCATAGAATGCGCTTTTTAATTGTAATTTTACGAGTTTTGTATAATGTACGTGCATTCCTTGTAATTTTAAAAGTACATCCCATTTGTAAGTTTGTAATAATACTTGAATTAATGTTAACACTACTGCTAATCCTAGAAATAAGGGATTTGCTGTTTTTACAATAGCAACAAATTTATGCAAATCAATTCTTGTTAATAAGAATACGAATATTGCTATTCCTATGATAGGAAGGATTTTAGTCCATTTCATATCAAAAAATTAAGAAGTGTAGTTTATATGAATTTCTAATTAATAGAGTGTAATTCCTGGTTTAATTTGGTATTGTGGTATTTCGAGAACTACTTTATCATTTGCACCATTTATGTTCGGGTTTCTAATAATGATTCCATAAACGTTTCGAAGATCATTATTTGAAGAGCCTATCGCTCTGTCTTTCCATGTTATTTCTCCAGGTTCAGCAAAGCTACTCGTGTTTCCTAATTGTGAAGAATTAATAGGCATCATGAATCTTATAGTGGTGTTATCATAGTGAGTTCCGTATCCTCCTGGGAAAAATAGCTGATCTATAGTGAACCAGTTATTGCCAACACCGCCTTGTTGCATTCCTAAGTCAACAAGTTGAGATGTATTAGAATATCGTACAGATACTGCTCGCATTGGATATGGCCCAACAAATCCAGCAAACTTGATATGGTTTGCATCAGATGAATCTGCATAGTAAATTTCATAGTGTGTAGAATTTGTTCTATGAATGTATATGGTCTTAGTTGTTACATTTTGAGAAAGAACGCTCCATGACCAACGTGCTGGATTAATTATTAGACCATCAGGTCTATCAGTTGTTATGACAACTGCTCCAGTGCTTGTTAGTCCTGGTACTGCATCGCTTAAGTCAACTCCGCTTGTCCATGCTTCAAATTCTACGTGGGCATTATTTTGTGGGATTGTATTAACACATAAATGTAAATAATTATTAGGGAAGTTTAAGCAATTTCCTGGGAATGTTACTGGATCGTTTGCAGCGCTATGAACAAAATCGTTAGTAATTCCAATGTATGGTCCGTTAAATTCTTGTGTAGCATTAAGTTGTGTTGGTGTATTACTAATAAGTCCTCCAATATTCCAAACCCAATCAGGATCTGTTTCGCTTTGGCCAATATACGCATCTCCATCTGAATACGTATGAACCGTGCCATCAGCAAGTTTAACAGTCATACTCGCATTACTATTAACCCCTATGATGCTCATGGACTGTCCTAAAACCATCATATTGAGAGGGTTTGATGCGCTAACAGTAGCTAAGGGTGTTGCATTTTGGAATGTTTGATAATATTTAATTGAATTTTTGTATACAAGAAGTGGTGTGCTTGTATTAAAGTCATAATCTCCTGATGTTAGTGAAGTTTCAAGTGTTGGTGAAGAAACGGTTTGCGCAAAGACAACAACTTCTTTGAGTTTATAGCTAGTATTTCCTAACAGTGATGTTCCTTCTTTAAGTTTTGATAAGTCTGATGGGGTTATTATTTGTTTAAATCCTAAGGGTGAAGTAGTAATAACAGAGCCTAAGGGAACATATGCAGTTATATTATTAGGAGGAGTAATGATAGTTTGATTATACAGTTTACATCCTGAACAAACTTTTCCAATAGGGAGTGTGGGATTATCAGGGCACATGAATTGAGTTTGTGATGTGCCATTCCATTCGCATTCTTCTCCAGTTCCACATAGGCCATCTCCGCACACAACAGGAGGCTGTGTATAAGGTTTGCATATTCCATTTGCGCATCCGTATGGGCAGGAGTATGTTGTGAATCCTGGTGTGTTTCCAAAGCATACTGCTTCGTCTAATGAATATCCATCAGCACGACATGCATCAGTAACGGTAAATACTGTTCCATTTGCTGCTGGTCCTCGAGAAAATCCTAATAAGCTATAATTATATCCGCCATCGCTATCTGCGCATGCACAATCTGCTGCACAAGTTGTTGTCTCTCCAGCTTCGCATTGGTTGTTTCCACAAATGCTTCGTGATGCTACAGCAATAGGTAATTTTGGTGTTGCAGTTCCAAACCATCCCTTCCCTTCTTGTACCATTTTCCATTGGAATGAGTAATTTCCTGGTGTTGTTGGTGCTTTTACGGAGAAGGTGAATGATACTGCTTTTCCTTTGTTGATGGGTGATGCAGGTAATTCTACTCTGTTTCTTCCCCAATTGGTATTGTCTTGTGGTGATTGTGATCCTAGTTTGTATTTTCCTAATGTTGTCCAGGGATTTGTTCCAGTATTATTCATGATGATGGTTATGGTATAGTTTGTTCCTGGAGTCATCGTTGTAGGAACGTTTTGGTACATGAATGCTGCATTGTTTGTTCCGAAGATTGCAAATCCTGTTGCGGATACTTGCATGAATACCATTGCTAATGCTGCAATTGCAAGAATGATGAATATTCCTAGAAGTATTTTTTGAGAAGTGTTTGCACCTTTTTTATGTTTCACGAAAATTGCAAACTAAGAGTACTATATAAAACTTGCTTAGAATTTGATTGCTGTTGCTGCTGCTTGTTCTGTTGAAGATTCTTCTTTATCTACGGCTTTGACAGGTCTCTTGAAATCTTTGACGTGTCCAATTACTGCCTTAACTCCTCGTAGAGTATATACTACATCGTCCCATCCTTTGATTCTCTTCATGTGTTGGTAGATGTATCTTGGATTGAAGAATATGTCTGTGTAGATTCTATCACATATTTTCATGATATCTTCTCGTGTAGTAAGAGGTGTTGCAAGTATTGGTTCTGTCATGTCTAATCGTTCATAATCAAATGGATCGATGAGTAACCATCCCTTTTCATTTGCTTCTTTGTAGAGTGGTGTTCCTGGATAGGGCATAACAACGGTTGATTGTAATACGTCTGCATATCCTTTGAGCATGAGTTCTTTTGCTAGGTTAAGAGTGTTCATTGCTTCTTCTTTTGTTTCCCATGGATATCCTACCATCATGGTTAAATGAACGGTTAGTCCAGCTTCTTTTGCTGCTCTTGCTGATGGAATAATAACTTCTACTTTTGTTCCTTTGTCTAATTTATCGAGAGTTGCTTGGTTTGCTGATTCTAGTCCGTATTTTAATAGTCTGAATCCAGCTCTTTTCATTAATCGATATTCTTCTGGTGATACTGCTCCGAATCTCATATTACAAGAATACATTACTTTTTCGTTGTATCCTGATTCAATCATTAATTGACAGAATTTTCGTAGCCATGGTCCTACGGTGATAGTTCCTGCATCATCGAATATTTCTTCTACGCCTATTTCATCTACTAAATATTTTACTTCTTCCATGACGTTTTCTGGTGATCGTGCTCTGTAGGTTCCCTTTGGATATAAGGTGTGGTCCCATACGCAGAAGGTGCATCTTCCCCAATAACAGTCTCTTCCGCTCATGATGTATGCGAATGGTCTTCCTTTCAGATTGAATTCTTTTTGGTATAAATGATTTTTAGTAAAGATTCTGTCAATGATTGGTGCTTCGTCTAAGTGTCGAGTAAAGTTGTATCTTCCGTTGTCTACAATATTTCCTTTTGCATCTCTGTACCATACTCCTTTTGGTGGTAGTTTTCCTTGTTCTAATGCTTGTACTAATTCTATCATTGCGAAATCATAATATCCGCCGTTGAAGACGTAGTCAACTTTTGAGTTTTCCATTGATTCTCTTGGTAAATAACTAACATGGTCTCCTACGAGTCCTATTTTCATGTTTGGGAATTTTGCTTTTAGTTCATTAATGATTTTCCAGTGTATTTTGATAACGGGGCTCTTACTTTCGAAGAAGAATAGTTCTGGTTGTTCTTTCTCTAATAATGCTAAAAATTCATCAGTGCTAATATTTTCTGCTATACAGTCGATCCATTGTACATCATGTCCTAGTTTTTTGAACCATGTTGCTGCAGTTCCGAGGGTAACGGGGAATAAGAATGTTGGATTGTTAAACCATTGTAATTGTCTATTTTGTGAGAGGAGTACGGTTCCTTTTTCAGAGAAAGTTGGTGGGTATCCGACAATTATTTTCATGGTTGTTCCTTTTTAGTTGAGTACTAAATTTTTTTGAGAGTAACTTCTAAAAGAGAGGTAGTTTTCATGTTTTAAAACCTTTTGGTTGGCAAAACTTATATACCTGGAGAGGTCGTAAAAAGTGTGGAAAGATCAGTTTCACCAAAGAGAGGGAGATATCAAGTTCTCTTATTCAGTATTGGAAGTGCGTTGATTATTTTGGCTATTGTATGGGTTTTTTCAACACCTTAGAGTGTTCTGTTTTTTGCTGGTTTTATGTATCCGCTTAACATTCCTATTCCATATGCGCTGTGCATGCTTAGGTACAAGAATGGGCCTACAAGTATAACAAGAAATGTTTTATGAAGTATTGCTTGGTACACACTTGATCCTAATGCTATGAGGAGGTAGCATAATAAGGGAATAAAAAATATCCAATGTACAAATCCTAATACAAAGAGGGGTAATAAGTATACAACAAAGAATAATGGCATAAAGTATAAGAGAGGCGTATTTCCTTTTGCATGCACTTCTTTCTTAGGTCTCATTCTTCCGTAATTATAGAATTGTTTTACAAATTCTCTATAGGTTGCTCTTCTCTTGTGATAGACAATAAGTTCTGGATTATATGCAATGGTGTGTCCTTTGCGTTGTGCTCGTGCAAAAAATTCTGGATCTTCTCCAGGGAATAGTTTTGTGTTAAATCCTCCAATAGCAATGAATGATTCTCTTCGTACGAAACAATTAGCACTTGTTAGCATATTCTCATCAGCATGGAGGGTGAGTTTTGATTTTTTGTATCTCTTGCTCATTCGTTCTGCACCGAAATAGCTTGAAATAATAATTCCTGTTATTCTCGCGAATGATTTATCGCTTTGAGGAGTAAGTTGTGGTCCTCCAACAATATCTACCTTCTTGTATTTTTTGAAAAAGTCTTCTGCTCGTTGTAAGAGTTCTGGATGGACATATGCATCATCATCAATGAGTGCAATAATGTCTGCTTTTGCTTTTTTTACACCTTCATTTCTATTATAGGAGGGGTTTAGTCCTTCCTGGAGAATAATTTCATATTTTTCTTTTGGATAATTGATGTGTTGTAATGAGTCTAATACTTCTGCGTTTCTTCCTGGTGCTAGTGCAATAACGATACTAATAGTTGGTTTCATTTTGTTTCTCTCTTGATGGTGAGTAATGCTTTGAACATTTTCGGTATAATTTGTCTCATCTTAAAGACTGTATTAGGATCATCTGCCCAAACAATTGGTGATTCTTTTACTTTGTATCCATGTTTATGTAATGCGTAGAGTAGCGCAACATCAAACTCTGCTTGTGTTGGGGTAATTTCGTTTATTACTTTAAATATAGGTTCTTTTCTGAATATTTTTAATCCACACTGTGTGTCTTTGTAGGGTAATCCTAGTATTAATCTTACGAGCAGATTATATGCCCGTGATGCAATAATTCTTGGGAGTGGTTGGTATTTTGTAATTTTTGCTCCTTTGATCCATCGTGAGCCTATGATTCCTGCATAGTCTGAATGTTGTAATTCTTGATATAATTTATCGAGTTGTGTTGTGTCTGCTGAGGAGTCTGCATCAATAAAGCATAGATATTCTCCTTTTGTTTTTTTGAATCCTTCAATGACTGATTCTCCTTTTCCTTTGTTTTTTGGAATTACAAAATAAGAAATAGTTTTGTAATCTTTCATTACTTTCTTTACTACGTCTTCTGTCTTGTCTGTGGTGTTGTTAATAACGACAATTATTTCTGCATCATTTTTGAAATATGATGGCAGTGCTCTAAGTAGTGGTTCAATTCTCTTCTCTTCGTTGTATGCGGGTATTATTATGCTGAGTTTCATAGTATCCAGATAAGGCTTGATATAATGAGTTCGAAGATGATGAACGAAATAACAATTTGTTTTTCTGTGTATTTTCCTGATCTCATAAAGATGTGGGGTAGTGAATAAATTTTATCATAGTTAGAGCATACTTTTCCATCTTTGTAATATCCTACGGTTGTTTTTTGGAATTTTCCTCTTGCTTTGAGTACAAATTCTATAAGGTAGGGTATTGCAACAATGATTGCTGCTCTTTCTAAGTTTCCTATGATTGCGATTACTGCTATGACTCCTCCTATGAAATATGTTAGTGAGTCTCCAGGTAAAATTTTTGCAGGAACCCTATTGTAATAATAAAATCCTATGAGTGCTGCAACGCTCATGAGTGCAATAAGGCTTGCAACTCTGCTGCCTTGTATAAATGCGAAAATTCCTAACATTCCTATTGCAACAGCTCCCATTCCAGCTTCTATTCCATTGAGTCCTCCAATTAGGTTGACCATGTTTGCTGCGCCAACAACTCCTATGGGGATGAAAATTAAGGGATAGAGTATTCCGACATCAACAGTTCCAAAGAATGGTAGAGTCATAGTGCTTACTCCTGCATTAATAACAACTAAGGGAACTGCTGCTGCTAGTGTGAGTAATGGTTTTTGCCATTGTTTTAGGCCAGTTGTTTCTGTTCCTTCTTTATTGATGAGGATATCATCTAAAAATCCTACGAGTGTGATAATGATTAAACTTAGGAGACCTGCGAAGAGGGGGATTAATGTTTCGTTGGTAATGTTGATTGCATTTCCTGTATGAGGAAAGAATGTTCTTACGAAAATAAATACGAATATTCCTCCTATTGCTCCTGCTACAACTACTAATCCTCCTGATTGAACAACGCGAGGTCTTCCTTCTTTGTGGCGATCGTCAACGAGGAGTTTTGCTTTTTCTAAATAGCGAATAAGCCATGGTGTTGCTAAGAGTACTGCAGCGAATACTCCTAGTGCGATACTGAAGGGGAATAAGTAGGGTATCATAGGTATTTGCCCTTAAAGGATTCTTAAAAGCTTTTCTGAGGGCTATATTCCCAAAATCCGAGCTTTCCTTTTGCAGGTATTTCTTTGGTGCGTTGGGCATTCGTAAGTATAAATCCATAACTTCCCCATGTGGTTGTTGCTAGGTGTAAATTCTTATCTTTTGCATGTTCTTCTTTGTTTGCATATTTTTTTACATCAACTAATGTTACTTTTCCTACGATGTATCCGCAGGGTAGTTCTTTAAATCCGAATCGTTCCATTGCTTCTTGATCAGGGCTTTTTGATGCGTGAATAAGAAATTCTCCTCTAAAGGTAGTGTTCCATTTTCGTAATTCGATAGTTTTCTTTCCTTGAAGAATTAATTCTGCGTATGGTTGTTTTAAGGAGAGAACTTTCATTGAGCTTCTTGTGAATTAACAAGTGTTACTCTTGGGTCTGGTAGTGTTTCTGTGTAGTAATAGTCTGGTATGGTTAAATTGTCTGGATAGCTTATGTTCCATATTTTTATTGGGCCTATTAATTGTCCTTGATAGATTGATAGGGGTAAGCTTTTGCTGTCATCATAGACTTTGGTAAAGTATGGTGTTTTTTCTTCGAAGAGGAATAATTTTGTAAATTCTGATTTACTGACAACGGGGCTTAAGTAGAGTAGTGCTCCTATAGGGTTTGCTTGTGTTGGACTTTGGAATACGGGTATTAATTGTACGCATGCATCAAGTCCTGTGGTGAACAGTACTTTTTGTCCGTTAACGTATAAGCAGTTGAGTGGGACGGTGTATTGTTGTCCTGAGCTTATAACAAATGCTGATGGTTGTCCTAGTTCTTGTGAGGTAATGTTTTCGTTATTTGTTGTTGTTTTGAGTGCTATTTGGAATCCTGCTATTCCGCTGTTTGATTTTGAATAGATTTTTCCTTGGTATTCTATGTCATGATCAAGTCCTGCTCCTCCGGTATAGATTAAGATTGTTTCTCCGTTTCTTCCTTCTCGTGATTGTTGTGTGTCTAGTCCAAATGTTGGGATGTATCCGTAGCGGTCATAATTAACATCTGCTCCTATTGATGAATATGCGGGATATTTTCCTACATCATCTGACATGATAAGTAAGTGTGTTGAGTTGTATGCTTTCAAGAGTGTTAATGCTTCTTCATCTGATGTTCCTGTAAGGACGTGTCTTCCAATAAAGTGATTGATTGCTCCTGATCCGTCTTTTCCTCGTGCGTTTCCTCCGTCTACGAGTGTTGCTCTTCTTCCACCATATTGTACCCAGTATCCGTAATCCCACCAGTGTGCGAATACTGCATCTTCAGGTGTGTTTTCTCGCACCCATTTCATTGCTTGTTGCCATTGAGCGTTGTATTGTGGTCCTGTATATCGTGCTGCCATTGAAGTATCTTGATAGTATTTGACGAGTATTCCTTTGCTAATTCCTACTTCTCCTGGGCTTGCTCCTACAGGGTTGAAGAGTATTAAGAAGATAATAACAAAACTGAATGCCCATAATAATTTCTTGTATGATTCTTTTGTGAGAGTTTCAACAGTTTTTTTGGTCCATACGTAGAGGAAGTCTATTGCGTATGCTGCAAAGATGCTGATGAATGGTGAGAATAAGAACATGAGTCTTGCTCCTGATCTTGCTCCTGCGAGCATGATAATGAAGAAGATAAAACTAAGAGTGTATATTGCGGGTATTTGCGTTATTTCTTTATAGATGTCGTGGTGTTTTTTGTAAGCGTTGTAGTGTGCATAGAGGATAAATAGTGCAAATATAATGAGTGATCCTACATAGAGTGCGAGTGCTAAATTACTTTCTCCGTTAAGTATGGATCCTGGTTTGTATCTTGAGAATACAAAGCTAAGGATGAATGCAGCATAAACTCCTGTAAATACATAGCGTGTTGTTTTCTTAATACTTAAGTAGGTAAGCATGTAATAGAATAAGCAGATACTTCCAACAATAAACAACCAGATGAATCCCATTCCTAATTGTCCTGCCCAGTCTGTAACATAGGGTTGATGGTTTTCTCCTACAGTAAGAGACCATCGTGATACTCCGAATGGTCGAACGAGTGTTACATAGAGATCTTTTATTTGATTAAATATAAATGATGGACCAAGAGCTATAATTGCAAGAATAATTCCTACAATGAATGTTCCTCCTACAATGATATATCCTGGAGGTAAAAGTTTAGTTAAGCGTTCTGGTAATCGAATAATTTTTTTGTGATGAATGAGATAATAGACTAATGCAGTAACCCATGCAAGGATGAGTATTCCTGAACTAATACTTAAGAAAATAACACTTAGGGGGAATCGTAATGGTTTTGTTAAGAATGCTAAAAATAGGGGGATGAGCCATATGGTATAGGCATAGAATTCTCGTATGTGAAATCTATCAAGTGCTAGAGAGATGAGGATCGTTGCTCCAATGATTAAATATAAGAATACGGATCCTCCCCATGCGAGGGTCATGAGTGCTGCAAATATTCCTGATATTCCTGCGTGAATAATTGCTTTTTTAGTAGTAAGTGCTTTCCATGATAAGACATAGAAGTATAGTGCTGCAAAGAATAATGCCATTGCTAATGCTTCTTTGTCTGAGAATCCTGCAATAGTTCTGTATAAGTATGTTGGAATAACTGCTAGGAATGCTGATGCGAGTAATGCTACACGAACATTAAACAATGCTTTGACGAGTAAGAAGAAAAATACCATTCCAATTGCGAATGCGATAGGTGGGTAGAGATTGTTAACGTATTGTAGTGTGAGACTTGGATTGAATAGGTGTAGGAATTTGTATAAGTATGCTGAGAAGTATGTTGCGAGTGTTGCTTCTGCTCCTGTTGGATATCCTAGAGGGTAATAACGTAAGGTATCAATAACCGGGATGCTCCCTGTTTGAATAATTGCTTCTGCATAACGTAAGAATGCGTAAGGATCTAATTCTAGGGGTATTGATTGTCCTGTTACAACATCTCTGAGTAAGGGTAAATTTTTTATTCGTATTAAGAATCCTGCAAGAATAATAAATGCAAGTATAATATAAGGAATGAAGGGAACTTTTGTAAAGAAGTTTTTTACTTTTTCCTTTCGTATTGTAATCACGTTTTCTGAAGAATCCATTGAGCTATTCCCTAAACTCGTGGTTTTTAAGATTTTCTCTAGAAAAATACTACTTATTCTGCAGGGTATGCTTGAACAATTCCGTTAGCAACAGTTTCTAATTTGAGTGTTGCTCCGTTGTGGAAGCAGTTTAATGGATCTCTTCCTTGTAAGGTTGGTATTTTTGCAAGTGTTGATATTTCATAAGCATCTGCAGGTAAGAATAATACGTTTCTATCAGGGTTTGCTTCAATGATTGCCTTATCTTCCTTGCTAAAAATGCTTGGATAAGGGGGATTTTCTCCAGTTTTAATGCAGAAATATTGAATTGTTCCAGGTAGTTTTACGGTTATGGTATTAACAG
The DNA here is from genome assembly GCA_964455655.1 of Candidatus Woesearchaeota archaeon. GTDB lineage: Archaea > Nanobdellota > Nanobdellia > SCGC-AAA011-G17 > JACPNG01 > CAYVWZ01. Next base: position 11,051 of record CAYVWZ010000017.1, read on the forward strand.
ATCCTACATCGAGATAGCTTGATTCTTCTACGTTTTGTTGTAAGTCTTTTGTCCAGTCTTTTATGAGTGTTGCTCCAGCAGTGTCGTTAACTCCGACTATTGCTCTGTATCCAAAGAATAAGATCATTGCTCCAATGACCATTGCGAGTATGAAAATAAGTGGTTGTGAGAAAATTTGTGCTTTACGTGATGTTTTCATGGTTGGGTTTTGAAGAAAAATTATAAAAAAAAGAAAAAAGAAAAGGGATTGCTCCCCTTACTCTGCACTGGTTACAGTGATATCGCTGAGGCTTGTTCCTTTTACAACAACTTCGGTTCCTTTGAGGTCGTAGTTTTTGTAGTTTGCAAGTACTTTACCAGCACGTTGTGTGTCAAGTGCGGTGTATCCTGCTACTAGAACAGCAACTTTGTCACCATTGTCAGCTAGCTTGATTACAGCTTCGCCTTCACTGAATGCTTCTCTGAAGCCTTCACAGGTGTATCCAAAGTTGAGTTTCTCAACGATGTCGTTAGCACATGGTCCTCCGACGACGATTAAGTTGTAATCAGTTGGGTCTGTTACATCTTTATCTTCGAGGGTGACTGGGTTGACTTCAGCAACTTCACAGTCTGAACCACTGCCACTTCCACTGACAACACTTGAACGTCCTTTGATTACGACGTTTGCCATGACTTGATCATTTGGTATTTCCATGACAACTTTGTCATTTCCGCCATTTGATTCAGGATTACGGATGATGATTCCGTATCTTGTTCTCATGTCTTGTTGTTCAGTACCGATAGCAGTTGTTCCTGAAAGGAGTTCGTATGCTTCTTCTGTACCTGCGCTTGCTCCGAGTACGGATGTGTTTGCAGTGTCAAGGTCTACCCACATGGTTACGTTATCTTGATAGTTTGGTAAGTACGTACTATCGTATGGTTTCCATGTGATGTTTACTGATCCGAGGTTGTCGTCTGTGAAGACGTCTGCCACTAAATCAGTTCCTTTGGTGTTATCGTAGTCCACGTAGAATGCGCCTGCGATACTTGAAACGTTTGCAATACGACCTGCGTATACAACGTTATTTGCATCGTCTGGGTCTTCGTAGTAGACATAGACTTGACCTCTTCCGCTTACAGCAGTTCCGTTTTGGTGTAAGTAGATTGTCTCTGTGCTAGGGTCTGACGAGAGAGGTGTTGCAGTAAGTGTTGAAACGTCGATGACGAGTGTTTCATCTGAACCGGATCCGCTTGTTGAGATAACAATAGCTCCAGTACTTTCAAATCCACTAATTGCGTCACTAAGGTCTTCACCACTAGTTGTAGCTTCCGTCTCTAGTTCTATGTAGTCTTCATCAGCTACAGTTAAACTGTCGAAACAGACACTGAGGTAGTTGTTTGGAAGGTCTACACATTCTCCTGCGTGAGGAGGGTTATCATCTGCACTACTTAAGGTGAAATCGTTTGAAATTCCGAAATATGGTCCGGAATATTCTGCGGTATCACTGGTGGTAGTTGAGGATTCTGTGTGTAAGTTTCCTACATTCCATACCCAGTTAGGGTCGTCTTCGTCTTCTCCTACGTAAGCGTCTCCATCGGAGTAGCTTTCAGATGCATCTTGACCAATGATAAGGGTTGCTGATCTTTGGTCTTTGCTATCTTCGTAGAATGTTTCATCGTTTGCGATTTCGATTCCGTTAACGGTTTCAGTGTTACCAGAACTGATAGTTTCTCGTACACCATCAACTGTTACGACGATATCTCCGCCACTTCCAACGTTTTCAAGTGTTACAGTTTTACTGTCAACTTCTACTGAGTCTCCGACTTCAAGGTAGAATTGTGCTCCAACATAAGCAGTGAAGCTTGATGCTGAGTCAATACTTGTTACGTCAAGTTGTTGTCCTAAAAATTGTATTTTTAGGGAGTCGTCTGTATCAGTTGTGTTTAGTCTGATACTTTCATCAAATGCGTAGTAGTATTTGATTCCGTTCTTGAGAACTTGCATTACAACGTCTGTTTCGTAGTCGTCGTCACCTGAGGTGATAGAGGTATCTATCGTAGGTGATGTGACTGTTTGAGCTAATTGTAAGTGCTCTGAAACGTCGTAGTTGCTTCCTTGGAAGGTTATTTCTGAGTCTAGTAACGTTGGAACGTCTCCATCATCTAATCCTTTATCGAGTTGGTACGATGAAGTACCTGCGATAGCAGATCCGAGTGGGATTTGTTCTGAAGTACCGTCTGAAACGGATACTGATCCGCCGCCGTTACTTCCACTTCCACTGCCACAGACTTTTGACTCAAACTGTAAGTTTGAGACGATGTCTAAAGCTGCAAAGGTATCTGCGGATGCTGCTTTAGCTCCGATTACGAATGCGTTAGAAGTGTCGTATTTCCCGTCCATAACAAATGGTGAGGGATAATCTGTTAAGTCTAGAGCAAGAGCTCCTGTGAGCGTAGCACCGACCATCAGAGATCCAGTTCCGAGGGCTAGTACTTTTTTCATTGCTCTTTTTGCACTGTATGTTTGCATTGGTTGTACACCTCCAGGTTGTGGTATATACCAAACTTGGTTTTTGTTTTGTTTTTTTGGTTTTGTCTATAACATTGGCTTAATGTCATGATAAACGCTCAGGTCGGGAACTCGTTTTATAAGCTTTATGGTGTAAAATTGCTTAAAATCGCCTGTAGCCTTAAAATTCGAGCATTTCAGCCATTTTCAGGTCCTAGGCCTGCCCGAACTATACCACTTTGCACTTACTTTACAGTGACTATTTGCTACATTGTTTAAGAATGAGGGTAAATGCGGGATCGTTGTAATTATCTGCTAAAATGGTGTTTCCGGTGCATTCTGATATGTCTAGAGTGTTTTCTCCTTTCTTAATAGATAATCCGTAGGTAAGAAGGGGTTGTTTTGCTTCTACGCTTCTCATGATATTTTTGCTCTCGGTACTAATGAGTTCTTTACAAGATTGTCCACAAATTTGGGTGTTTGTTGCAAAGTCACAGTCTTTGATAATCTTTCTAATGTCTTTGGTTACTTCTCCAGGGCATTCTGGGGTATATTGGAGTATTGCATCGCTCATTTTGGTTGTTTGTAAGTTCTTTCTGAGGGTGTCTCTGTCTTTTCCAGTACCTCCTACAACAAATGCGATAACTAGTCCTATAATAATAACGGCTAATATAACAATAACAAGTAATCCTAGGATTTCTGTCTGTCCCTTCTTCATGAATATACCTCGAGAACAAGACTTCCTATATGTACGGTCTTTGTCTCTGGATAATAGAGTGGCGTTACAACGGAGTATTTCTTAGAAGTTTGATAACTTACAGGTTTGTTAGTAAAGAGTTCATAGTGTGAACAATCAGGATAAGTTGCTTGAGTGCATGTTCGATTTTGAACGTCTGGATAAATAATATCAATGCTTAAACTTCTAAATCCAAAAAGTTCTGTGTAGTCTGCTCTGTAGCGCTGGTCTTGCATAGTAGTCTGTGCAGAGAGTGCTTTTGCTGCATCAATACAATTCTTCGTAGCTCCTATTCTGCTGCATTCAAGTTCTGGGAGGTTTGCAGCGAGAATAAGTAGGACATTACTTTCTTGTGTTTCTAGGTCTTCTGCTGTTTGTTCAATGTTGTTTTGGAAGAATTTGAAATAAAAGAATAGGCCTATTCCTAAGAGTATTGCAATAACAACGACGACCATGATCATTTCTACCATGCCCACTTGTCCTTTAGAAGACATATTCGCATTCTCCTCCTAGTCGTTTATTTTGTTCTGCGAGTGCTGATGCCTTTGTTGCCCATCCATTTCCACCATCGGAGTAGGTAAAGTCTAAGTTATAGCGGTTACATCCTGAGAGTTTTTGTCGTAGGAGTTGTTGTTTTTGTGCGTATAAGGAACTGATACGTTGTAAGTCTTCTTGTGCTCCTGTAAGTGCGCATTGATAGTCTTCTAAGGTTATGGTAAAGAAGCTTCCGTAGAGCATTGCCATTCCGTAGAATCCTGCTTGTCCATTAGAGAAGGTTACAGTTCCGTGGCAGGCATAGCGTTCGCTTCCGTCTGCTTGTTTAACGCAGCTCTCTCCCTCTGGTTTTACAACAGTAAAAATGATATTTTCTTGTTCTTGTGCAGTTCCGCTTCCAAAGCTAATAATATGTACGAAGGTATAATCATCTGCAATGTCTTTGTAATCATCAATGTTTGTTGATGTTCCTTTTTCTACATTCATGCTTGAGGGGATGTTTTGTAAGAGTTGTGCAATGAGTGCATCATCTCCAACGAGTATGATCTTTACTCTATTATCAGTGAGGTAGAAGAAGTTGGTAACACGATAGGGATAGAACCATGAAGCGCTCCATACTTGTAAGCTCTTTCCGCTTAATTGTTTTGGTGCATACATGAGGTGTGTTGTTTGTGAGGGGTTAGAGCTTCCTTCATCTTGTTGGATGCTTATGTGTTGGCATGTAGGAGTATTGACTAATAATGTTGCATCGAGTTTCAGGTCTGCTGGTGCTTGGATATATTCTGCGCTTGAAAGTGTGGTGAAATAGTCGTTTAAGGTTTCTCGTACTTCAGTGCTGCTTAGTGCTGCTCCACTTGTTGAAAGGTTTTGTGCTAGGTATACTAAGAATACTAAAAAACTTAGTCCTGCTACAGCAACGAGAATGTACTTAAGAAGTTCTGACAAATCACCTTTTTTGTTAGACATTGTAAGATGGTGAGAGTAATTTCTTGTTAAAGGTTTTGGTAGTACTCCTTTTTATAGGAGTTAGGTCTGCGAAAAATGATGATGCGACGAATAATAAGAAAAGTGTATCGTCCATGCCTCGGTTGGGGTGCAATTCCTCTACGCAGCGTTCTTTCCCGCACAAATACGCGCTCGGCAAAAGCGTTTATTGTAATAGGTGCGGAGAGTTCTGGTACACGTATGCTAACACGTTTTCTTATTGGTTGTGGATGTAGGGGTGATGGTGATCATCAACAAATTTTTGATTATGAAAATCCTTCGAAGGAGGTTAAGTTATTAGTGTGGCGTAGAAGTGTGCCTCATGAATATGTAAAGCATTTGAATGTTGTAGGAATGTCTAAGTTGTTAAAGCATTTAGGATATGATGTTGTTATTCTAAGAATTTATCGTGATCATCGTGCAACACTATTAAGTCAAGTAAGAAATGGTCACGCAAAAGATATGAATGATGCAAAGGAAAGATTGCGTGAAGCAAATATGTGGATGAGTAAAATATTAAGAAAAATAAAATGCAATATTATTAATGTGCAGTATGAAGAGTTTGTTAAAGATAAGAAGTATAGAAAAAATATTACAGAGCGTTTAGGCATTCCTTATAGAGAAGTTGAAAAGTATGATGATAGAAATAAAAAATATTCTTAAGGATAAACAGTTATTTTTAATTCGTTTTCAAAGATATCTCTACAGATAATAGTTAATTTCTCTCCTTCAATTAATGCATCGTGCTCTGTTGTTTCTTCTCCGCTCATGCGTACTCCAGCTCCGAAGGTAAAGTCTGATTTTCCTGTTTCGCAAGTTGTTGGTTCGTCTGTTTCAATGGTTAGTGTGCTACTTTGATCATCACTAAATATTTTTACTAAGTTTGGTGGTTGTTCATCTTTGATAATATCGAATGTTATTGCATCTGTTGCTTGGTTTCCTGCGCTATCTTGGCACGTAACAGGAATATTGTAAGTTCCTGCACTTAAATTAAGATTATCTTGGTGTTGTGTTCCGCCAGTTTGTGAAAATTCAAATGTTCCTCCGTTTAAAGTATATCCGCATATAGCATTTCCATTATCTGCTCCTATTGCTGTTTCTGCAAAGAGTGTTATGTTTCCGTAGAGTAATGTTCCATTTGGTCCCGTGCTTGAGATTTCTAATGGTTCTGTTCCTCGTAAGGTGAAGATAGTGCTTTCATCATTAACATTTCCTGCTATGTCTTCACATCTAATGTAGAAGGTATTGCTTCCTATTGCAATATCTTTTAATCCAGTACTACATTCATATGCGCTTAAGAATTTACTTACGGTTTGGAATCCTGATGCACTACACGTGTTGAATGAATTTTCCATTTTTTCATATTCTACATCATTTCTACTATACTTACATGCTTGTACGGGTTCGTTTAAGAATACGCTAAGGTCTGTTTTTGTTTGTCCTGCTGCTATTCCTGCTCCGTTTGCAATGCTTGTTGCTTCAATGATAGGTGGTGTGAGATCTGGTGTTGGATCTATTCTGAATCTGATTAAGTAATCTCTATCATTTTTGTTTCCGCTTGCATCTTGACATTTGATGTAGATATTGTAGGTTCCACCGTTTGTTACTTTGAGTGCTTCTGCGGTTGCTAATTCTGATGGGAGACTAATTCCTAATGTTTGATTGTAGAGGAATTGTGAACTTCCAAAGCTGAATTTCATTTCATCAAATTTGATTGTTGCATTTGTATCGTATTTACATTGTGCTGGTTCGTTCATAGTTATTCCAAAGGTTATTGGTGAGAATGGTTTTACTCTCTGCACTATTTCGTATCCTGATGCACCATTATCTTTCAGGGTATATCCCTTTGTGAGTACATCTTTATTTGGTTTGATGACGGGAGCTGATACATCATTAGGTGCTAAGTTGACGCATTTTTCATCGCTTGTTCCTTGATTGATGAGTCTACATGTTTGTCCTAGACTTCTACACTTGTATTCTGAACATGGTCTTCCTTCTTCATTACAGGTTTCACAATCTGCTCCTCCTCGTGGTGCTTGCCATGGTTCGCATGAGAGGCTAATAGTATAAGTGTCATATTTTGTAAAGAGCACATCAACTACGGAGTAAATGGTGTAGCCCCATGCTAAGATATTAACAAAAGATACAACCCCTGCAAATGTACTCGCTCCTGAAGTAGCAGTATTGAGTGTAGTCTCTTGAGTAGCTTGCACAACAATTTTACCTCCATCACCCACTCTTGCTTCAAGTCCTGCTGCTGCTAATTTATCAAGAACTGCTTGTTCTGCAGCATTTGCAGCTACTACTGTTTGTCCTGCAGTCCCTTGAGTTACTCCTTGGGCTAGTGCATTAACACTGGTTTCATCAAGAACTCCTGCTTTTAATAATTGTTCTGAAGTAACTGTTGCACCTTTACTTAATGCTACGATACTTCCTTCAGGAAGGAAAGGTACAATAAGTTGTTCAAATCCAGCACCACCTGGAAATAAACCCTTAACAATTCCTGAAGCAGCAATTGCTCCGGAAGTAAACTGATCAGTATAACCATATGACACAACACCACTTGCAGCAATTCCTAATAGTCCAATCCATCCTTTGTTATCATCGAGTCTGTGGAAGAAGTCTGGTTCTTTGAAA
>CAYVWZ010000018.1:0-16246 GCA_964455655.1 Candidatus Woesearchaeota archaeon
AAGAGTATCTTAAGAAAGCTCGTGCAGGTATGATTAAAGATGCACCAAGTTATTTGGGATAGCTTTTTATCTTTTTCTTATTAAACTTGTGGCATGATTTCAGAAGCTAGAGCACGAGAAATAGAAGAATTAGTTGATGGGCTTTCTTCATTGTATAAATCAGAGTTTGGGAAAGTTCATTTTTCAGAAATTGTTAGACATCATGGTATTAGGAGCGCATATATTGAACTCCCTAACCCTGGAATAGCAGCAGTGCATACTGACGGGACTTATAGTGTGCTCTTGAATCTAGGATATCATTCCGATAGTGCGGTGCGTCCATCATGTCCTGAAGCATTTACTGCATTTCACGAATTAGGTCATATTTTCTTGGGGCACTTAGAAAGAGGAATAGGAAACCTTGCTACAGGAAATAGAGTTCAACGCGCGCTCTACAACGTAAGAGAAAAAGAAGCTGATGTTTTTGCAAGAAGATTTCTTGAGAATGGTGCAGTTGTTTGGACAAAGCCTCTCTCTATTTGGCCTTTTGATTAATCTACTCTTGTAACAACATCTACGCCATGTTTAGTAATGAGCATTGCGTGTTCGAATTGTGCTACTTGTCCCTTACTTCTTTCTACAAGCTCTGGGTGTTGGTGTAAAATTCCGTCTCTTTCAAGAATATTAAATGCATAGTCTCTCATCGGTAAGTTAACAGCTCTTCGTGAAAAATATAATGTCTTGTGTTCTTTTTCTAAATGTTCTAATATTTTTTTGGCGTAGGGATCTCGTACTGGTTTTTTGTGTTCGATGTGGAATATTCCTCCGCCCTTTCCTTCGATAACGATTCCTTCTCCGTTTGTTGCGAATGGTTCTATTGCTATTTGCATTCCTTCTTTGAGAATTGTTGGGTCTCCATTATCATAGTTTGGAATGCTTATTCCTGCGTGAACATTCCAGTGTTCAATTAAGTGTCCTGAGAGGTTTCGTACAGGTGCATATCCTGCATCAGAGATTGTTTCTTGTATTGCTCTTCCTATTTCTTGTACGTGAACTCCTGGTTTTATTGTTTTGATTGCTGCTTCTAGTGCGTCTCTGCTTGCTTTGACTAATGGAGTGTATTTTCCGCTTATATCGATGGTTCGTGCATTGTCTGCTACCCATCCATCAACATGTACTCCTACGTCTAATTTGATAATATCTTCTTTTCCAAAGATAGCAGTATCGTTTGGTATGGGTGTTGCGTGTGCTGCAATGTGGTTTTTACTAATGCATACGGGGAATGCTAGTTTTCCTCCCATGCTGAAGATTTTCTTCTCTACTTCTTCTGCTACTTCTAGGTAGGGAGTATCTGTTTTGATGAGTTTTGCTCCATGTGCTAATGCGGTTCCTGCTATTTTTCCTGCAAGTCGTATTTTGTCTTCACTCATAGTTTTGGTCAGAATAGAGCATTTTTAATACTTTTCACGAAGAGAATAACGCCTAGAAGTACTGTTAGTCCTGCAAAGATGTTTCCAATAACGGGGACAAAACTTGCGAGAAGAGTTCCAATACTGATGGCTGCAATTCCTAATAGTATGTGTTTGAAAGAAAGCTCTCGTTGTGACTTTTGTAAGGGTATTGTCTTTCCTTTTCTAAGGTTGAGGATGAATAGAGTTCCGATGATAATATAGAGGATAATGATAGTAATATGTCCTTTGAGTGATGGGAAGTTCTCTGGGAAGATGAATATTCCTGTAATAATATAAAAAATTCCTAGGAGTCCGCTAAGCACTATAAATTCATTTTTTGTTGGGAGGAGTTCAGTGAGTGGTGCCGGGTTTGTTGTTTTTCTCCAGATGATTGTAAGGATAGTAAGAATAATTCCTCCAGAGAGTAGTGCAAGTAATGGGATTGCAGGAGTTTCGAGTTTTGCTCCAAGAATGAGGCCTGAAAGAATAAGTATTCCTATGAAGAATTTAGGAAAATGTTGATGGCTAAATATTTTTTTGATTCGTTGAGGCAAGTACTGCGAGATTGTTGACGAGTTTGTAAGAGTTCGTTCTCCAATGAGCGATGGCGTAATGAATGATAAGAGGGGGTGCCACCATATTACGAGCAGCAAAAATGATAATACTCCTACTCCTCCAAGATAGAGTGGATCTGTCCAGTGAGGTGCCCATAGAACTTTAGTAATATATGCTTCATAGAGTCCGAATAGCATTCCTCCAAGATAGAGTGTTTGGATGTTTGGTTTTCCGTATCGATAAATAATGCTCAAGAAAAAAATGGTGTGTAATAAGTATACGGGTATAACGAGGAAGTATCCGTATGGTTTAAAGAATGGGAATAATGTTGATCCTGAAACTATTTCTGCAAAGAATGTTGAATATAATCCTAGAAGAATCCAGAATAATATTCTTTGGAGTCTTGTAGTCATTGTTATTTAAGGCTCTGAAGTGCTTCCCAGTATTCAAATGCTGGTTTTTCATCGCCATCATTTTCTTTAAGGCTGATGCTATCAAATAGTCCGCCTGCAATTCCTGTATTAATATCGTGGGGGAAGACCCAGATGAGTGCTTCAAGATTCAATGATTCAGTTCTTTCAAGAAGTATTTTGAGATATTCGATTTGTAGTTCTGTTGATCCTTTAACACTTCCAACATTTTTACTTGGCCATCCTGTTTCAGTGATCATTATTGGTTTTGAAGTGTGGTCTTTAATTTCTGTATAGTAATCTTCAGGTATTTCTGTTGGTGTGTTGTAATCAAAATAGGGATATGTTGTGAATGTGACTAAGTCTTGTTTGTTTCCAAGCATGTCTATTACTTGCCAGTGTGGTTCATGATTGCCTCCTGTTACTTTTGCATTTCCTTTCATGTATTCAAGTTGGAAGTTGGAACCAATTTCTGTGTTTGGGCTTACTTCTTTTATTGCATCGTAAGTTTCTTTGTAGACTGTTACAAAGTCTTCGTATCCAGTTGGACTTTTTTCGTAGAATCTATTTATTTCTACTCCGAGAATCATGATTTCAGGATGATATTTTTCTGCAATTTTTACTGCAGTATTTTTGAAGTCTTGTCCGTTTTCTTTGAAGTAATTATCTGCTTCTTCTTGTGTGAGCTGATCTGGTTCTACGCCTATTGCAATGTAAGGTTTGGTATTAGATTTTGCAGTGATTTGGTATACAATATTAACGACTTGTGGTATTCCTTCGCTGTCAGGATTTTCGTGCCATCCGGTGTGTACTCCGTAGAGTTCTCCGTATTCAGCAATGGTGTCCCCTAATGTTGCCCAATCTCTGTCGGTGGGGTTTGGCCAGTGTGTTGGTACAAATCCTGCTGTTCCTACTTTGAAATTTCTTTCAGTGATAGGTAATTCTTTTGCGAGAGGGTGAACATTTGATGTTGGTTCTGTATCATTATCTGTATCAGGTTTGGGTGTTGTTTCGTTAAAGTCTTTTGGAGTCTCATTTGTTTCTTTTGGTGGTGGTGTGATGGTGGTATTTTTATCAGGGAGTTTAACTATTTCTACGTAAGGTTTGTCTTCTTCTTTCTTAGTGCATCCTGTTGTAAGCACTGCTGTGATAATAATTAATACAATAATTCCTACTAAGAGTTTGTTTTTCATTAAAGGATCCACACGGATGACCTTTTTATGCTTTACGAAAGCTTCTAGTTAACTTGTGGGAGTTGTTCTACTTCTTTCCAGTACGCATCTACTATCTTTGGTCTTCCATTATTGTTTTTGAGGCCTACAAAGTTGAGAATGTTCCCTTCTCCTCGTAGGTCATGGATGTGCATCCAAATAACTGCTTCTTTGTTGAGAACTTGTGTTTGGTCTAAGAATGTTATGAGGAAGTCTGCTTGTTCTTGTTCGCTGCTTGCGTAGGGTGTATCATTGAGTCTTGCGAACGTATTATCGAATTCTTCTCTGCTATGCCATCCTATTTGAGTAAACACTATGGGTTTTGTTGTGTGTTCGCTAATAGAGGTGTAATAATCAGTTGGTATGTCTTGTGGATTGGGGTAGGTAAAGAATGGATAACTTGTAAATCCTACAACATCTAATTTGTTTCCAAATTTATCAAGAAGTTCCCATTGAGGGGTGTTTTCTTCTCCAAGGATTTTTCTTCCTCCTTGAGTTGTTTCAAGTTGGAATGTGACGAATACTTTTGTTGATGGGCTTTCTTTTTTTATTGCGTCATATACTGATTGGTATTGTTTTGCAAAAATCTCAAATCCTTCAGGTGTCTTGTTGTAGTAATCATTGACTTCTACTCCTAGGGTCATATATGCGGGATGGTATTCTCTTGCGATTTGTAATGCGGTTGTTCTATATGCTGCTCCGTTGTCAATAAAGTAGTATTTGTCTTCTGCATCATCAAAGGTTAATCCTACAAGAAGTTCAGTTCCTGTTTGGTTTGCAATGGTTGCAGCATTTCTTATTTTTTCTGGGATTCCGTCTTTCTGTGTATCATTCCAGTCTGCATAGACTCCGAGAATTTCTCCATAACTTGAAAGGTTAGTGTAGAGATTTTTCCAGTCTTCTTGTGATGAGCGTGGGTATCCTTGTGGAACAATGTCAGTAACTCCTAAAGAAAATGTTCGTTCTGATAGAGGAAGGGTGATTATTTGTGGTGTTGTGGTTGTTGAAGTATCTTGATTTTCTGTCTGTGTTGTTGAACAAGCAGTAAGTACAAGTAAGAGTGCTAGCGCGAGTGCGATATATTTTTTCATTAGGGTTTCCTCCAGGTCTATCGCACCCCTTTTTTCACTCTTTAGCTAGGAAGAAAGGTTTTTAAGGGTTTTCCAGGGTTATAGGCTTATGAAAGTCACACTCCCAGAGCCTCTAAGAATTGACTCAGTTTCTTTAGAGAATAGTATGGGTATTTATGGACATCTTCACAATATTGCAATCTATCCAGAACCTAGGAGAAATGGTGATGTTCCTATTATGGCAAGGGGTGATGAATTAAGTAAGCTCTTTGCTGATAGTGCTGCGTTAAGTCCTCGTATACGTCCCATGTCATTTGTAGAATGGTTTGCATTACAGAGGTATGCTGCTGAAAGCGATGATAGTAGTTCAACAAGAAAGTATGTGAGAGAAATGTTTGAGCGTGATTATACTATGGCGTATTTAGGGTTGGGTGAGCTTGATATTACTGACGATGCTCTTACATTGCATCACTTTATTCATCATGGTTCTTCTGGATTGAGCGCAGTAGTTCAAAGGCCTCAAGTTAATGGGTGGATTGGTATAGAAGAGTTTTTAGCTGATACTCAAGGTGCGAATCTTTTTAGGAGCGCTACAGGTGTGAGAAGTTTAGATGCTATAAGAAAGGGTTTGAACTTTGTACAAGGTGGGCGTAATGGTAAAGTATGGTTCCCTCCTGAGAACGTAAGAGGTAAAGGGATTATTTCTACATGCTATGTAAAATCTGAAGGAGAACCGGTATTCATTGTTAGTTTTCACGGGCCTATGACGCAAAACTTATATCGTACTCATGAAACTATTGGTGAATACGTTCCTAGGTAATACTTTAGAAAAAATCGTTAAGGCTTGATTGCCCTTTTTCTTTTACAATATCTTCTTTGGCATAGCCCGTTGCTTCGAAAATATTTTGTACTGCTGGGATAATTTGATTATTGATGTAATATTCGCTGTCGTACTCTCCGTCTTGACATTCTTCTGGTAGTTTTGCTTTATCTCGTAATGGTCCTTTTCCTTCAACGATAACGTATTCAATGAGTGTTCCTATTCCTACGGGCATTCCTAGTTGTTTCATTCTTTCTGCTACTTTAACATGGGGTCCGATGCTTTCGTAACTATCAATATCTTTTCGTATTTGTGTTTTGATGATTAATTCTTTGAGTGGTATAGTGTTTGTTCGTAATTCTTTGATGATGTTCTTTGTGTAGTGTAATGCTTTCTCTCTATCGTTTTCTTCAAGAACGATTCGTAATACTTCTCTCTGTGTTTCTCTTGCGAGCATACTCCAGTCTCTTCTGATAGCTTCGAATCCCTTTATTTTGAGTTTTTTATTATCGTTGATGAATGCATATTTTTTCTTTGCACCTTCAGTTCCGCCTTTTACAGAAACAAATATTCCTCTTGGGTAGAAATCTTCTAATTCTAGTTCCATTGCTTCTGGTAGTTCTTTATTTATTTTTTTTGCAAAGGATAGTGCATCTTCTCTTGTTTTTCCATTAAGGCCTAGCATGATGGAGTCAGTGTCTCCGTATAAAACGAGAAAGTTATCTTGTGTTGCTTTTTCTGCGGTGTGTTGTATGTAGTAGCGTCCCCATGATGTTATTGCTGCTGCGCATTCATTGCTGTACCATCGTGCTCCGAAGAAACCAAATAGTCCGTAGATTGAGTTGGTAATAAGTTTTAGTCCTGTGCTTCGTGCATTGAGTATTTTATCATCTTGTTGTTTAAGCATTTCTTTTATTCTCGATCTTCTCTCTATCAAGTCTTTGAGTAGTCGCGGGATGAATGCTTCTTCTTTTGAGAATGCATATTGTATGGTTCTTCCATCTTCTTCTAGTGGTGGTGTTATGTGTGCGTCGTTTGATTCGTAGGTGAGACTTCCAGGGTCTACATTGTGCGCAATAATAATGCTTGGATAGAGGCTTCTGAAATCAAATACGACTATGTTTTCATAAACTCCTGGTGTTGGGTCAAAGACATATGCTCCTTGGAATGTTTGCATTCTTCTGAATGATGCTTCTGATTGTTCTGGCTTGTTTGGGATAACAATATTTTCTTCAATTGCGGATTTGATAACATACCATTCTGCAAGTTGGCCTGTGGTCATTCGTGTAACATCATGGATGTTTTGTCTTATGAGTCTTGCAAGTTCTGAAATGTTTTCAAGTATTTTTTTGGTGAGGTTGTATGTTATTTTTGAGTCTTGGAGGTTGTATTCGCAGATGTATTCTAATCCCTTTCCTCCTTCGTCCCATGTTATGCCCATTTTTTCATGTTCGATTTCTAGTTTTGTTTCTCCAAGTAGTTCTTGTGCTACTTGTCCTAGCCCATAGCTGTCTGTTTTCAGGCTGTCCTTCATGACGTGGCGTATGAATGGTGTTACGTCAAGGTGTGGTATTCCTGCAATATGTGCTTCTTTTATTGCTCCTTTGGAGAATTTTGGTGTGCTTCCATCAACTCCTAAACTAAGACTAATGTTATGTTTCTTTGCTCTGTCGCGTATGTAGGGTAGATCAAAGCCGTCCGTAAAATATCCTGTGATGTAGTCTGGTTGATAGTCTTGTATAATCTCTATGAATGTTGTGATTAATTCTGCTTCGCTGGTAACGAACATATAGGTTTCATCTTCAGTTGGGAATCTCTTCCATGAGATGACTTTAGTATAGTCTTGTCCGTAGAGTGCAATGGTCATGATGGGATCATTCTTTGCGTTAGAATATCTTCCTGGTTGGTTGTAGGTTTCTATATCAAATGCTAAGATTTTTGGGTTTTCAAAAGTGTTTCCTGTTTCTGTAATAATCTCTTGTATTTCTATTACTTTGTCCACATGATAATGTACATCATCTAAGAATTCTCCGCGGATAGTGCTTAATTCTAATGGAATAATGTTTTTGTCTAGTAAGTATCTTCTAGCGAAGAGGATGTCTGCTTCATATCTATCAATGACTCCTTCTACTTCTCGTACGTGATCTCTGAGTAATGGTACTGCTGATGGATTGTGAGTACATACTTTGATAAGTTCTGTTTGTTTTCCTTTCAAGTTTTTGGTAATAATTTCTGTTCGAGTGATTATTGCTTCGTCATTGCTTAATTTTTCAAGTTCTTTTCTTATTTTGGTAAGATCTCCTTCTGCATAGACATAGAAGAATGCTTCAAAGGTTCTATCAATAGCACAAATTTTTTCTCCTTCAGGTGTTCTGCCGAAGAGTCTTATAATTGGCTTTTTTTCATCGTCTAAAACATAGTCTGCTTCGTAGATATACGCTTTAATGCTTGCCATAATCCCTATGAGGCTGTCTTCTTTATAAGGGTTTAGAGGCTTTAGAGCTCGTATGTAGGGAGTTTCTTTAGTTGTGGGATGCGCACTTCATTAGGGTTGAAGGTGTAAGCAATATTGTGATCAAAATATCCGCACATGAATTTTTCGAAAGGTATTCCTGTTCTTTGTGATAACATTTTTGCATAGACCCATACTTGTGTTGTTGCATATTTTTCTCGATGTGCTTGTGGTTTGTAATCCCATACCCATACATTCCCGTTTTCTATTCGTAAAATGTCAATGTGTCCTGTTAGTTCTTTTGTGCTTTCAAATAATTCTTGATATCTTTCGAGTTCTTGTGCGTGCATCCATAATGGGACTTCCATTGCTATTGTTTTTTTATCATGTTCAAGCATAAACACTTGTACTCTGCTATGATTGTCTTTGAACCTTTCAAAGTTTATTTGTAATCCATGGTTTGCGAGTAGTGATACTTCGTGGTTGTATACTTCTTGTTGCACTTCTCTTCCAAGGGGCATTTTCAATGTGCTGCTTCGTGGTCCTTCTCCGAAGTAATGGTTTGGGCATGTTGTATGCATACGTTGGAGGTATTGGTGTAGTGCAGAAAGTTCTCCTGTGCAGAGCTCTTGTATTTTTGGTTGGTGTGTTCTATAAATATAAGTTCCGCCCTTATGTCCAAGATTTGTTGTAAGAATCACCATCTTTTTCAAAGTTGAGCATTGGTTCTTGGGTTTTTATTTGTTGCTGTGGTAGAGAAATACATTTAAACTTAAATTTTTCTCGCATTTCTTAATGAGGTCTCAGCGTATTCGTTGTCAGAGTTGTGGTATGCCTTTAGGTCCTGATTTTTTTGGCACACAATATGATGGTTCTCAGACTCAAGAGTACTGTAAGTTTTGTTATGTTGATGGCAAATTTACGAATCCTTCCTTAACTCTAAAAGAGATGATTCAGATTTCTGTTGATCATATGAAGAAAGAGTTGAAACTTCCTGAGGAACAAGCAAAGGGTATTGCAGTTTCGACAATACCTGAGTTAAAACGCTGGAAGAAGTCTTTTTAAAGTTTCATTTATCTGTTTAAAGTATGGGTATTAAGCTAGCGGAGATTGTTCCAAGAAGAAAGTTAGATTTTGATGATTTAAAGAATAAGAAGATTGCTGTTGATTCTTCAAATATGTTATTTCAATTTATTTCTTCTATTCGTCAGCCTGATGGTATGCCCTTAATGGATTCGAAGGGAAGAACGACTTCTCATTTAATGGGTATTTTTACAAGAGTTTCTAATCTTATGCAGAAGGATATTAAATTAGTGTTTGTATTTGATGGTCAACCTCCTGCACTAAAGCACGCTACGCAAGAAGAACGCTATGCGTTGAAAGAGAGAGCATTACTAAAATTAGAGGAAGCTCGTGATGATGAGGATCTTGATGCTCAATTGAAATATTCTAAACAATCAACAAGGTTAACTTCTGAAATGATTGCTCAAGCAAAGGAGTTGCTTACCGCAATGGGTTTACCAGTAGTTCAAGCTCCTGGTGAGGCTGAGGCGCAAGCGGCGTATTTTTGTAGAAAGAATCAGGTGTGGGCTGTTGCTTCTTCTGATTTTGATAATTTAGTGTATGGCGCTCCAAGATTAATTCAGAGGTTAACACTTTCTGATAAGAGAAAGACTGCTTCAGGTATTGTCTATGTTACTCCAGAGATTATTCATTTGGAGGATGTTTTGAAAGAATTGGATATTACTCAAGAGCAGTTGTTGTATCTCAGTATTTTAGTGGGTACAGATTACAATCCTGGTGGTGTCAAGGGTATTGGTCCTAAGAAAGCTTTAGCCCTAGTTAAGAAGCATAGTAATCCTAATGAATTATTTGAAAGTGTTCCTTGTGATTTTGATTGGAATGATATCGCTGCTGCGTTTACAGAAATGCCCGTTATTGATGTTAATTTAGAATGGAAACCTGTTGATAAAAAAAGGGTGTACGAAATTTTAGTTGACGATTTTGAGTTCTCTGCTGAGAGAGTTAATGCTACATTGGAAAAATTAACAAAAAGAAGTTCTGGTCAGAAATCGCTAGGGGATTTTTGAATGGAGTGGATAATTTTTACACTTGCTGCTGCTGTTTTAATGGGTTTGGGGTTGTTGTTGGATAAAAAATTATTGTCTCATAGTCATTCTCTTGATTTCGCGTTATTACTTTCAGTGTTAGGGTTAATTGTAATAGTTCCTTTAGCATTCTTTTTGGATGTTACAGTTCCAGCAGGAGCATTATTTGTAGGGGCGCTTATAGGAATTACACATGCACTAGGAGTATGGTTTTTATTCAAGACTATTCATCATTCTGAAATTTCTACAGCTTCGGTGTTTTTAGCATTTGCTCCTTTGTTTGTGTTCTTATTCTCTTTGCTCTTACTCAATGAGTCATTGAATCGTTTGCAATTAGCAGGGTTGTTCTTAATTATTGCAGGAGGGTACATCTTACGCGCTCATTATCATGATAAATCTCTATTAGATCCATTCAGATCGTTAGCAAAAGAGAAATCAGCATTTTACATTTTTTTCTTTTTATCGTTCCTTGCTGTTTCTTTTGTATTATCAAGGTTTGTTATGATTAATTTTAATATTGAACCGCTGTCTGTGATGTTTGTCTCGCAATGGTTTGATACAGGTTGTATTCTATTATTTTTTATAATTTTAAACAAAAATAGTTTTCGTGGATTAATCACCACTGTTAAATCATCATGGGGGCTTGTCTTATTAATTAGTGCTCTAGGTATAGGGGAAACGTTAACCGGTCTTTATGCAGTAAGGTCTTCAGAAGGGCTTGCTTCGCTTGTTATGGGCTTGAAAAGGTTAGGCTTGCTTATTCCCATTGTTCTTGGAGGAGAGCTTTTTCATGAAAAGAACACGTTTAGAAAATTAATAGCAATAATTATAATGATTGTAGGGGCATTATTGTTAGCATGGTCATTTTGAAAGAATACTTGAAAGGTAAGCTCTCCGCAAAGGACGTAGAAAAGGTTCCAAGGGCTTTTGATCAAGTGGGGAGTATTGCTGTTTTTTCTGAGTTTCCTAAACTTTCTAAAGCTAAAGAGAAAATTATTGGTGATGCAGTTATTGCATTGAATAAACCTATAGAGACTGTTGTCAAAAAAACATCTGATCATGAGGGGAAGTATCGTACAAAGAAAGTGAAAGTTATTGCGGGTAAGAATTCAAAGATCACAGAGCATAAAGAGTATGGAGTAAGAGTAAGATTAGATATTGAGAAGTGTTATTTCTCTCCAAGGTTAGGTTCTGAAAGGTTGCGTATTGCTCAGCAAGTAAAAAAAGGTGAGAAGGTATTGGTATTATTTTCTGGTATTGGTATTTATCCATTAGTTATTGCTAAAAATGCTTCTCCTGCTAAAGTTGTTGGTGTTGAGTGGAATCCTGTTGCGCATAAATTTGGTTTAGAAAATATTAGATTAAACAAAGTTTCAAATATTAAATTAATAAAAAGTGATGTTGCTAAGTTTAGATCTAAAGAAAAATTTGATAGAATTGTTATGATGCTTCCTGGCGGTTCTGAGAAGTATTTGAAGCATATTCCGAACCTGATTAAGCCTGGTGGGATAGTTCATTTCTATGATTTTCAGCATGAGGGGGAGTTTGATTTAGCGAAAGATGAGGTCAAGAAAGTATTTCCTAAAGCTAAAATTATTGCCATAACAAAAGCTGGTATGTATTCTCCACGAAAGTGGCGATTATGTGTTGATTTTAAGCTCTAAACTTTATCCCTTATATCCCTTGCCTACAATGTACATTTCTTTGCTTTCTCTTTTAGAGGCGTCGGGTTTACAACTTCTTGTATAATGAAATTTCTTGCTTACTTTTTGTAGAAATTTTTGGTATTCTTGTCCTTGAAATATTTTACAAACGAAATGCCCTCCTGGAACAAGTTTTTTCTCTGCAACTTTTAATGCGTAGAATGCTATTGCTTCGCTTCTCTCTCTGTCTAGTTCTCGTTGTCCTGTTGTTTTTGGTGCTGCGTCGCTTACAACAACGTTAAAATCTCTCTCGAGTTCATTGAGGATTTCTTCTTCGAAAATATCTGCTTGTATGAAGGTAAATCTGCTATCTTTTAGTTTAACGGGAGCAGTGTCTACACCAACGACGCTTCCGCTAGCGCCAACAATGTCTAATGAGAGCTTACTCCATCCTCCTGGGCTGCAACCTAAATCAAGAATTTTATTTCCTGGTTTGAGTATATGGAATCGGTTATTGATTTGTTTTAGTTTGTATGCTGATCTTGCGATCATTCCTTCATCTTTTGCTCTCTGTGTGTAGAAGTCTTTTTTCTTTCCAATCATAGGTCTACTTTAAACAATCCTTTCTGGTCTTTTACTGCTGAAGGTGTTTCTCCTCCGTGCCAACTCTTTTTTGGATGTACTCGTAAGGGATAGATTCT
This sequence comes from Candidatus Woesearchaeota archaeon, assembly GCA_964455655.1. Taxonomy (GTDB): domain Archaea; phylum Nanobdellota; class Nanobdellia; order SCGC-AAA011-G17; family JACPNG01; genus CAYVWZ01. Next base: position 12,401 of record CAYVWZ010000018.1, read on the forward strand.
TTCTGAGTTATCATCTAAGATGATTGCGCTTCCTTTGAGTTCTGGCAAGTTGTTAATGTATGTACTAATATCTGATAAGAGGTATCCTTGCATCATGCTGTTCAAGGCTTCAACGTCTCTTTTTGCTGTAATTTTGTGTGAGATAACAATGTCTGTCTGTGTTAGTACGTCGTTGTGAATTTCTCCGGGTTGTTGTGTTGCTAACACTAAGCTTATTCCTGGTTGTCTTCCTTCTCGTAATAATTGTACAAGTGCATCAGTTGCGGGTGTTTTTCCTGTTCTTGGGAGTGCTTCGTGTGCTTCATCAATCATCACCCATACCATTGGTAGGTCTTTTTTGTTGCTTCTTGTGATGCTTCCATGAGCTTCAATAATTTCTCTTTCTTCTACTTTTCTTGCAGTGATTCTTGAACTAATGAGTTTTCCACAGAGGTATCCTATTACTAAATTTTTAATACTTCCAGCGCCAACGGTGTCAGTGTAGCAGCTTACATCAATAATTGCTACTCTTCCTGGTTTTATGAGCTCGCTGATGGTAACTCCTCTCTCGTCAAATAATCCCCAGCTTCTTGCTGCTATAAATCTGTTGATAGTTGCGTTTTTTGTGTTTTGATCAATGCTTTCTTCTTTAAGTACAGAGTTAATAATATCGTTAATACTGTAGGTCTTATTTTCTTTGAGGAGGGTAAGAACTTTCTCTATGACTACTCCTACGGGTTCTGTAAGTTTTATTTCAAAGATTCCGCACCAGTCAGACGCACTTAAGTCGCTTGTCTTAATTGCGAATGAGTAGTTTGTGGGTATTCCTTTTTCTTTGTATTCTTTGAAGTATCCCTGTGGTGTATAAATATCAATATCAAAGCTCTCTGGTTTCATTCCCCATTCTCGTAAGAGTTTTTCTTCTCTCATGTTTGGAAATTTCATTGTCCAGAAGATTCCCATAGTGTCAAAAATAAGGACTGATAAGTTTTCTTTAACCTCTTGGGGCATTTGAGTTACTTCTTCCGCGATGACGGATAAGGAATATGATTTTCCTCCTCCTCTCTTTCCTGTGACTAATACGACGTGTGATCTTGCTATGTCTAAATAGATGTTGTTTGAGAGTGATGTTGTTGTTCCCATAGTTACGAAACTTTTTCCTAAGAATACTGTTCCCTTTGTTCCGTACTTTGCTTTATCGGTCTCATCTCTTCCGATGATTAAATCGTATGCCATTTAGTTTTTTGAAAAGAAATTGCCTAATAAAGCTTCTTACAGCATCATATGAAATCTAACACGTGAGGGGAGTTCTATAAGTGGAGGTCTTCTTCTAACGAAGCTTCGGAATCGATAGAGCTCTTCATGATAGAGATGATCAAGGCATCCTATGGGTTCTGTTCCTTCTCTATCTACTCGTTCTATAAGACCATCGCCATTTTCATCATAGAATGTCATTCTTTCAGGTCTTGTTATTCCGAGTTTCAAAGAAGTTTTCCCTGTAGCAAGGTTTTGGGTAATGGTAAGCACTGATTCACGAAATGGTTTACGTAAACCATAAACAAATACCAATCCATCTAGAGTGGGGACGATGTCGTAACTTTTTCGATAAGTTAGTGCTGCGCCAGCTCCTGCGAGTGCTGTTGTAACAGCTTGTCCAACCAGTTCTGGTTGTGTTGCAATGATTTCCCAGATTCTCATGTGCTTTTTTATTTTTAGAAAAATATTTAATCTTTTTTAGGAGTGCTAGCTTTCTTTGCTCGTTTAATTTTAGGTGCTTGTGCTGGTTTCTTTAGTCCTTTCTCGTGTTGTTCTTTTGCCCATACTTTTCGTGTTGCGTATTGGACAGGGTTTTTGATTTTACTGCATAAATTATCTGGATGACATATTCCTAAGTCTTGATAGTATGAAATATTGGAGCAATTTGGTGGTAATACAATATTTTTTTGTCTTCGTTGCCAGTCTACTTGTGCTAGGATATATCCTTCGTTTAATGGTTCGTAGTTTCTTTGGTTCCATTCTCTTATAATTTTTTTAATTCCTTCTTGGTCGTATCCTGCATGGTGTAAGAAATTCAGTAGGATAAACACAGCTCTCTTTCTTCCATCTTTTTGTACTCCTTGTAAGAGTTGTAAGATGCATGGTGGGAAATTCTCTGCGGTTATTGCTTTTACGGGTTTTGTGTATTCTTTCTTTGATTCTTGTTGTTGAGTATATTTTTCTTGTTCTTGTTTTATAACAACGTTTTTTTGGTTCCAATCAAATGCTTGTATGAGGAGTGATTGTGCTTCGTTTTCTCTTGCATTCTTTGTGTCTATGAACGGTATTTCCGTTTCTACTCGATCGTGTCGTGCTTGAGTTATTTTGAATTGCATGATTTTATCTTTCTTAATGGGGATGCTTACTAATCCTGATTTTTCATTAAAACTGTAAGGGCTTCTGAATAAGTGTCTTGACGAGATGAGAATAGGATCAATATCTACAACAACAAATGGATTAAATTGTTTATCTTTTGTTACTTTATCCATTGGTTTTCCTGTTGCTTTCATTATTTCTGTAATTGTGCTTCTTGAAAGGATTTCTTCCCGTAATGGTTTTTCAATCATTGTTTTCAAATAATTCGCAATTGCTTTTGTTCCTTCAGGGAAGAGTAATTTTGTTGGTTTCTTGTTTACTTCTGTTGGAAAACTTTCAAAGGGCACCATTAAATGTATTCCCGATCTTCCTGAGAATTTTACTCCTATAGTTGTGATATCGTGGAATTCTAGTGCATCAACTAATAATTTTCCAGTAAGTTGTGAATATTCAACAAAGTTAGAATCAATATCGAGGAGTAAGTCCCATCCTATACGTAATTCATCTAGTTGTTTTCTGGTCATTCCCGTTTTCAAACTTAGGGGGTCTTGCCATCTCTCTTCTGAAATGTGGAAGCTTGTTGCACCGTTCTTTGCTACTTCTGCTATATCTCCTTCAAACTGTAATGTATCAGGCCTCTTTCCATAGCCTCTGTCTCCATATTTGATAGCGACTTCTCTCTTAGTGCAGTGTTGGATTAATGCTTTTTGAATATCTTTTCGCTGATAGTGTTTGAGAATATGCTCCATGCAAATGCGTTGTTTTAGTAATTTTTAAAGAATTGTGTGCTTATGAAGTGATCTTTCTTAAATATGCAGTAAGGATCTCTTTTGGGGCATATCCATTGAGGTCTTGAGGAGAGTTGATAGTAATTCTTACCGTGCGATCAGATATTTGTTGTCCATAGAATGGCGTGTGTGTACGTTGGCCATGGTGGGGGAGTGTTCTAATCTTTTGTTCTGGTTCTATAACCGTGTATGCGCGGTATTCATTTTCGCTCGTAGTGTCAGCAACAATCCCTAATGCTTTGACGATAGTTGTTAAATCATGAACAAGAAGTAAATGAGAAATTCTCCCAGGTTCTCCAAAAAGTTCGTAAGAACCGTCTCTTTTTCGCGTGAATTTAGTAATCTTATTTCTGTTTCTTGGAATTGTTTCTAGTGCTTGTTGGAGGGTGTGGTCTATCATGGCATTGCTGTATTTTTTATACTTCTTTTTAAAGAATTATGCGTTTAAGACAGTTTTTTGTATAATCTATGTTATAATGAAGCGAAATTGTTTAAAAGAATAGTATAGTAAACATTGTATGCCAAGTCTTGCTCCAAGAGCATCTACTGAAGATAATAAGAGAAATTTTTTTGCATCATTAGAACAAGTAGTATCTTCTTTAACACCTGGAATGCCTGTGATGCTTCATACCTATAGGATAAATGATATGGTGAGCCGTTCAGATGCGCGGAAACTTTGTTTCTCAGATGGTACATGTGATAGAAATCGTGGAATCTTTGGTATGCA
>CAYVWZ010000019.1:0-9732 GCA_964455655.1 Candidatus Woesearchaeota archaeon
GTGGATCTGCTATAGCTTTTCCCCATAATTTCTTCACGTTTGAGTCTGTTATAATCGCAATCTTATCACAGGGTATATTTTTTAATAGACTCTTTAAATCAGAAAATGGCTTAAAATATATCTTAACCACACTGGTTTGCGCCTCTGTTGTATAGTCCATGCTAATTGTGAGGATTAGGCCTTAATTAACATTTCTAATCAAATCCTATTAACAACGTAGCTTCATCTGGATGTACATGCAAATGAAATCTTTCAATAAGAAAATGATGAACTAATTTAGAAGGACAACTTGAAATAGCATCTTCCGAAACTTCAGAAAATGGAACTGCAGGAAACTCCACATCCCTACCCTTCTTCTTAACAATATCACCTTGAGGATTTCTAAACTTACTATCATGAACAACCACTAACGTAAACTTACGATCAAGACATTCCATAACACCAACATTTCTCGCCTCTTCTAATTCGCGAATATTCTCTTTATCATCTTCATCAAGAATAAAACATTCCTTCAAACCTTTTGTAGAACGTAACTTCTTAAGAATAGCTTCAACGTTTGTCATTTTACTAGAATAAGCTCTTCTCCTTCATCATGCATTATTTCTTCTTGGTATGCAATACTCTTGTTTGCGTATTCCTTGATTAGTTTAAGATCCGTTGGGATCATAAGAACATCTTCAGGACTTATCCAATACTGAGAAGGAACACTGCCCTCAGCAGATACTAAGAACAAAATAAAACTATGAACAATTTTATTATTTTCAACAACACTCTCTCGTAAAATACCATGAACTTTCTTTAATTTTAATGAACTGTTTAATTCCTCTCTACCAATTCTTTCAACACATGATTCTAAAGACTCTTCAAGATGTAATCTTCCGCCTGGTAAACCCCAATAATTCTTATAGGGATAACTCTTTCTTTGCACTAAGCAAACCTTATTCTGCTTCTTGATAAAAACAAGAACAATAGGAAGAGGAGTAGGCATATATCGAGAAATAGACGGAAGCGTATGCGTTGCAGCTTCAGATAGAGAATACTTATTATTTTTTTTAATAATAATATTTTCATCAACTAATTTCTTAACATAATACGCAACCTTATTTGAACGGATATTAAGATAGTCTTCTATTTCACTAAATGAAACCGATTTTTTCTCCAAAAATAATTTACGTATATCATTCATTTTCGTCAAAAAAATTTGAGGAACTTCTTAAATATTAAAGACTTGTGTTATACCTCCCAGGTGTTAAATAATGTATGATCCAACAAAAGCACACTATATTGTTATAACCGTCATCATCAAGAACGGAGACAATTACCTACTCCTCAAAAGAGCGCCTCACGAGAAGGCATTTCCCAACCAATGGAGCGTCCCAGGAGGAAAATTAGAAACAACAGACTACAAAAACAGACCAAAAGACACAGCACATCATTGGTATAATGTTGCAGAACTTGTAGGTATACGAGAAACGTTAGAAGAAACAGGAATTACGATAGAACAACCAAAATATTTAACGAGTATTATCTACGAACGAGATGATGGTATACCAACGATGATTATTAGCATGTATGCTGAAACTACACAACGAGAAGTAATTCTAGAGAAAGGGCATACCGCATACGCATGGGTACCTTTAGAAAAATTACAAGAATATGATCTAGTAGATGGACTCTATGAAGAATTTCTTATGTTAGACAACCATTTGAAAGGAAGACCACTAACCTTGTGGAAAGCAACTTAACACCACAAACCTTTAAAAAACACGGCTAGAAAGAAAGTTCTATGCCAAAAACCTTATTCTTATACTTAGACGGACTAGGATATAACTTCTTAGATAAAACCACACATTTGAAAGAATTCACCAAAAAAAACGGTGTTACAAAACTACACGCTCCTCCACTCCACCAATTTGAATTTAGTATTTTCTCAGGAACATACAACCACAACTATTGGATATGGTTCGTTTACAATCCAGAACACTCACCTTACAAATGGATCAAACCCTTCAGCGGAATATTCAACGCAATAGATAAAACACCCTTGAAAGGACCATTCAGAGGAGGATTAGGATATTTTAGTGCATTTATAGCATACATGAGAGGAAGAACAAGACTCGTCAAAGTCTATGAACTACCCTACAAGAAAATGCCTTTGTTTAGTATCACCGCAAGCAAGAGCTTCATTGACAAAGACCCCATGCCAGGAAGAAAAATGTTGTTCGATGTATTACGAGAACGAGGAATCAGTTATTATGCAAGCGAATGGCCACTGAATAGTACAGAGAAAAAAACATCAATGAGACCATTCCCAAAACATGAAGAAAAAATACTCGATAAAGCATTCAAACAATTCAAGAAAAAAGACTTTGTCTTCGTACACCTATGGACTTATGACTCAAAAATGCATCAATACGGACCATTCAGTCAAGAAGCAGGAAAACATTTACAATACTGGGATACTATGCTCCATGAGAAACTCACACAATTACAAAAAGAATATCCAGATGTAACCATCATTATGAGCTCAGATCATTCACAAGTAAACATCACAAAAAACATCAATGTACTAGAACACTTACAAAAAGAAGGATTCAACTTCGAACAAGACTTTATCATGCTCCCCGAACCCATGATGATACGATTCTGGAACGTCAAAGACAAAACAAAATTAGCACAGAGTTTAAACAAAATAAGAGATGGAACTTTATACGACGAGAAAAACTTTACCAAACAATTAGGATACCCCTACTCAAAAGAAACATGCGGAGATCTCCTCTTTATTGCAAACTCAGGAATACAAATACTACCAAACTACTTCGACGGAAACCACCAACTTAAAGGAATGCACGGGTTTATACCTATCAAAGATGAAATGGACGCATTTATTACAACCAATAAAAACATCAAACTACCAAAAGAAGCAGAACTCAAAGACGTGTACACTATAACACTAGACATTCTCAAACCATGAACATCTTTTCTAAAATAAAAAACAAAAGTATAGCAGACTTTGGAGATACAGAATGGGAATACAATCAAGAACTCGATAAGAATTCAGTAGCCCTATCATGGTTCTTTACACTCCCTAAAAACCAAAAAATACTCGAAGCAGGATGCGGAACAGGAAATTATATCGTATCATTAACCAACATCGGACACGATGTAATAGGAATAGAATTACAAGAAGGAAGAGTACACCTAGCAAAAAAATACTTGAAAAAATACGGAATAAAAGAAGAAAAAGTCATGCAAGGAGACTTACAACAATTACCCTTCAAAGATAATACCTTTGATGCAATCTTCTCACACGGAGTAATAGAACACATACGAGATCATGATAGAGCAGTACAAGAACTCTACAGAGTGTTAAAACCAGGCGGTTATGCCATGATTAGCGTACCAAGCAGAATAAGCAGCTTCACCATATCTAAACTCTTAACACAAGCAATAGACAAAATCTTTGGAACACACTTATGGAATATAGGCTATGAAAAATCATTTACAAAATGGAAATTCAAAAAAACATTACAACACTTCAAAATTATAGAACTCAAAATAACAGAAATAAACCCTGGAACTACTATTCCCTTATATGGAAAAATCTTACGAATTCTAGACAAGCCCGTATACTGGACAGGAATAGGCGGACACTGGATCTACGCTTGGATAAAGAAATAATCTCATGAAACATCTATTTTTTATGAAATTTTTCTTTTGTAAGATAATCGCTTAGTTCTTGAGGGAGTTCAAGACCTGGAGGCATAACCTCTAAGTGTACTGTCCGTTCTATATTTCCCCTTAGGCTCTCCCGACAAGCACTCCATGTTGTACTAACATTAATAACTCCACCTGGAGTATACCAATCAAAAGTACCTCGAGTTCTTCCATCATTAATCTCTCGAGGAATACACGATCTTTGTAAAAAATCAACTATCGTGTCATGAGCCGGATCAGGATACCACGTAGGACCATGACAGTCATATAGGGCGGGACTTAGTTTTGCATAATTTTCAACACGCTTTGCCATACATCTTACTTAACGAAGAAACTTTTAAGCATTATGTTACTCTTTAGGATGATATTCAAAAATAACCACTAACGGTTGATTATCAGGAGTAGCAATAACCTGAGCAGGAATCATGGTATCATTATGTTGTTGCAAATAGGGAAGCGCATAATCAGGATGAGGCTCAAACACAGAAATCATAACAAACTTAGGATTCAAAGTTTTTAATTCATCCTCAAAAGCAGACACATTCTCAGCAAAAGGCTCTGAAAGACGCTCACCATAATAAGACACTTGAGGCTTTGATTGAGAAATAACCGTTTCACCAACTGCTGAATGCTCCTTAATCCATAAACTCGCATCCTTTACTTGCGCATAAGAATCTTGCTTATACGTAATAATCATATCAGCATAACTAATCTGATAGAACCCAGCTAATACTACCACGATAACAATAATAGGAATAACAGCCCACTTCTGAATATTCTTTACTATATCTAAGAGTTTGAACAAGACAACTGAACATATGAAGAATACCCCTGCAAAGATAGGAAGTAAATAACGATCCTCCGCAACAGACGCTCCTAAACCATAGAATAAAACAAACGTAAGCATCCAGACAATAATAAAAATCTTTTTTTGTATTTCAGGATCTTTCAACCATTGATCATAACCAAGGACGATGTCCATAATCCATAATGCTAATCCTACTAAGAACAAGACTAACAAAGGCCATTGTAAATATCGAGGGAATTGAACAACAAAACGCATAACATCGCTTACGGGATTGAACTCTTTCGCCGTAAACCTACCCTCACCAATACCCGTAAATGCTTGGAATGGATGAGCAAAATTAGTAAACACCCAAATAATGAACGGACTGAGAACAACTACAACTATTAACAAACCAATCCATAGCCTCTTGTTCAAGAATATTCTATGGCGTTCACGGAATAGTATATAGACTATGAGAGGAATAAATGCTAAAATCATTGCAGCTCTCGAAAATACAGCCAAACCTAAGAATACAAAACTCCAATACAAATATTTTGTACCTTTATGATTCACATAACCCTTCCAGAAGAAATAATATCCTGCTAACATTAATGCTGTAGAAGGAACATCAGTAAGCATTCTTCCTGTAAAAAACAAATCTAACCAATAAAACGAAGACAACGCAGCAGCTAGCAATCCTGTATTTTCATCAAACATTTCCTTTCCTAACTTATACGTTAAGAACAAACCAAACATAGAAGCAATCAAAATCGTTAAACGAATAACAATCTCATTAGCACCAAAGAAGTACAGTCCACCCCACAACAAGGGAAGTAAGAACGGACGACGAGGGTTCCACCCAGAATCAATATCTAAGTTTAATCCTAACTCCTTCGCATAGGTAAGATAACTCCCTTCATCATACCATACAGGTATTTCTTTCAAAGCACCAAAATGCAATCGTAAGCCTAAACCCACTAAGAGAATAATCCCTAAGATAATAGGCACTTTGTACTTTGCTAAGAACTCTTTCACCTCAGCCATAGCATTTTCGACAGGACTTGGTTTAAAAAACTTCCTTCACTAACACAAGGAATTATAAACTCCTAACACCCGGGAAAACGCCAGAATGGACTCAGAAAAAACCATTACTACTGTTGCAAAAGGGGCTACTCTTATTATTATTGGAGCACTTCTCGGAAAACTCTTATCATTCCTCTATAGAGTTGTTGTATCACGACTAGGAGAACAAGCATACGGAGAATTATCCATAGCAATAGCATTATTCGGAATTTTAAACGTCATAGCATTATTAGGATTAGAAACGGGATTAATGAAATTCATCTCAACATACCTCGTAACTGACGATACAAAAAAAATCAAAGGAAGCATTTATTTCTCAACAGGACTCGTCTTTATTATTAGCGTACTCTTAGCAATACTTGCATTTATACAATCACAATGGATCGCCATAGCAATATTCAAAACACCAGAATTAGCACCCTTAATCAAAATCTTCGCAATAACATTACCCTTTGAAAGCTTACGAGCATTAATCATCGCAATCTTCAACGCACACCAAGTTGTAAAATACGATGTTTATTGGAGAGTACTCTTCGAGAACGCATTACGAATCGTAGCAGCAATAATCCTTATACAAATGGGATATGGAATTATTGGAGCAGCATTCGCATACTTAATATCAATCATTATTAGCTATGTATTCTTCACTGCAATACTTGTAAAGAAACTACCCTACCTTACAAGCAGCGTTCATCCCGCAGTTTATGAAAATCAAAAATTAATGATTTATTCACTACCCTTAGTATTCAATGTACTCGCACTATTCTTACTAGGATGGGTAGACTCTTTACTCATAGGATATTTGAGAACACCAGCAGAAGTAGGAATCTATAATGTTGCAGTGCCCGCAAGTAGACTCTTATTAATTATACCCACAGCACTCACAACCATCTACATACCAGCAGTCATTACCGTAAAAAATAGCGCAGAAGATTTTAAGAATTTATACATGAGAACAACAAAATGGATATTATTTACCACACTCCTTATTGCACTATGGATGATTGCATATGCATCAGAAATCATAACATTATTCTTTACCACAGCATACCTAGCAGCAGTCCCATCATTAATTATTTTAGTCATAGGATTCTTCTTCTACGGATTAAGCTTCACTTCACGAGACATACTCCTCAGCTATGATAAATCATTAACCGTATCACTAGCAGTTATTATTGGAGCTATTATTAATACCATTCTCTGCTATGCCCTCATTCCAACATATGGAATTAATGGAGCAGCAATAGCAAGTGCATTAATTTACATAGGAATTAGTATTGTCTATTACTTTGCAACCTATCGCTCAACAAAACTCCACGCATTTGATAAAAACACTGTTGTTATCGCACTCATTGTTATCATAAGCACCATTCTTACATGGATCGCAACAACACTTCTGGAAAAAGCCCTCTCATTACATTTCATTATCATCCTTGCATTAAGCATTATACTCCTAGGAATATTAGTAACCCTAGGAATCATTCTTACTCATCAATTTGATCAAGAGGATAGAGAAGTACTCAATATTATTATCACAAAAATAAAGAAATACATACCACGATACCAATGAACCTCTACGAAGAAAACTATTTTGAAGAATATGGAAACCAACCATTCAGATGGAAATACTGGGAATCATATGTACGTAAACATTACTCCGTAGACGACTCTATCCTGGAAGTAGGATGCGCATACGGATACTTATTCATGTATCTGAAAGATTACTTACACTTATATGGTGTTGAAATATCAGAACACGCATTAGAAACTGCAAAAAAATTAAACACTCACGCAGAATTTAAAGCTGTAACAGGAACTAAACTACCTTACTCTGCAGAAACTTTCAAACTAGTTCTCGCATTCGACGTACTTGAACACATACCAACACCAGAAGACTCACTAAAAGAAATTTATCGCGTACTACAACCAGGAGGAAGAGTAATTATTAGCACACCAAATACAGCATCTTATAGTCATAAGAAGAAGGGAAAGAACTGGTTTGCATACGGAGATAAAACTCATGTTTCTTTATTACCACCTGAACAATGGAACAAACTCGTTACAAAACAAGGATTCATTATAGAACAAGCAAAAGGAATAGACTTGTTTGACTTTCCTTATGTAAGAAAATTCTTTGTAGGAATCAATTATTTATTATACAAACTAAAACATCCCTACGTTTCATTCGGAGATAATTACCTCCTTATAGCAAAGAAACCTTAATCAAAAGAATCCTTAGAAAGAGGAATATCATAAATTGTAGGATCTTCTACACCAGCCCAATAAAATGCAGCTTGCCTCTGACGACAAGCAGAGCACACACCACAATGAACAGGAGCACCGTCTCTAAAATCCTTACCCACATAACAAGAATAGGTTAATTCTAAAGGAACACTCAATTCCATAGCCAAACGAACAATCTCATCCTTATCTAACTCCATTAAAGGAGCTAACACTTCAAAATCATCACTCGTACAATGCTTCGCAGCTTCATTCATAGCAACAATAAATTCAGGACGAGAATCTTTAAACGAAACTTGTCCTTCTTTCTTAATACCCATAACAATACTATACTTTTTACCTGTAGCAATAAACAATGATTCAGCATGAGCTAGAGCAGCCATAACAAACATACCATTACGACAAGGAACCCACCACGTATTCACATCATCTTGCTCCATTTTCACATCCTCAAGATCTTTAATCTCTTTACGAGGAACATTACCTGAAGCATTAATCAACGAAGTACTAATATTCCCTAACCATCTCAAATCAAGACGAAGCAAATCAGCACTCAATGCTTGAGCAGCATAATCAACAGCAACCCACTCTTCCATTAATGCACGTTGACCATAATCACAAAACATTAAAATCATTTTTTCAGGAGAAAGCTCTCGCTTTGCAAGAAATGCAGCAGTAACACTATCCAGTCCACCAGAGCATAAAACAATAACTCCGTCCATTCATTGCACGTAATCACATAATTCTTATAAACCTACGCTTTGTTTACTACCTCATGACCACCTTAGCAAAAGACTTGAAACCTGGACAAATAATCAAGACAGAAGAAGGAACATTCACCGTTAAAGACATTAAAGTTTCAAACATAGGAAAGCACGGAAGATCTAAATGCAGAATAGAAGCAATTAACGTAGAAACAAAAGAAGAAAAAATACTTATCACTCTCGCAGACCAAGAAATAGAGGTCCAATAACGCAAGAGGAAACAAATGATTCATATCATCATAACTAGCTACGACGAACCAAAATCAACCATCAAAGCACTACAAGCAATTCTAGAACAAGACATACCACAAGAATACAAAATCATTGTCGCAGAACCATTCGAAGACAACATTTGGGAAATAGAAGCAGCATTCCCTGGAAATAAACATATAGAATACTATCAAGATGAAGGCAAAGGAAAAAGTAACACCCTCAACAAACTTCTTAAAAAATATTCCAGCAAAAACTTGAACGACATTATTATCTTCACGGATGGAGATGTCTACTTAGACGATAAAGCAATCAAGAACCTCACAAGCGTCTTTGAAGACTCAGAAATCGGAATCGCATGCGGACATCCTGTTAGTGATAATCCAAGAAACACCATGCTCGGATATTGGTCACACCTATTATTTGATGAAATGAACTATACACGAATAAAACTCGCACAAGAAAAACAATTCTTTGAAGTAACAGGATACTTATTCGCCATGAGAAATGGAGTGTTCAACAGCTTTGAATCAGAAGCATCAGAAGATAACGTCTTACCCTTACTATTCTGGCAAAAAGGATACAAAATAGGCTATGCAGAAGACGCAAAAGTACACGTCCTCAACCCACAACATTACAAAGACTGGATCTTACAAAAGAAGAGAAATATCAAAGGACATATTGCACTACAACGAGTAAACATCAAAGCACCAAGAAAAAACACCTTCTTTGGAGAAGCAAAACGAGGAATAAGACTCTTCTTTAGCTATCCAAGAAACCCAAAAGAATCATTCTGGACACTCACCGCAATGTTTGCAAGACTACACGCATGGGTTATAGCCTATTATGAAACTAAAATAAAAAAACAAAAATACAAAGATGGATGGAGAGAAGAAATAACAGAAACAACAAGACCATTAGACTAACATG
>CAYVWZ010000019.1:9832-15987 GCA_964455655.1 Candidatus Woesearchaeota archaeon
ATCACTATATACCTTTGAGGAAATTCTTTTGCTAATCTTCTAAAACCCTCATCAACCTTTCTTACAAACTCTTTCTGCTCATTAGTATATTTCTTGTTATTTCTTCTTTCAGCACGCTCAATACACTTCTCAACATTATCTACCAAGAGAATAACCCTCTCAGAAACTAATCCTAGAGCCTTACGCTTCTCAAATAATCTCTTGAATAATGCAATCAATTCGCCTTTGCCCTGATCTGCTAATTGTAGAGCAGCATACAAACACGTTGTATCAGCACCACGATCTTGAATTATTATTTTACCTTTCTTAATCATAGGCTTGACTTTATCACGAATTATGATCAAATCAACTTTAGAAAAACCATCAAACTCTTTCATAGGATCTTTACTTCTAAAAAATATATCTTTTGTACGAAGAGACTCAAGAACTTCTAACGCCTCAGCATCAACATCATCATCAAGAATAACAAAGAATTGAGGATCATCTCTTAATTTTTCCAAATAATAACTCTTCCCAACACCCTCAACACCTTCAACAGTCACATACTCTCTCATTTCATCTTCCTCAACTCAGCATCTAACTCTTCAAGAGAAAACACTAATAATGCAGTATGAGCAACCATCAAAGACATACTCTGTTTTAATCGAAGATCATCAACAACACCAATAATTTTCTTTTCATGAGCATAAGCATATCCAATCTCCCAAGCAGTACCCGCATCAATATCTGGTCCAGAAAGAACAGCAATTATTATATCAGCATCATCAATACCCTTTTTATCAGCATGAAACACTTCTTCGAGATTTTCACGAGAATGATTCTCTCCTTCGATAAGTTCTGCATCACGATGAGGAAGGAATGTTTCAAAACCATGAGCCTCACAGAGAGATGTAATCTTCTCTAAGAAATCACGCTCAAACGTACAAAATAAAGGGCCAGCAATATAAGCTTTCATATTTTCTCAAAACTCCATAACCTTAAAAAAGATATCTTCTACTCAAAAAGCATGGAAATACGCTGGAATAGAGACTGCAGAGAATATAAGGGAACACAGCCCTGCGAAGTACTTAGAGCAGAAGGATATACGAGCTGCGCAGAATGCGAATATTACGATCCTAAAGGCACCCGTATTCTTATCATCAAATTAGGAGCAGCAGGAGACGTCCTACGAACAACACCACTTCTCTCTAGCATACGAAAACAATATCCACAAAGCCATATTACTTGGTTAACAAAAACACCTAATCATGAACTATTATACAACACACCCTTTGTTGACAGAATCTTAACCTTATCCTATGATACTCTCTCTCGATTAGAACTAGAAAAATTTGAAGTTGTTTACAATTTTGAAATTGATTTACCCGCAATATCCATTGTTACAAAAATAACTGCTGATAAAAAATATGGATATTATCTCGCAGAAGACGGACACCCCGCAGCATACAATCAAGGAGCACAATACTACCTGGATAGAGCAAACTCAGACACACTCAACAAGAACAACAAAAAAACCTATCAAGAAATGATGCACGAAGTAGCAGAACTACCTTACACCTCACAACACTACATTTTAAACTTAACACCGGAAGAACAACAAGCAAGCATTGAATTTAGAAAACACTACGCAATCGCACCTGAACAAAAACTTGTTGGAATAAACATAGGATCAGGAGCAAGATGGCCTGGAAAGAGCTGGGGAAGGAAAAACATCATAGAATTTATCAGAACACTCAACACTCCTATCGTATTACTCGCAGGACCAGAAGAACCAGAAGACGCACAAGACAAAATGGCACTAAAACTCCATGATTACAAATGGCCAATACTCAAGAATAACCCACAAAACACTTTACGAGAATACATGACAAGAATCAATGCATGTGATTTTGTGATTACAGGAGACACGTTAACACTACACATTGCGCTTGCACTAAAAAAACCTACCTTAGCACTCTTCTTCTGCACACCACCATGGGAAGTAGAAGGATATGGAATATTAACAACAGTAACAAGCCCACTCCTATTACAATACTTCTATGAAGACCAAAGCACGTACGATACAAAAACTATAGAAGCATTACAAAATAGTATTACCATTGAAGATGCAAAAAAAGCATTTGAGAAATTAAATTCTTAAGAAAACTTTAATCTTACATGAGGAGTAAAAAACGCTTCCTTACTACCTGGCTCACTAACTTCTCTCTTAAGAATTAAAGCAGAGGAAGCAGGAGTCGTTAGTGGTGCACTGCTATTCTTATTTTCTAAATAAATCCCACTTCGGTCTCTTGCTACAGGATGTGTTAAAACTTCACCATCTCTGAATAACGCATAACAGCTAGGGGTTAATGTAGGCATACCATTACTTTGCATGTCATTTCCACTTATTATTCTCCCATTAACACTGGTAAATCCATATGGTCTGAACGATTGAGATTCATCTCTAGGAGTAACCGGTATTAAACTACCAGTACCTGTAAACACCGTATCGATCTCATGACATGCTACATACTCAACATTTGGAACTCCTAATCCAAACAATACTGTAGCTAACGTAAGATTTATTGCTTCAGCGCCATCAGGGTTAAGACCCTCATCATAGAGCCTATGAGCATGCATAAATCTCCCATATTCTTGCCTAACATTCGCGGCTAATGCTTTTGCAACTTGCGCAATCAATTCATGCCCTTTACCATTTCCGTAATGTGTGCACTCAGCTCTTAATAATCTTATATCAGCGCCATCTTGCCAAATATCTCCCAAGGTTATAGGAATGATCCTGGGTTGACCATGGTCTAATGTTAAATCAGAAAGTTCATCCGCAATATTAGGTCTTTTCATATCCTCACTTATTCTCTATTCTTTTATAACAATATCTCTTCTCAAATATTTATTTCATTAATCAAATTTTTCTTTGTACACCGTATCATCTTGAACATATTTCTTCTTTTCTCTCAATGCAATCTTAGCCTTGTATAACTCTTTACCTAAATATGCTGCATGTTGTAAAGAACTTACTAGTTTTTCACGAAGGATAGTATTCATTATTTCTGTCTCGCTCGTTCCTGTAATAATAATATCAACACTATTCTTTTCATTACAATGACCCACTTCAATAATTCCCTTATCAATGCGAATTAAGAAATAACCCTTAGGATCCATACGCCACTCTTTCTTTTCATCATAAGAAGCTTTCAGAACTTTAGCCTTTTGAGACTCTACTCTTGTTCGCACTAACTCTTTCTTTGTTTTCTTATCAACAACACGAATAGCATTTGAAGGGCATGCAAGAGCAGCAGCAATAACCTTCTTACGATTCTTTTCATCAACATCAAGAATCATTTCATGAGAAACTTTCTTACCATCAACAAGAAATGCCTTCTTACCAACAAGCTTGAACACTGAAGAATCTTTTAAGATACAAGAACCAGCACCTGTACAACGCTTCTGATCAAGAATAACCTTAACGGATTTCATACTCTCTATCATGAGAGGAGCCTTAAAAATCTATCCACAATAAAGCTTTTAACCCTTCATAGTAGCTCAATAGCCATGAATTTTAGCATAACCTTCGATGTAGAACCAGACCTTCATAGTGAAGGCTATAAAGGAATAACAGAGGGAATACCAAAAGCAGTAGAAATACTCAATAGGCATAAAGTAAAAGGAACATTCTTTGTAACATGCGACTGTATAGAACAACATCCAGAAATCTTTAAAAAATTACAAGAAGAAGGACACGAAATAGCACTCCATGGATATCGCCATGTACGCTACGAAGAACTAAACACCCAAGAAAAACACACTCATCTAACAAAAGCATTACTTATTTTCAGAAAATATTTAGGAAAAAAACCACGAGGCTTTAGAGCACCACAACACTCCATCGATGACGAAACATTAAACTTACTCGAAGAATACGAATTCAAATATGATTCATCAAGAACACCTCTTAACTTCTTACAATTAATCTTCTTCCCAGAACACTATCATGAATGGAAGAAAGATCAAACAAAGAACTATCCCTACATGGTCAGACCTAAACTTAAAGAAATACCTACAAGCTCCTTTGTCATACCCTTTGTATCATTAGTCTTGAGAACATGGCCAAAACCACTCTTATGGATATACCTTAAATTTATGAAAAAAACACCAGTACTCGTATTCTATGCACACTCCTGGGACTTCATAGAATTACCCGAGAGCAGAACAGACAGACTCTTTTCTCATAAACGATTCATGAAAAAACTAGACTACACCATAGAATTCCTTAAGAAACACAACAAAACCTCAATACGATTGGAGAATGTATGAAAATCTTAGAACTAACCAACTATAGCGCAGGAGGATGCGGAGTCTGGGGAAGAGTAAAAATAGAAGCAACACTACTCGCAAAAAAACATGAAGTAAGAGTATTCAGTTCTAACCACACAAAAGGCAACGACGAAATAGCACCAACAGAACAAACACTTGGAAAAATAAAAATTACACGATTCCCTGCAAAAAAAATAGGCGGAGAGAGTTTCATGGAGTGGGACTTTACCAAAGAAGCACTCGCATACAAACCAGACATTATTATTGCACACAGTTATAGACATCCTCATACCACAAAAGCATTAGCAATAGGGAAGAAACTTGGAGCAAAAGTGTATCTTGTAACACACGCACCATTCAATAGAAATGATAGCAGAACATTCTTACAACGCACATTCGTCTCACTCTATGATACTTTTGTAGGACCCAAAAAACTAAAACAATTCACAAAAGTCTTCGCAATAACACAATGGGAAATACCCTACCTAGAAAAATTAGGACTTCCCAAAGAAAACATTGTACACATTCCTAACGGAATAAACGAACTATATCTTATCACACTTCCAAAAACAAAAGAAGAACATAAACTCTTCTACCTAGGAAGAATCAGCCCCATAAAATCAATTGAAACACTCATTGAAGCATTCTCAACATTAGAAGACAAGAGCTTAACACTAGAAATTTACGGCCCTGCAGAAGAAGAATACTTACAACAACTCCTTGAACAAATAAAAAAACTTGCATTAGAAGAAAGAGTTCATATTACAAACACCTTCTACACCCCAGAAGAAGCAATACCTAAATTAGACTCTGCTGAACTTATCGTATTACCCTCAAAGAGCGAAGGAATGCCACAAGTACTTATTGAAGCAATGGCAAGAAAGAAAGTCGTTATTGCAAGCAACAATCCAGGTAATGCAGAATTAATCATTGACGGAAAAAACGGATACTTATTCTCCGTAGGTAATGCTGAAGAACTAGCTCAGAAAATACATAAGGGATTGAAAGCACCAAAAACTATCAAAGAAGAAGCACAAAAAACAGCACAACAATACTCCTGGACAAACATTCTCAAAAAATTAGAACAAGCTATCTCTTCATAAGCAACTTCGTGTATAATTGCTCATAATTCTCAACAACCTTCGAAGCTAAAAATTCCTTAACGCGAGAACGATTATTTTTCTTCATTCTCTCACGCAAATTCTTTTCTTTCATTAAGCGCGTTACTACATCTCCTAATTGCAAAGTGTCCTGATAATTAAATAAGAACCCTTCAACCTCATCATGAATTAAGAATAAACCACCCTCTGTCTTTGTAGATACAATAGCACAACCACGAGCCATTGCTTCAACCATAACAATACCAAACGCTTCCCATTCACTAGGAAAAACAAAAATTTCAGAACGATCAAGAACTGCTAATTTTTCGTCATCAGTAACTTTACCAGTAAATAATATTGCATCATCAACACCTAACTCTTTTGCAATCTTCACCAGACGCGTATCCTCATGATCAATAATACTACCCATCATTACAAACATAATCCTCTTATTCACCTTTTTTAGACGAGGAAGAACCCTTATTACTTGCTCAAGACCTTTATACTCCTGAACTCTTCCTAAATACGAAATAACAAACTTCTTTTCAAGATTGAACTTTTTAATAGAAGACTGAGAAACTTTTCTCGTAAGATTATCAGGAACAGGAGGTGGAAGATAATGAATATTTTCTTTCCTAAAACCAAAACGAGGCATCCAACGATGCTGAATAGGATTATCCTCACACGAAGCATGATACAATTTGTTAATAGGATACTCAATACCACGATAGAGATCTCGCA
>CAYVWZ010000020.1:0-4096 GCA_964455655.1 Candidatus Woesearchaeota archaeon
ATCGGTAGGTTTTAAAATCCCCTCTTTCATAAAACCATCATGAGCTTGAAAGAATACTTAAAAAAATTCTGGCATTTTGTATGGCACGATGATTCAATAGCAAGTTGGGTCGTCTCAGCAATACTCGCATTTATTCTTGTTAAATTCATTATTTATCCAGGGCTAGGACTAGCGCTCTCAACAGATTACCCCGTTGTCGCAGTAGTCAGCGGAAGCATGGAACACAAGACAACACCCGTAGGAAATGGATACCAAGCATGCGGAAGCATTATCGATGAAAAAAAATCATTAGACTTTGAAGAATACTGGAGCTTATGCGGATCATGGTATGAAGATAGAGAAATAACAAAAGAAACATTCAAAGAATTCCCACTCAAAAATGGATTTAATACTGGATCCATCATTGTACTCAGAGGAGTCAAACCAGAAAAAATTGAAATCGGAGACGTAATAGTATTCAGAAATGAAGAACTCTGCAGAACAAGAGGACTTTGCGAACCCGTCATCCATAGAGTTGTACACATCAACGAAGAAAACGGAACAAGAACATTCCAAACCAAAGGGGATCACAATATAGATAGTGACTATTCAGAACGAAACACCCCTCAAGACCACGTTCTAGGAAAAGCAATCATGAAAATACCACTCCTCGGATACGTCAAAATCCTTGCAGTAAACCTTTTAAACATAGGCCGATAAGCCCAAACCAAGGGAAAAAAGACAATGCAATTTTGTACTAAATGTGGAACAATTCTCGTACCAAAACCAGATGATGTAGGAAGAGCACTCAAATGCGCATCCTGCGGAACAATGAATAACAAGAAACAAAACGTTGTTGTTAAAGAAAAAGTCAAAAAAGACACCTTAGACACCGTTCAAGTTGTTGACAAAAAAATAGACGCTCACCCCATCATTAAAGAAAAATGCCCAAAATGCGAAAATCCAAACTCGTACTATTGGACCATGCAAACAAGAGCAGCAGACGAAGCAGAAACAAGATTCTTTGAATGTACAAAATGCCACCATCGCTGGCGCGCTTACGAATAATTCTCATGGAAGCATACGAAGAACTCTTCATCAAAGAACTTAAACCAACTCTTACAAAAGTAGCAATCTCTGGAACTATCATTACCAAAAATGATACACACTTTGTTTTAGATGATGGAACAGGAAGTATTCACGTACTTGTCATGGGACAAATCATTCCACCAGGAGACTACGTACGAGTGTTTGGAACCGTTATTCCACACGATGCAGGAGTGCAATTACAAGCAGACCTCATACAAGACCTCTCACTTATTGACAAAATAGCACACAGAAAAGTAAAAGAAAAATTACGCAACACATAAAAAGAAGAAACATTTCAGAATTCTTAATGGATAATGTCATCAAGGCATACATCACCACAGGAATCTCAGCAGTACTTGGTGTTATTTATCGAATATTTATTCTAGGAGCAACTCTCACGAACAACACTACACCTGGAGAAATGGATCTTACGAACCCAACAATCCTTGTGGTGTTTATTATTTATAGTCTTCTTGCATTAACCTTACTAGCACTCACTATCATCTTCTTATACAGAGATGCACAACAAAGAAATCTCAGCAAAGCACACGCACTATGGGCATTACTAGGAATATTAGGAGTATTTGTTTATCACATAGGATTTGTACGAAGAAATAAGCCGCAAGATATAAAAACAAGGACGAAAAAGTGATTTACTAATGCATTATCCAGAACGCAAAGATCCATCAAAACAACTTCTTCTCAAGTTTAAACGCATCAGTCTAGGAATAATCGCTGCATTCATCATTTTAACACTCTTAACATTCTTCAAAACAGGACTCGAACCACAATACAAACTCTTACTCTCATTCTTTATCTTAATCAATGGAATTATTTTAGGAATAGGATTATTTACACTCATCAAAAAACACTATTCACTTATTGGAACAATTAGTGGATTACTCATTATCTTAGGAATACTCCCCATTATGGTAGGATTAAGCCTTACAACCATGCTCATTAGTCTTAAGATACCACTCTTACTCTACCAAGTCCTTTCCTTAGCTGGATCATTATATTATATCTACTTACTCTTCAGAAAACCAGCAGATCAAGATCAACCCATAAAACAAGACATATTCAGCAGCAATCCAGAAAAGAGAAGCGAAATGAACATGGAACGCCCAATAATCCTGAGAAAAGAAGAATCAAATTATAATCCATTCAAAAAGGAGAACCCATTCTCAAGACCAATAAAAAAGATGGATACCAATAATCCATCACCAAAATTCATATAAACTAAAATCTTAATGCACCACACCATGAAGCTCGTACTCGCAGAACCCAGACTTCTCAAAGACAGTATAGGAATCATTTCCGAACTCGTTAACGACGTAACATTCAAAATTGGAAAAAATGCAATTGAACTCAGTGCAATGGATCCTGCGAATGTCGCAATGACCAACTTCAAATTCTTAAGCTCAGCATTCGTAGAATACGATGTCCCAGAAGAACAGAGCATTTCCTTATCATTAGACGGACTAAATCAAATATTACGAAGAGCAAAACCAAGCGATACCATGCAATTAGAACTTGATAATAAAAAACACCAACTCATCGTAAAACTAAAAGGAGAGAGTTCAAGAACATTCAAATTAGCATTATTAGATATGGACCAAAGAGACCATAAGAGCTTAGACTTAAAATACGGAACAAAAGTAGAAATGCCAGCAACCGTATTCTATGAAGCAATAGATGACATGGGAGTAGTAGCAGAATCCGTAACCTTTAGCACAAAGGAAGGAAAATTCTTAATCGCAGCTGAAAGCAAACTCAATGCAGCACACGTAGAAGTAAGCACTGATGACGAAACAAGCATTAATGCAACAGCAGACTCACTATCAAAATATTCTTTAGAATACTTAAAGAAAATCGTAAAAGGATCACGTCTCTCTGAAAATGTAGTCATACAATTTGGAGAAGAATATCCATTACGTGTTGATTACAAAGTTCTTGACAAATTAAGCATGAGCTTTATTTTAGCACCAAGAGTAGTAGACAGTTAATTTTATTTAGCAGACTCTCTTTATGAACTCATGCAATCAAAGAATCTTATAGGAATACTCCTTGCTCTTGCATTAGTTCTTCTTGTTATCTTCTTAGGAATTAAACTCTTCCAAAACAAAACAGGATTTGGGC
This sequence comes from Candidatus Woesearchaeota archaeon, assembly GCA_964455655.1. GTDB lineage: Archaea > Nanobdellota > Nanobdellia > SCGC-AAA011-G17 > JACPNG01 > CAYVWZ01. The sequence continues at coordinate 3,208 of CAYVWZ010000020.1, forward strand.
TTGCTGGAGAAAAATATACTATAACTTCTAATGGTATTGAAAGAAATTACTATGTTCATACTCCAAAAGAATATGATAAGAATACTCCAACACCCGTTGTTATCATGCTCCACGGTGGAGGAGGAAGCGCAGAAGGACAAGCAAAAATAATCAACATGGGAGAAGCTTCTGACACACACGGATTCATTGCAGTCTATCCAGAAGGAACAAGAGCTGATGGAAATCCAGACAAGAAAATACAACGATTCTGGAATGCAGGAACAGGACCAAACGGACCATTCAATACCGCACCAACAGTACTTGCAGCAAATGATACACAATTTGTTCTTGATATTATTAAAAAACTAGAAATGGATTTTCGTATTGACCAAAAGAGAATTTATGTAACAGGATTTTCAAATGGAGCATCAATGACCCACAAAATCGGATGCGACCTTAGCACTACTATCGCTGCTGTTGCGCCAGTAGGAGCGCCATACTGGGGATATCCAGAAGATTGCACGCCTGTAAGATCAATGCCTATTATTTACTTCCACGGAACTGATGACAAATGCGCCCCGTACAACGGAGGATTATCAGAATGCGAGAAAGGATTTGCAGGAGGAGGAAGAATATTCCCCTCAGCAGAGAATTCCGTACACTTCTGGAAAGAAAAAAACAACTGCAATGACACAGGAACTATTACCTACCAACACGGAGACGTAACATGCACTACTTACTCCTGCGAGGATAATGCAGAAGTAGAGTTTTGTTCAATAGAAGGAGCAGGACATACATGGCCTGGAGGAGAAGGCTATAGCATTCCAGGAATACCCATAGGAAATGTAACACAAGACATCAACGCAAACGACGAAATGTGGAAATTCTTTGAAAAACACCCACTACCCTA
>CAYVWZ010000020.1:4196-10445 GCA_964455655.1 Candidatus Woesearchaeota archaeon
GATTTTATAAAAAGTAGGTGAACCCATCTTGCGAAAAGCAAAAGCACTCTTCCAAATATTTTTAATATTATCTCTTAGTATTATGTCCGGCTTTGTTCTCGCAGCAGAACCAACAAGCAACCCCTCAGGATGTTGTGAAACAACAAATAGAGGAGATACTTGCGTTTACACCACACAAAATAATTGTGCGGGAAATTTTCAAGAAGGAACACAATGTGAAGATGCAAGCGCATGCAACACGGGATGTTGCGTTGTTAACGGACAATGCGGAAGCACCGTATCATCAGAAACATGCCAATCACAAGGTGGAACATTTTTCAATCAACAATGCTCAGCAGTATCATCATGCTCACAAGGATGCTGCCAAATAGGAAATAATTTTGTACTAACAACAGCACTACAATGTTCAGAACTAACAGAACAAAGCAATATTCCAAGAGACCAAGCAATATTCTTACCAGAAGTTATAGATGAATTAAGCTGTTCACAACAAGAATTAAACTCACAAGAAGGATGCTGTGTTGATAGCACAGGACTATGCACGTATACTACAAAAGACGCATGCGCAGAAGGAAATTTTCAAACAACACAGTGTAGCAATGTTGCATTATGCGGATGTAAAGAACATGCCTCAAAACAATGTATCAATGAAGATGTATACTGGTTTGATAGTTGCGGAAATAAAGAAGAAATAGCACAAGATTGCGATTATGCAAAAGGAACACTATGTAGTCAAGATGGAGAAAGCGCATCATGTATTAGCGTTGATTGCACCGACACCCTTGATCGAAAAACATTATGGGGAGATGATGTACGAGATGGAGACGGAGTAGCAAGAAAGAACGGAGAGAGTTGGTGCGAATATGATGGAGCAGTAGGATTAGGAAGAGATCTCGTAGGAAGCAGACATTATCGACACCTATGCGTAAACGGAAAAGAAATCATAGAACCATGTAGAGATTATAGAGAAGAATATTGTATTGAGGGACAAATAGCATTTCCGGATGGAACAGAATATAATCAAGCAAGATGCGCACAAAATAATTGGGAAGATTGTACAACAACATGTAATAGTGCAAAAGGAATTACTGATCCACAACAACGAGAAGCAGCACTCTCCGAAGATCAACATTGTTGTCAAAGCCAGACAAAATCTTGCTTTTGGCAAACCCTTGATCAAAAAGCTATAGATGCCACAACTAATGGATTGCCAAAGGTCTGCAAAGATGCTGATGGAAATGAAACAACATGTGTGGACACTAAAGCAACAGCCTCTGAAGGAGTTTGTCTACCTTTAGTTCCTCCAGGAGGAGTATTCTGGACAGAAGATAAAGACGGGACTCAAGAACCATCAGATGATTTACAAAAGGTATGTGAACCTGCAACACAGAGCTGTACAGTATATTTTAGTAACGATGTAACCACAGGATTTTCCTGGGAAGTTGTTGGAAACGAACAGTGTTTGAAACCTGAAAACTTTATTATTCCTGCACAGGCATCATGTAATACTTATGGAGACTGTGGTGTTGATTATAACGTTGCAGGAAAATTAAGCACTGAAGCATATGATTGTTCAACAAGCGACGGTGATTGTTCCGGAAACATCCATGGCTACAATTATGACTTTATTAGTATTGACTGGGATAAAGCATTAGGTGGAAAGGGATCTTACAGTAAAGCAACTCCTCTTTCTCTCGGCACGATCACTATAGACAACAGTGTTCTTGACAATCTTAAATATGCAGGATTCGCTGTCGTAGCTGTTGGAGCAATTAACCTCGCTGTCACTTCATTTACTCTTGGTACTGTAATAGGAGCAGTACTTGGGGATGTTATAGGGTTTGGAATTGTTGCACCCCTTGTTGCATTAGTTACCTTAAGTTTTAGTGCGGGTGCAGCAGCTGGAGAAGCAATAGTTGGGCTTGCTGCAACTATAGCCCCTGATTTTTGTGCTACTCCACCTGGAATAGGTTGTATTATCGGAGCAGTAATAGCTGCAGTGCTCATTACTCTATCTTTTCTCTCAGATACAGATGAACTTGAAATAACAAACACTTGTAATGCATGGCAGCCTCCAACAGGCGGACAAGATTGTGAATTATGCAGAGATCCAGAAATTTATACAACACTAGGATATGATACGTGTTCAGAATATAGATGTAAATCATTAGGAACAACTTGTACTTACTTAAAAGAAAATGAAGGAAGTCCAAGAAATCCCTGTCTTGCAACACACATCAATGACGCATCAGCACCCATTATATCTCCTGATCCAAGTAATTTAACAAAGGGATTCAAAATAACTTCATTTACTAATGGCTACGAAATATTACCTGCAACAAAAGCATACACGCCATTATCATTCGGAATATTAACAAGTGAATCAGCACGATGTAGAATGTCCGAAAGCCCAGGACAAGACTTTGAAAATATGACCCTAGACTTTGGAGATACATACTTTAGCGAAACACACTCTATAAGTGTTATACCAACACCAGCAACACAGAATAATTTCTATGTACGATGCGAAGATATTAACGGAAACCAAAATGAAGCAGACTACTTAATTAAATTTACAGGAGGGGACGAACCAGACTTAACCCCACCAATCATTTTAGATTATAGCATTAAGAACGGTGCAGCTGTACGTGTAGGGACAACACCATTAACCATTGAATTAAACGAACCTGCAACATGCATGTACGGAATAAATGCAACAACATTCGATGCAATGAAGAATTCATTTAGTTGTTCAGGAAGTGTAGAAAGTATTTCTCCACTAGCACGATATTCATGCGATACAACACTTACGGTTCATGATGGAGAAAACCTTTACGGAATAGCATGTCAAGACTTAGCAGGAAATATTAACACACAACCTGTAATGTACACACTCTTTGGAGCACCAGAATTACATATTGATAGCATCCAACCAAACGGAACACTAGAAACTAATCACATTATTTTAGAAGTAAGCACCTCTGGAGGAATTAATAACGGAATTTCTAATTGTACCTATGATATTGGAGGAAAATCAGGACCTTTCAACGAAACAGGAAGTATTACTCACAGAACAGAACTCCCTCAACTATCAAAAGGAACCTACACTCTTAAAGTAACATGCGATGATAGTGCAAGCAGTGTAACACAGAGCACTACCTTAACATTATTAGTTGATGATACACAACCAACAATTACAAACTTCTACACAGATGGAAGTGTTCTTATCGTACTAACAGATGAAGAATCAGCATGCCAATACTCAAAAGACTCATTCACCTACGGAAATGGAACATATTTTGAAAGTACTAACGATACACGACATTTAGTAACATTATCACAATCAACATATCATATTATTTGTGGAGATGAATGGAATAACATCAATGAAGAAATAATAGTCGTCCCATAACATATATAAATACGCACATGAACACAACACACATGAATAAAAGAGGGCAGGTGAGCATCTTTGTAGTTCTTGGAATTGTTGTTGTTATTCTCGTTGCTCTCGTGCTTATTGGAAGACAAACAATATTCTTACCCACAACACCAGAAAGTCTAGGAAATATTAGAGATGATATTAATCAACACATCACTGAATGTATCACAGATGGAGACGTAACTGACGACCCTGTAATACAAATTGGATTACAAGGAGGATATCTCAATCCTGGAATTGATACCTATCGATTATTCAATGATACAACCGTAAGTTATCTCTGTTACAATATGAATAACACTGAACAGTGCAGAAATAGATTATTACTTCTCAATACTATGGAAGAACAACTAAACGAAGCACTCAAACCAAAATTAATCTCATGTATTGGAGATGTACAAAGCTATGCACGATTAAAACCAATTATTATTGAAACACCAAAACCACTAACCGTAAGCACTGAAATAAATCAAGAAAACATCCAAGTCCATGTTAATTACCCTATTATTATCAAATCAAAGAGAAATGATAATCAAGTACAACAAGAGGTATTTACTGACGTCTTAGATTATCCATTAGGAGATCTCTACTTTGTTGCACAAGCAGTCTTAGAACAAGAAACAACAACAGGAGACTTTGATCCGCTCATCTACATGTTAGCTAAGAGAGGAGAATATATCATTGTAAAACAACGACCCTATCCTGATGAATTATACCAAATAAAAAGAAATGATAATGACTACATGTTCCAATTTTTCGTACAAGGACAACCAGGATAAACAATGAAGAAAATACTTATCTTGTTCATATTCGTATTCGTTCTTCTTAGTTCTGGAATTGTTCTTGGAGCTAATGCATGCTGTCAAGTAACAAAATCAGGAGATTCTTGTGTTTTTACTGACGTAAACAATTGTGATACTTCAGGAAAAATAGCATATACTGGATGCGAACAAACAAGCTTTTGTGAAATAGGATGCTGTTATTCATCAGATGAAGGAAGTTGTTCAAGAAATACGCCACGAGCATCATGTGAACAAGAAGAAGGAACAAGTTTTGTTAATTCACCAAGTTGTGAAATACCTGCATGTGCAAAAGGATGTTGTTTAATTGGAGATCAAGCATTCTTCGTAACACAAACACAATGTAAACAAGTAGGAAGCGATTTTCCCGATGCAAATGTTCAATTTAATTCTGGATTAAACACTGAAGCAGCATGTTTAGAAGCAGCACGAAGCCAAGAAATGGGATGCTGTGTACAAACAGATACAGCAACATTCACTACACGAGAAAATTGTAATGTAGCAAGTAGACCTGCAGAAGAAACAACTCCTCCTCCATCAGATTCTGGAACTACACCAACACCACCTACTCCAACAACTCCTGAGACTACAACCCCTGAAACCACACCTACTACTCCAACAACTCCTGAGACTACAACACCAACAGAAACAACTCCTCCTGCTGAAACTCCTCCAGAAACCCCACCTGTAACAGGACAAGCAACAAGTGTTGGAACAAACAATTCCGTAGGAACTGTAGAAGGATTCTATCCAAACATGCTATGTAGTAATGATAAACTACAAAGCGGATGCGCAAAAATGCATCACACTAATTGTTTTGATGGAAAAGTATACTGGTTTGATAGTTGTGGAAATAGAGAAAACTTATACAACGGAAAAAACAAAGATGCAAGTTACAATAACGGATACGTAAAAGAACCAGACTCAGTTTGTAAATACTCAGCTGGAAATAAAGAATGTGGAAATTGTGATTACTTCCAAGGATTCCTCTGCGGAGAAGCACCAAGAGACTTCAAACCATCAACAGGAGACTTAACATGTGTAAGTTTAGACTGTGAAGAAACACAAAAACATGATTTCAGTCCAAACGCAGACGGAACACCAAAGAAAAATGGAGAAGCATGGTGCAGTTATGATTACCAACCAGGAGCAGGAAGTGATAGACCTGGAAGTAGACATTATCGACATGTCTGTATAGCAGGACAAGAAATAGTAGAAGCATGTAAAGATTATAGAGAAGAAATATGTATACAAGGAACTATCACCGAAGAAGCATTCGAAACACGACAAGCACTCCAAGAGAGCTTCGCAGCACGAGGAGATATCATCCAAGCAGCATGCAGAGATAATAGATGGGAAGAATGTTCAAAATTAACCAATAAACCAGACTGTGAAAACCAAGACTTAGTAGATTGTTACTGGCTAGAAGGAGGATTAACAAATGTTACAAGAGCATTCAATACTTCAAGCGGAAGCGAAGTACGAAAAACACCACCTGGAGCATGTGTACCAGAAGTACCACCAGGACTAGCACATTGGGGAGAGAAAGAACAACCTCAAAACTTAGGAAAAGGAAATGATACCGTACCAGCATTAACAGAATCGGGAAAACCATTAGGAGACACTCCAACAAATGATGCAGTAGAAGTATGTAAACAAGCATCAAGAGAATGTCAAGTAACCTATGAAATTGGAGGATGGGAAAATATCTTCGGTGGAAAAGGAAAACCTGTTGGTAACAAATATTGTGAAGATAGAAACTGGATCTTAGCAGTTCATGATTACTGCCAAGCACAAGGAGATTGCGGAGCAAATACAAATATTAGAGGAAAAACAACATTAGATGGATTTACTATAGAAAACCCAAAAAAACCTGGAGAAGTATTACTCAAAACAGAAGTTGATGCACGACCAGACTGTAAAGATCCAAAGAGATGTGCAGAACCAAAAGATTTCAAAGAACCAGACTTCTTCCACAGACTCGATGATAACAAAGGATGGATTGGA
>CAYVWZ010000021.1:0-6025 GCA_964455655.1 Candidatus Woesearchaeota archaeon
TAAAATGCAATAGCAAGAATACTTACAGCAGGAAGATCGGTCATAATATCATGAGCATTTTTTAGTAAGAATGGAGAAAGACCAAAAATAATACTGCTTATAATTCCCGTTTTATAACCAAACAATTCTTTCCCTGCTAATGCAACAAAAATAACCCCAATACTAAAGAGAAGAGCAATCAAAATATTTGGTATGATAACATCATGCTTAAACAAGTACCCTGCTGATATCATCAGTGGTAATAATGGAGGCCTGAAATTCCATTCATCATAATTTGTTCTTCCTGAACTTATGGTTTCTGCATGCTGCAAATATACTGTTTCATCCCACCAATGGGCTATACGAATAGGAAATAGGCTTAATAGAAATACAGCTATAAACAAAATTACACAAATTCCAATGAACCATTTCTTACTATTCATCTTCTTCTACGCTATTTACTTCTCCTTTTAAGAATTTATGCTGAGGAGTAAACTATAAAAGAATCCATAACATCCTGCCATCCATGGACACAAGCTCTTGCGAAATGTGCGGAAAAGAAAGTATACTCCTTCAAGCAAAAGTAGAGAACAGTATTATGAGCCTCTGCTCAAGATGCGCTCGCTTTGGTACTATCCTTGATCATCCCCAAGAAAGACCTCGCCAAACATTTCATCACGAAAAACCTGCACAAGAACTTATTACCTTTGTAACGGATTTCCACCTCATTATTCGTAAAGCAAGAGAACAAAAACACATGACCCAACCACAACTAGCCCATATTTTAGCAGAAAAAGAATCTGTTATTACAAAGATTGAAGCAGGACACTATACCCCTGAAATAAAATTAGCAAGAAAACTAGAACAATTCCTAGGAATAAAAATAACAGAAACTTACAAACCAACAGATGAAGATAAACCCTCAATTGATTTTAAGCAGTCACACCTCACTATTGGAGATCTTATTAAGAAAAAATGAAGACCAAGAAAGAACTAGCTCTTCTCTTATCGAAATTGAAAACTTTTGAAAAACCAAAAGCTACACTAGAACAATACCAAACACCCTCTGAATTAGCTGCTGATATTTTATGGAATCTCAACTTAAGAAACTCCTTAGAAGGAAAGAGTGTTCTTGATTTAGGATGCGGAACGGGAATATTGGGCATTGGAGCATTATTGTTAGGTGCTAAGAATGTACTCTTTGTAGATAGAGATTCTGAAGTACTTGCTATTGCCCAAGAAAATTATGCATTCATTCAAAAAATCGTTGGAACTAAATTACAGGCAACTTTCATATGTCAAGATATTCGCCTTGTTAAGAAAAAAGCAGATGTTGTTCTTCAAAACCCGCCTTTCGGAGTACAACAAGAACATGCAGATAAAGAATTCTTAATTGTTGCAATGAAATTGGCATCTCTTATTTATTCAATACATAAAATAGAATCACAAAACTTTGTTGAAAAAGTAGCGAAAGATCATGGCTTCAACGTTGTGTCTGTAATACCCTACACTTTTCCACTGAAAAAAACACAGAAATTTCATACTAAAGCAACGTATGATGTTCATGTTGGACTGTGGGAATTAAGAAAGAGCTGATTATCCTTTTTTGAGGGGGCTCTTTTGGTGCTAGTTTAGTATTCTTGCTATTTTCCTATATTGCTCCTCTAGCATAAGGAGGGGGCAGGTTTCTGTTACTTACAATAAGTAGTTACAAATAGAAAGCTTTAAAAATGACAACTTGACGGTAGTAACTATGCTATTACCCTGGTTAACACTCTTCGACCTACGTGGAATCTTTGCAAACTTCGCAGAACCAAAAAAAGTCGATTACAAGCACAAATGTGACGACTTCGTAATACTTATCCCTATCTTTAACGACGTTAGCTTCATCAGCAATATTGACTTCTTGAAGAAATATCCAGGAAAAGTAGCTTTCTGCACCACAGACCTAGAAACACCAGAATTCTACAAAGACCTTAACAAAATAGCAAAAGACAATGGATTCTCAGTTATCAAATGCGCATTCAACCAAGGAGTAAAAAACCCCTGGAAAATCTATCACAAAACATTACTCGCTCACGATTACGTACTAGGAAAAGCATTAGACATCCTCAAAGCAAAATATGTAATCTTCTTAGATGCAGATACGACATGCAGAACCGACATTGCATACTTAGCAGGAGCAATGGAACGACATGATCTAGACCTTGCATCAGTAAGAGTTATCCCCTCAAAACGAGGAACCGTAGCAGAAGAACTACAATACATCGAATATCACATTGCAATGAAATCACGAAGAATCTATCCATGGCTCACAAGCGGAGCAGCAATGATAGGAAAAAGAGAGAGAATGGAAGAAATCATGAAAAAACACTCTCTCTTCTTTAATGGAGGAGATGTAGAAATCGGAAAAATTGCAAACTTAACCGGCCTAAAAGTAGATCACATCCCCGTTACATTCTATACAGACGTTCCCGCAACACTATGGAAATTATTCAGACAGAGATTCTCATGGTTCTGTGGAGCATTCAGACATTCCGTTGTTAACTTCCACACTAATCTCTTTAGCCCTGTCTATGCATTATACTTTACACTCATTATTTTCTTAATGCTCCCCTTAAAAATTTATGAAATCTTTGCACACTGGTATATTGTACCATTCTTATTCCTCTTCTATATCACCGTAACAACAATATCAAACTGGGAAATTAGAAGTCCATACATGCTCCTCTTCCCCTTCTATTCATTATTCCAAGTATTAGTTATGCCACTCTGCGGAATTGGAAGATATGTAAAAACTGTTATCAAAACAAAAAATACAGGATTTATCAAACTCTTCTACAAAAGCAGATACCACCCTATGAAATATGCATTGAACCTATTGCTCATTGTTGGAGTAGTATTTGCAATCTTTAACATCCACGATATAGAGAGAGCACTCGCATTAAGTAATATTAACGTACTAACCTACTTAGGAATCGACACTTCAGGAAACAGCGCAGCAGCAATCATCTTCAACGGAATGAAACTCTTCTTAGTATTAACAAGCTTGTACTTGTTCTTGTTCGCATTCTTCAAAGCAATGTACCATCCAAAAACAAAGAGAAGCATACAAACAGCAACATTAGTAGTAAAAACACAAGTATCGAATATGCTGAATGCATTTAGGTAAACATGGAACTTCCTCGAAAGATCCCTCTACAACGATTCTGCGATGATCGCGGAGACTTTACTAATATCCCCCTAACAGAATTTGGAATAAAACGAACATACATTATTAATAACTCTCAAAAAGGAGTTGTAAGAGCGTTCCATGGCCATAAGAATGAATCAAAAATTTTTTATGTAACACGAGGCTCTTTCAAATTTAATTTTATTAACATGAAAACAAAGAAAGATCCCATTACTTTTACACTCAACGAATCAGTTCCAGAAATAATTATTTGTCCTAAAGGATGGTATAATGGATTTGTTTCGCTTAAAGACGAATCAACCCTTACCGTATTTTCATCTTCAACTATGGAAGACTCAAAAATTGACTATTATCCTGAAAAGTTTGATAGATGGGGCAAGAATATATGGCACATACAAAACCGCTAAATATTGTAGTAACTGGAGGAATGGGGTATATTGGATCGATCCTTACAGAACTTCTTTTAGAAAATCATTATCATGTCGAAGTTATTGACACGAATCAGTTTAATCAATCTGAACAAAAAGGAGTATCATATCATTATTTAGATCTAACTTCCGAATTTGAAAAAGCTATCTCTGTTCTTAAAACCGCTAATGTAATAGTTCATCTTGCAGCTGTTGTTGGCGAACCAGCATGTCAGAAACAACCACAAAAGGCATTTGACATAAACTACCTTGTCACAAAAAAACTTGCTGAATTTTGTAAATTGCACTCAATAAAACTTATTTTTGCAAGCACTTGTAGTTTGTATGGAAACCAAGAAGGCATATTAACTGAAGAGAGCCCTGTTCGTCCTATCGATTTTTACGGATTCACTAAACAGTTTGCAGAAAAAGAAGTTATCAATAATAATCCTGAATTAAATGTTGCATTACGTATGGGCTCTAACTATGGAGTGTCTAAAAGACAACGCTTTGATTTAGTCCTCAATAAATTTACAGCACAAGCAACAAACAAAGAATCAATCACTGTTTATGGCGGAAAACAAAAAAGACCATTTATTCACGTAAGAGATGCAGCAAGAGTATTTTTATGGGCAATTGAGAAAAACCTTTGCGGGATTTACAATGTTCCCCACATCAACATGAGCATAAGCGAAGGCGCTAATGAAATTGCAAAACTGCTCAATGCACCAGTATCTATTATTGAACAAGAAGATGATCAAAGGAACTATCAAGTAAGCAGCGAAAAAATACTCAATACAGGCTTTAGTTTTAATGGTGAGTTTAACGAGAGTATCAAAGAATTATCAGCTGATATTATGACTCATCATGTGGACTATAGGGACTCTGTCTATTATAATGATAGGGCCCTACATCCTGCTCATTAAACCCTCTTATTTAGAGAAAACCTTAAAAAGCCATTAAAGGGGACAATAGTTATGGAAATCGAAGTTGTAGAACAAGGAAAAAACCACCTCAGACTAAAAGTTAAAGGAGAAAACCATACCTTCTGTAACGCATTAGTAAAAGAACTCTGGCAAGACAAAGACACAGAAATTGCAGGATATGAAATCCCCCACTCACTCACTGAAGATCCCATTCTTACCTTACACACAAAGAAAGACCCTGTTAAAGCACTCAATGAAGCTGCAGACAGATTAAAAAAACAAAATAAAGAATTAGCAACTAAATTTGCAGCTATAATGAAATAATATTCATGAAAGGACTAGCATTACATCACCTTCATTCAAAAAAACATAACACAAACCTTCTCAATATTACCACTATAATAGTTTCAATCTTATTACCTCTAGCAACACTACCACAACTCTACGACGTATACATTTCTAAACACGTTCAAGATCTCTCATTACTCACATGGGTCCTATGGGCAGTCTTAACATTCCCACTCTTACTCTACAGCATCAAACACAGAGCAAAACCACTTATTTTATTATACAGCCTATGGCTTGTTGTACATATCCTCATGATCATAGGAATAGCAATTTATCGGTGACTCATGAAAAAAACTCTTGTTATACTCATTATTATCCTTGCAGTACTTCTTGCACTAGGAATAGGATACTATCGCAATCATAAAAACATTCAAGAACCTCTTTCTGAATTAAATCCACAAAAAATTTCTTTAGGAGAGAGATATTTCTATTATGAAACTCCAGATAATGCTGATACAAACACTCCCGTTATTATAATGCTGCATGGAAGAAGTCAAACAGCATTAGGATGGTTTGATATTTCTGAAAACTTAGCAACTGAAGGACAAAACACTTTCACAAGAGAAGCACTCGCAAATGGCTTTGCAGTTATTGCACCACAATCAGCTGAAGCATTCTGCCCTGGAAAAAATCAATGGGACTCTCAATCAAAAACTCTAGAAGAATCAGAAGACTTACAATTCTTTGAAAACATTCTAGACTGGATAAATAAAAACCCACAACTTGATACCAAAAGAGTATACGTTGTTGGACTCTCAAGCGGAGCAGCAATGACCAGCAGAGTTGCAACATACTTCGGAAAAGAAAAAATAAATGCAGTAGTTATTCATTCAGGAGCTCATGCAGATAAAGTAACACTAGCATACCATCCAGAAAAAGTCTTGAAATGTGAAGTTTCTTTTAGCACTGATATTCCTAACATATCCTCAACTCATCCAAGAACACTCCTCATCCATGGAAGCGGAGACAATCTTGATCCCTTCGAAGCAGCTCAAGCATACGACAAAGGATTAACAAAAGCAGGAATAGAACACAAATTTATCATAAAAGAAGATGGAAAACACACATGGTACTCAGAATACAATAATGACATCATTTCATGGTTTTCTCAATCTTAATCGGTAGGTTTTAAAATCCCCTCTTTCATAAAACCATCATGAGCTTGAAAGAAT
>CAYVWZ010000022.1:0-957 GCA_964455655.1 Candidatus Woesearchaeota archaeon
ATAGCAATACTTAATATTCCCTTTGAAGGCTCAAGAGAAAACAACAACACTTTTGTTGCAAATTATGCAAAAAATAGTCTTAATGGTTCTGCAAATAATGTTACTTATGGTAATACTTTAGGATTTGATGGATTTGGAGCATACAACTTCTCAACACCAACATTTGCACTTAATTTTAGCACAACACTCAATTCGATAAACAAAACAGTTTCCTTATGGGCAAAACCCTCTGCTAGTGGTGCAAACATGCTCACATCAGCACTTGTAAGCTCTAACAATATTTACATGTTTATTGATAATCAAACAACAAATCTTGTTACAAATCCGAGCTTTGAAACAGGAACACAGCATTGGACTAATAACAACCTTGGCTTACCTTGTATGATGAATTCTGGAGCAACTATTGTAAGAAACGCTACTTCAAGCCCCTTTGGAAATTATTCTCTTAGCGTTAACGGTTCAGGGTTTGCTTATGGAGTAATATACCCTCTTAATATAAGCGCAACTGCTGGAGAAAACCTCACGGTTTCTCTTTACATAAAAACTGATAATACTGCACGTGTCTCCCTTACAGATACTACTGGAGTTTGCAGCGGAGTTGCAGCATTTAACGTCCCAGCAACCTCTGAATGGACAAGAATCAACATTACTGGAGCTCCTACAGCGAATAGAACAGTAGTCTATGTTGTAATCATTAATACCAATGGTGGAGCAAGCAAATTCCATCTTGATGGACTACAAATAGAACGAACTAGCATGCCAACGTCTTACGCTGACGGAAGTTTGGGGCAGGGATATGCATGGTCAGGGACAGCGCACTCTACAAGTAGCACAAGACAAGATAATCTCTTAATCTTTGGAACAACATACTATAGAGTCTCTTACAATATAACTAGCTGGGCTGCGGGAGCATGGCAGCACGTTGCAGGAACTCTTAATGTTTCAGGTATATATCTC
>CAYVWZ010000022.1:967-5933 GCA_964455655.1 Candidatus Woesearchaeota archaeon
TGGAGCTCTTGTTGCAAGCAACACTACCATACGGCCTCAAGTTACTAATAGTTCTCTCTTCCAAGTAGGATATGATTCTAGTAATTCTCTCACTTCTCTTAACGGGATTATTGATGATGTCATGCTCTATAATGAGTCATTACCCCCTTCGCAAATACATCTACTTTATACCAACAAAACTCATATCATCCATTCAAATCTTATTACTATGGGAGAAAATTGGACTGCATATATTACTCCTAATGATCAAATCCGTAACGGAGAGACTCTCGCAAGTAATACTCTCACTGTTATGAATGTTTCCATAGATGATGTTTTAATTAATCAAACAAGCATAACCCCTACAAGCCCCTACCAAGGACAAACTCTTACTATTAATACCACTGTGTATAATCTTGCAAATGTAAACACTTCAAATGTAAATGTTTCACTCTACATAGACGCTGTTTTAATCAATTCAACATTAATCTCAACATTACAAACCCTTGGCTCACAAAACATTTCTTTCCAATGGAATGTGACCCCCTCTAATAGAACAATTCTTCTCATAGCTGATCCAGCAAATACCATCTCTGAATCAAATGAAACAAATAACAATATTACAACATCTATCTTTGTCAACAAACTCGTTCAACTCAACCTTACAACTCTTACGAACGGAACGGAACTTGTAAAAGGTGGTGGAAGTACTTATGAAGATCCAGGATCTTTTGTTGATGATCTTACCTTTGTTAATGTAACGCTCTATAATCCCTATAATTCTAGCGAGTTAGTTAACGGAACATGCGCTTTTAGTATGAACGGAACTCTTCTTGGAATTAATTATACTGACAGAACGGGAAACTGTATGTACTCATTTAATCAAACAACTCTAAGCACTCTCAATCATACCTTCTTTGTTAACTTTAGTAATCTTAGTGCAGGATTTGTTGCTGATTCTACTAGTATTAATGCAACACGAACCTTTGTTATAGCAAAATACGAAACAGAAAACCAAGAACTAAATACCAGAGGAGCAGGATATTATAGCAACGGAGATGCAGCAGTCTTTGATGTGAACATCACCAAAAACGATAGACTCTATGATCCAGCAAACTTAACCATTTATGTTCGCAGAAGCAGTCCTAATACTTTACTCCATGCATACACCTATCCTACGGGTATTACAAGAAGTTCAACAGGAGTATACCAACTCATACACATTGTTAATTCTTCATTTGGAAATGCAGGAATACACTGGGATGTTTATGCAAGCGACAATCAAACTATTAATGCTGTTCAACAAGCAACACTCATACCCATTACTTCAGGAAGTCATTCTGATGTAGACATTCAACCAGAGACAGCAACATTAAACCTTGGAATAAACAATGCAAGCGGAACAACACTTAACAACACTAATGTTAGCGTTTATGACCGTGGAGCATATTACCTTCAAAGTAATAATCTCACCTTAACCAGTGCACTTCTCAGCAGACCTGGTACACAAAACTCAACATACGATATTAGTTATATAACACCTGTTGGGGCATTACTTTCTATTCGCTCATTAAACATAACAACCTCAAACTTAACATTAACCCCTCAAGTCATACAAAATTATACGGGAGCATTGCCATCAGGAGCGACAAGTATTAGTTCAGTAATCGCAGTTAATGCCTCAACATTTAATTTTACCAATGCAACACTTGCAATACCTCTTGGCGGTTTCACAAACATTACCACCATTTATCGTTGTACAACATGGGATTATACCTCCGCAAATTGCACTTCATGGACCTCAACACCCACAAGCAGTTATGCTGACTTTACTCTCAATGCAACACACTTTACTTTTACAGTAACCTCTTTTAGTGCTTATGCAGGAGGTAATGGAAGTAGTGAGAATCTTACTATTAGCTCTAATGGACCAGTCCTTGTTACTCGAAATGCAACATTTAACGCAACATATTACAACACCACAAGTCATGCGTTAATCTCTGGAGCAAATTGTAATATCTCATTTAATGATACCAATACCAATACAACAATGACCGAATACGCTGATCGCTATGAAACATTACGCTCCTTTAATAGTTCAGGAATTTATCTTTATACTATCACTTGCATGAAATCAGGATTTTCAGGATTAAGCACCACTGATAACATCACCATTAATCCATTAACCTATCCAGGAATTACAAGTATTACTACAAACAACAGCCTGCCAAAGAAGAATGCAGTTATCTTCTTGAACTGGACAATCACTGATAACGAAAACTTAAGCAGTACATGGATACAAATACGTAATAGTAGTGGTGTTGGGAACAGTACTCCGCAAATAACAACAGGAACCAGCAATGTAGGAAATTATACTTACACCGTAAGTGATCCAAAAACCACTAACTTAACTTTTATGGTATTTGTTAATGATACTGATAATACTTTGAATATGAGCTCTTCATTAAGCATCATTGTACAAAACACTGTTCCAGGAATTCCAAGCTTAAACGCGCCTGATAACAAAACAAACTATAGCATAGGAATTGTTGTACTCAACTGGTCTAATGTCACTGATACTGATGGAGATAGCATCAGTTATATTTTAGAAATCTCGAATAATTCAGCATTTACAAGCTTCGAACTTAGCAACACAAGTGTTCCGGAAACAAGCAATGTTACAGGAATAACAACAACAACTCTCCCTAATGGAACACACTATTGGAGAGTTCTCGCAAAAGATACTGTAGGAAATAGCAGCTATTCAAGTGTTCGAACATTCAATACTACAACAATCCCTCACTCAATAACCATCAACACTCCAGCTATTAATCATACTTCAAACAAACTACAAATTACAATTAATCTAAGTACAGGCCGTTATACAACCCTATGGTATAGCCTTACTAATGGAAGCAGCAATACAACACTTTGCACTAACTGCCTAAATGGTGCAGCAACAGCAAACCTTACACGCTATGGACTCCATACACTTACAGCATATGCGAATGATAGTGAAAACACTCTTATAACAACAAGCAGAAACTTTACCCTATACCTTGATAGCGACAATAACGGCACTGCTGATAGTGATGCTGACCTTGGCGATGATGATGGAGATGGAATAGTAAACATTAATGATACCCTTAAAGGAAATTTGACTAATCTTAACACAAACATTGTCAGTAGCGTTATGGTTAACGGAAGCTCTAACCTCTCCCAACAATTCAGTGGAGTGCTTGCAGTAAATTTAACTAATGCGTCAACTCCTGTATTATTATTTACATATAACTTTAGTGCAAACCAAACACTACTCCTTGGAAACTTAAGCATTATGAAACAAAATACCACAGAGACGAGAGGAAGCATACTGGTTACTGGATTAAACCTCACAAGTGAATCAACAAAGACACTCTACATAGATAATATTGATACAAACAAAAATGGAATTTGCATCAAAGATATTATTGTCACAAGCATAGATGATGTTAGTGATGACTGCACAGGCTCTAACGAGACAAAACTTACCTGCAGTGCTGGAGGAACAACAACAGGAAATTATACGTGCACCTCAACAGATACTTGGTATGTTGTAACAGGAGCAACACACACTGCTGCAAAAGAAACAAGTATTACCAGTTCAGGATCTTCAGGCTCAAGCAGGGGAGGAAGAAGAACAAGCAGTCGAGGAATAACTAATGGCCTTTCTATACTTTATCCAAAACAGGTGAATTATTCTCAACCATTTTCTGTTACTGCTGAAAATATAGGTTATTTTGATCTGAGCAATATCACCCTTAGTATTGAGTCACTACCCTCAGAACTTAATGCAACTATCACCCCTCAAAAATTTATTATTCTTCCAAGAGCAACATCAGCAAATTTCACCGTATTAATAACTACTCTAGAAAAACCACTTGTTGACAATTTCACTATACCCTTTACGGTTACAAGCTCATCATATACCACGAAAGGAAATTTCTTCATAAGTAAGCCTGCAATAGTTGTACTCACTCCCTCTCAAGAAGAAACTCCTCCTGAAGTTTTAGACACTCCTCCTCAAGAAGAAATACCTTTTACACTCCCCACCATGCCAAAAGCACAAGAGCGTTATCTTGGAATGTTCATTATTGGAGTATTAGCAATAGTCATCATTGTTGACCTTACTAGCCACTTTAGAGCTAAAAAACATAAGTAGTGTCACTCACGAAAGCTTTATATTTACTACTTACTAGTAGCTGCTTATGAGAAAGAGAGGTATCATAGCAGCAACTGCAGCAACTTTAGGACTCGTTGGAGCTCTTATTGGAGCACACAACAGCAATAACAGTAACGACAATATTCTCACACAACCTACAAAACCAGCAGCAGTTCATGTTACCATACCAGAAGGTTATGTACCATTATCATCTCTTCCACGACACGAAAGAAAACATCAAGAATCAAAGAAAGAATATCGCGCTTCAACTCCTACTGATGAAACTCCTACTGATGGATCGCAAGTATTGATTAATTACTTATCAGGTCTGGTTGATACAGCTGATACGAAAGGATTAAACAGAATTGTAGACCTCTTAGAACATAATCCTTCTGAAAACCCAAATGAATCTTATAATGTCCGTCAACTCTCACAAAAAATTGCTGGACGCTATGGAGATATTATCACCTCTAGCGCAAATGCCGAAATACTTGCTTCAGAATGGCATGCATATGGAGGAAAAGTCTTTGATTATGTAAGTAGAACACAAGATGTTGGTCCTATTGTTAATGGACTCAAAGAAAAACTACCTGAGATTGCTGGAAGTTACGGAACGGATAGAGGATTAACACATCCTATCGCAGGTCATGGTGTATCAACATCAAGTGTTGGAGAATCTTATGAACGTATGATAAAAATTGCTCTCGATCACACACAAAACGTAAACGAATTAGGAAAGAAGAATACTCTTGATGTTAATACCTTAGTAACAACATTAACGCAACGTCA
>CAYVWZ010000023.1:0-5852 GCA_964455655.1 Candidatus Woesearchaeota archaeon
TCTTTTTTTAAGAAGCATGAGTATAAATTTGAATTATTAAAGTCTGAAGAGTATTTTTTTGAGAAGTTGTTAGTGTATAAGTTAACTCCTAGTGAGATCGTGTAATCACATACATTTTTATACTTGTAATAAATAGTGTTCTTATGGCAGAACAAGAACCTAAGAAATTATATCGTTCTCGTAATAATAAAATTATTGCTGGTGTTTGTGCTGGTCTTGGTAAATATTTTAATGTTGATCCTGTATGGATTAGAATTATTGCAGTTCTCTTAATTTTTGCAAGTGGTTTTGGAATTTTAGCATATATTGTCATGTGGATTCTTGTTCCTTTAGAACCTGGAACTGCTCCTAAACCTTCTTCAGTAAAATCTGCTCCTGTTAAAAAATCAAAGAAATAAAAACTTCTATGGATATTGAATACGAGGCTACATTTCCGAATATTGAGAAAGATTTTGTGAGAAAGAATCTTAAAAGTGTGGGTGCGAAATTAATCAAGCCTGAATTTCTACAACGTCGTGTAACGTTTAATTTTCCTGAAGGCCATGAACTTGAGGGTGGTTGGGTTCGTGTGAGAGATGAGTCTGACAGAATAACTATGAGTATTAAAGTAGTAAA
The DNA here is from genome assembly GCA_964455655.1 of Candidatus Woesearchaeota archaeon. Taxonomy (GTDB): domain Archaea; phylum Nanobdellota; class Nanobdellia; order SCGC-AAA011-G17; family JACPNG01; genus CAYVWZ01. The sequence goes on from CAYVWZ010000023.1 coordinate 616, forward strand.
TGGTTCGCGTATTGAAGACCAAAAAGAAGTATGTCTCATTATTGATAACTTTGAAAATGCTAAAGTGTTTCTTGAAACGTTAGGGTGTATCCCGAAAGCGTATCAAGAAACGAAGAGAGAAATATGGACTCTTGATAATGTGGAGATTGCAATTGATGAGTGGCCTTTTCTTGAGCCTTTTGTAGAAATTGAAGGGACTTCTGAAGCTGCAGTAAAGAATGTTGCAGAAAAGATTGGTTTTGATTATAACAAAGCATTATTTTGCGCTGTTGCAAAATTATATAATATGAAATATAATCTCTCTGAAGATCAGATTAATAATCACACTCCAAGAATTGTTTTTGGCGAAGAAAATCCTTTTCTTTAATTTCCCATTACGCGTTCTAGTTCTGCTTCATCTGGAAATTCTTCATTACACTTGTTGCATTTTTCGCCTTTGAGTGTAATTGTTTCTTCTTCCATTTCAACTTTTACAGCTGATACTGGAATTAATTCGCCTTCTTCGCATTGTGGACAAATTTTCATAAATGGAGTGGTAAAATGTTCTTATTATAAGTCTTTTTGTTGAGAATAATAATCTTTAAGAATCATGTTTTCATTATAGCTCTATGGGTAAATATTCTCATTCTCGTCTAAGCTCTTTTGAGCAGTGTCCTCAGAGGTACAAATTTGAGTATATAGATCGTGTTGAAGTTGAGCTGGAAACTACTATTGAAGCATTTATGGGTTCTATAGTTCATCAAGTATTGGAAAAATTGTATCGTGATTTAAGTTTTGGTAAGTTAGATTCTCGTGAGGAATTGTTAGAGTATTATAGGCATATGTGGGAGAGTATGTGGGATGATAATATTCTTATTGTGAAACAAGATCAAACGAAGGATGATTATAAGAGGCGTGGTGCTCAATTTATTTTGAATTATTATGCTGCGAATGAACCTTTTAATGAGGATAAAACTCTAGGCTTAGAAACGGAATATTTGCTTGATTTAGGTAATAATCATAAGTATCATATTCGTATGGATCGTCTCTCTAAAGGTGATGATGGTACCTATTTTGTTCATGATTATAAAACAAGTTCAAGTATGAAATCTCAAGAGAAATTAGATGAAGATAGGCAGTTGGCTATGTATTCGTTGTGGGTTAAAGAGAATTTTCCTGATGCGTTTAAAGTAAAACTTGTTTGGCATTATTTAGCATTTGGGAAACGTATGGAATCGGAACGTTCTGTCCAGGATTTAGAAGTATTAAAAAAAGATGTTATTCAAAAGATTGGTATCATCGAGTCTGCTGTTGATTTTCCGCCCATTGTTTCTCCCCTATGTGGATGGTGCTTGTATCAATCAATATGTCCTGCATTTCAGAGAAAGTCTGTTCAATCTAAATTAACAGATCAGCAATGATGATGGTTATAACTACTTGCTCCACCAAGGCTGGTAGCAAGTAAGTGTCTGTAGGGTTGGTAGTGGTGGCTACGTACTGCGGTAGCATATACATCTGTCGGCATGTCTTCTGCTGAGCACATCTTTTAGTATTCTGTTCCAAAGCTGCAAAAACTATCTGCTCCTGAAACTTCAAGGATTCCTCCATACTTTAAACCTGCGGTAGCGGAGGATATAGATTGTTCATATTCTCTTAATGTTCCTATAGTTCTTGCTGAACCAATGCTGCGAGCAATATCAGATAAGTCTGCTTTTGCCCTGTGCGCTTCGCGAAGGCGTCTGTCCTTTACTTTTGGAGCTTCTCTATGCAACAAGGCATTTGCTACTTCTGCTCCAAATTGTTTGTCCATAACGTCGAAGGTTATCCCTAAATGTTCAGGATCAACTCCTAGTCCTTCAAAATAGCTTCTTAGTTCATCTCGCGAAGAGCCTGTTGGGGGTTCTTGTTGGTTGATTCTAACGTGGTAGTCTTCTGCTTCTTTTAATGAGATTTCAACATCGCCGAGCAGCTTTGCTCTTAAGGAGTCTCGTTCTGCTAAGTATCCTCTTACTTTTTTTAAAATCATACTCTTTCAAAGAGTTCAACCTTTAAAATCCTTTCTAAATTCACTATAAGTAAGTAGTAACTACAGCAGGGCATAGGAAAGTAAGCAGAATCATAAGCCATGATAAGTCATTTCTGACCACTATCTTTATAAATCCTTGAAAAGAGCTCCTCTCCATACCCGCTATACTACCTATGGTAGGAGGGATCAACATGGATAAACAAGTTTTTACAACGGCAATTCAGAAGTTAAGGGAAAGCCCTAAACGTAAGTTCTCTCAGTCTGTTGATCTCATTATTAATCTTAAACAAATAGATTTGAAAAATCCTGATCATAAAATTGATCTTCCTGCAACACTCCCAGCTGGTCTTGGTAAGGCTGTAAAGATTTGTGGTTTGGTTGATAAAGAATTAGTTGATGCGTCTAAAAAAACATTTGATAAAACAATTTCTAAAGATGAATTTTCAAAATTAACTCCTAAAGAAATAGAAAAGTTAGCTGAACAAAACGATTTCTTCGTTGCTCAAGCAACGTTAATGGTAGATATTGCTAAGTTCTTCGGTAAGATTCTCGGTCCTAGAAATAAAATGCCTAATCCAAAGATGGGTTGTGTTATTCCTCCATCTGCAAACTTAGAACAAGTAAGAGAGCGATTGTCTAAAACTATTAGATTACAAAACAAGAAAGAACTCATTGTTAAATCATGTATTGGTAAAGAATCATTATCTGATGATCAATTAGCACAAAATGCTGCTACAGTCTATGAAACGCTTTTACACGCATTACCAGCAGAAAAGAACAATATCAAATCTGTCTATATCAAATTAACAATGTCAACACCAGTGAAAGTAGGAGTAGCAAATGAGCAGTAAAACTTCTCGTAAGAGCACTCGTAAGCAATCTCGTATTAAGCAGATTAACGAATTAGTAAATCAGCATAAAGTAATTGGTATTGTTGACATGGAGAATCTTCCAGCATTACAATTCATGAGAATGACCAAACAATTACGTGGTAAAGCTCGTATTTTTATGGTAAAGAAAAGATTAATCCAAATCGCATTAAAGGATAGCAAAAAACCTCATCTTCCTGAATTACTAAACTCATTGCATGGAATGCCTGCATTAATCTTGAGTAATGATGATCCTTTCAAATTATACAAAGAGATTACAAAATCACGTTCTTCAGCTGCAGCAAAACCTGGTCAAGTAGCTCCTAAAGATTTAGTTGCTCCAGCAGGTCCTACACCGTTCCCTCCAGGTCCAATCATTGGAGAGTTAGGTCAATTAGGAATTAAGACAGGAGTAGAGGCTGGTAAGGTTGCAATCAAAGAAGATAAAGTTCTTGTAAAGGAAGGACAAGTTATCAATGAGAAAGTTGCAGCATTATTAGCAAAGTTAGGTATTGAACCAATGGAAATTGGACTGAATGTTCTCGCAGTCTATGACAACGGTATGATTTATAAAAAGGACGTTCTTGGTATCGACGAAACGCAAGTACTTGCTGATTTAAGATCAGTAGCATGGGAATCTCTTGCAGTTGCGCTTGAGCTTGGATATATCACATCTGACACAATCATTCCTCTTTTAACAAAAGTGGTGAGAGAAGCGAATGCTCTCGACACAAAATTACCAAAATCAGGAGTGGAATCATAATCCTTGGAGGTTACAAATGGAATTACTCTATGCAGCACTGCTTTTACACCGGGCTGGTAAACCAGTCAACGAATCTGGCTTAAAGAGCATTGCTCAAGCTGCAGGTCTTGCAGTCGATGAAGCAAAAATTAAAGCTCTTGTAGCTGCCTTAGACGGAATCAATATTGAGGAAGTCATAAAAGAAGCAGCAAAAGCCCCAGTCGCAGCAGCACCTAGTGGTGAAGCAAAGACTGAGAAAAAAGAAGAGAAGAAAGAAGAGCAGAAAGCTGAAGAATCCGCTGCCGGATTAAGCGCTCTGTTCGGATAAAACCCCTTTCCTTTTTTCCCTTTTTTTTGGGAATTTGGTAAGGCAAAGGTAGAACGTGCTATCGGATGAAGAAAAAAATAAACTTAGAGAAAGTATTCGTGATCTAAAGAGTCAGATCGCTACTTCACGTAATCTCGTTAATTCTTTGAAAGTTGAGAAAGAAAAAGCATTCCATGATAAGGAAGCTCTGAAAGTTCAATTGAAAGAATTGATTGATAAGGTTCGTTCTCTTCGTGGTAATACTGAGGAAAAATCTCTTTCTGAATTACGTAAGGAACGTGATCAATATAATGCTAAAGTAAGAGAAATTATTTCTAAAATTAAAGATTTAAGAAAAGATGTTGTTGCTTCTGGCGGTAAAAAAATTTCTATTGGACGTATTAAGTCTGATATTGATCGTTTAGAAGAAAGTATTGAAATTGAAGCATACGAATACACGCAAGAGCAGAAAGTTCTTGAAAAGATTAAGAAATTAAAGAAAGTGTATGAAGAGCATTCTCGTTCTGCTGAAGTATCTACTGAGATTAGAGAATTAGCAAAGAGTTTAGAACAATTAAAAGAACATGCAAATGTTGCTCATCAAAAATTTACGGAAAAATTAGCAACAGGTAAAGATGCTACTAATGATTATCGTAAGTTATCTAAAGATTTACAAAAATTAAAGAAACAACAAGAATCTTCTTGGGAATTGTTTATTGTTAAGAAGAATGAGTTCTTGAAAGCTTTCAAAGAATTAAAGAAACAACTTTCTGAGTTACGTGCTCTTGAAATAAAACTTGATTCTGATTTCTCTGAGCGTAGACAAGTGCAAGAGCATAAGAAAGAAGAAGAGCGTGAAGAACGCGCAAAGACTGTTGAAGAAAAATTAAAGAAATCTGGTAAGATCACAACTGATGATTTAGTAATGTTAAGAGATAATTAACTAATTTTTCCAGCGAGATGCCCTACAAGTGTTGATAAAATAATTACTGCTATTGCTATTGCAACGTGTTGCGCAATCATAATGGCTGGTCGTTCATTTCTTTGTTTTGCTAAATAATAGCTCGTGATTCCTATAAGTATCATTCCGTAAACTATGCTAAGTATGATTGCTATGGGTATGGGTAAGAGTAAGAATGGTACAATAAAACTAATTGCCATGAAGAATTTTGCAAGGAATGTTACAATAGTTGCTGTCCAGATATGATCTTCTTTTCTTTTCTTGTCGGCTTCTTCTGAGAAGTGTACGCCCATTGCATCTGATAATGCGTCTGCGACAGCAATAACAAAAATTCCGCTAATAATTGCTAATAA
>CAYVWZ010000024.1:0-5414 GCA_964455655.1 Candidatus Woesearchaeota archaeon
AAGAACTAAAAAAGTGTCCTGAAGAAGTATATTGTGCATTCATAAGTGACATACACTTTGGAAGTAAATACTTTCTAAAAAAAGAATTTATGAACTTTGTCGACTGGATCAACGGAAAAACAGGAAACCCACAACAACGTAATGTCGCATTAAAACTAAAATATTTATTCATTGTAGGAGATGTTGTAGATGGAGTAGGTATTTATCCAGGACAAGAAGAAAACCTTGAATTCAAAGATGTAACAGAACATTACAATATGGCTGCAGAATACTTAGGAAAGATACGAAAAGACGTTCATATTATTATGTGCCCAGGACAGCACGACACAGTACGAATATCAGAACCACAACCACCCCTTGACACAATCTATAGTCAAGCACTAAAACAAGTATCAAACTTAATGCTCGTAAGCAATCCTTCACTCATTAACATTCACGCAAGCAAAGACTTTCCAGGGTTTGATGTCTTATTATACCACGGAGCAAGCTATCATTATTTTATTAGCAATGTAGATAGTTTAAGACAAAATAAAGCATACGAAAATCCAACAATCATCCAAAAATTCTTATTACAAAAAAGGCATTTAGCACCAAGCCACGGAGCAACACTCTACAGCCCTCGAAAAGATAAAGACCCTCTCGTCATTGATAGAGTTCCTGATATTTATGCATCAGGAGACTTACATCGCTGCGATGTAGGACAATACAATAACGTAACCCTTGTAACAGGAAGTTGCTTCCAAGACATTACAGATTTTATGATTAAAGTAGGAGCAAACCCTAACATTGCAAGAGTACCCGTTATTAATCTCAAAACAAGAGAAGTAAAAATACTCAACTTCTTCACAAAGGAATAATCATGGCAACAGACAAAAGTCCAACAATGGAAGCATACTTCAAAGTTCTTGAAGAAGGAACTATACAATGCTACACCATTGCAACAGAAGCACGAAAAAAAGGATACGACCCACTACCCTATGTTGAGATGCCACTCGCAAAAAATATGGCAGAACGAGTAGTAGGACTTATCGGGACAGCAGCACCTCAAATCAAAGACACAACAATAGTAGAGAGAATACACGAATTAGAATCACAATACGGCGCACAAGATTGGAGAGTAGCACTTCAAATCGCAGGAGAAGTAGCACAACAAAAATTCTGCACGTTCAAAGATCAAAAAGAATCAATGGAAATAGGAATACGAATAGGAATAGCATACATCACTGTAGGGGTAGTAGCAAGCCCACTAGAAGGATTCGTAAAACTAGAAATCAAACAACGCCAAGATGGAGGAAACTATATTGCTCTCTATTACTCCGGACCTATCCGTAGTGCAGGAGGAACAGCAGGAGCAGTTTCAGTAGTCATTGCTGACTATGTACGCAAAACTTTAGGACTACAAGAATACGATCCGACAGAACTAGAAGTAAAACGCATGGCAAGAGAAATACACGACTACCATGAACGTATCACTAACTTACAATATCATCCAAGCGATGAAGAACTAGAATTCCTACTAAGCCATCTTCCTGTACAAATAACGGGAGATCCAAGTGAAAAAATAGAAGTAAGCAATTACAAAGATGTTCCAAGAATAGAAACCAACAGACTACGAAATGGAGTGGCACTTGTTGTAGCAGAATGTCTTAGCGGAAAAGCACCAAAAGTTTTCAAGAAACTTAGTGTATGGGGAAAAGACTTTGGCCTAGAACACTGGGCATGGTTAGGAGACTTTGTAGAATTACAAAAGAAAGTAAAAGCAAAAGCGAAAGTTGAAGAAAAAAGTGTTGCAAAACTCATGCCCGATTATACCTTCATTAAAGACTTAGTTGCAGGAAGACCAATACTCACACACCCTCTCGCTAAAGGCGGATTCAGACTACGCTACGGAAGAGCAAGAACATCAGGATTCTCTACAGACGCTATACACCCAGCAACTATGTATATTCTCCACAAATATATCGCAGTAGGAACACAACTTAAAACTGAAAGACCAGGAAAATCAACAGTTATCGCAGCATGTGACACCATAGAAGGACCAATCATCAAAACACAAAGTGGAGATGTTATACGAATTGAAACTATTGAAGATGCAAGAAAATACATAGGCATTGTTGACGAAATATTATACTTAGGAGACATCCTCATATGCTATGGAGACTTTTTAGATAGAGCACATAAACTTATACCATGCGGGTACAACGAAGAATGGCATAGACAAGAAATAAGAAAAACAAACACCGACAATACTCTTGCACAAGAAATAATAAAAAACAGATTTTACAAAATAACAGGTGCTCAAGCCATCGAGCTAAGTAAAACTATCAATGTACCCTTACATCCCTACTATACGTATCATTGGGGAAGCATTAGCACACAACACCTCGATAGTCTTAAACAATGGTATATGAAAGGAGCATACCAAGAACCAGAACAAAAAGTAATACTTCCCTTTGTTTACGACCTCACTACTGACGTAGAAGATAGAGATCCGAAAAGAGCATTAGAACTCATAGGAATTCCCCACAAGGTTATTGCAAAAGAACATGTTATTATCACAGGAGACAATGCAGTCATATTTAGTTTTTTCATGAACTCCCTTATGAATTATGATATTAATCATGAACAAACAATTTTTGAAAACCTTCAGAACGCAACAGGAATTATTGTTAGAGACAAATCAGGAACAACTATTGGAGCAAGAATGGGAAGACCTGAAAAAGCAAAAATCAGAAAACTAACAGGAAGCCCACAAGGACTATTCCCCGTAGGCGATGAAGGTGGAAAAATGAGAAACCTTCAAGAATCTCTCAAAAAAGGAAAAGTAACTGCAGACTTCCCACTATTACACTGCACCACATGCAACACTCAGACTATCTATCCTCGCTGCGAAACTTGCAACGGAGAAACACAACAGCAATTCTTCTATTATGCTAGCGGAGAAACAAAAAGTACGCCTCCTGAAGAAGGAGAAAAAGCACAAACATACAATACCAGAGCAATAGATATTAATCACTATTTCAAAAGCGCACTCAAAATTTTAGACATGCACGAATATCCGGACATGATCAAAGGAGTAAGAGGAGTAAGTAACGATTCTCACGTTTCAGAACACCTAGCAAAAGCAATCCTTAGAAGTAAACACGATCTTTTCGTAAATAAAGAAGGAACCATACGCTACGACATGATAGAAATGCCAATAACTCACTTCAAACCACAAGAAATCGGAACCCCTTTACCAAGACTTCTTGAACTAGGATATGCCTTAGATATTTATGGAAATCCTCTTGAAAAAGAAGACCAAATTCTTGAATTAAAATGCCAAGACATTATTTTACCTGCATGCAAAGACAACTTAGAAGAAGGAAGCGATACAATACTCATCAGAACTTCTCAATTTATAGACGAACTCTTACAAAAACTTTACAAATTACCACCCTACTATAATGTCACAAAAAAAGAACAACTCGCTGGACATTTAGTTATAGCTATGAGTCCGCATACTAGCGCTGGGATTGTTGGAAGAATAATAGGCTTTTCTGAAACACAGGGATTCTTAACACATCCACTCTACCATAGTATTATGAGAAGAGATTGCGATGGGGATGAAGCATGTGTGATTTTATTATTAGATACCTTGCTCAACTTTTCAAGAAAATATCTTCCCAGTCATAGAGGAATAACACAAGACGCACCACTTGTACTCACATACAATCTCATTCCTAAAGAAGTAGATGACATGGTATTTAATATGGACATCGCATTTGAATACCCTCTAGAACTCTACGAAGCAGCACAAGAATACAAAAACCCTTGGGATGTTCCTGTAAAAACATTTGGAAAAACAATCGATACACCACAACAATACGAAGGACTGGGATTTACTCATGATACAAGCAACTTAAACGGAGCAGTCACTTGCAGCGCCTATAAGAGCATCCCTAGTATGGCAGAAAAAGTAAGAGGACAAATGCTCATTGCAGAACAACTACGTGCTGTAGATGAATCAGATGTTGCAAGACTCATTATTGAAAGACACTTTATGAGAGACATTAAAGGCAACTTAAGAAAATTCGGAATGCAAGAATTTCGATGCGTTGAATGTAACTCAAAATATAGAAGACCACCACTTGTAGGAGTCTGCACTGATTGCGGCGGAAGGTTACTCTTCACTATAGCAGAAGGAAGTATTGTAAAATACTTAGCACCAAGCCTAGAGTTAGCAGAAAAATACTCGTTACCGGCATATCTTAAACAAGTACTTGATATCACACAAAAAAGAATAGAGAGTGTTTTTGGAAAAGATGAAGAAAAACAAGAAGGACTGAAAAAATGGTTCTAATCCTTTAGTAAGTTTGCAACTGATAGTTTTTCCTCTTCTGTCAATTTCTCAAAAAGTTCTGTTTCTAGATACTGGCATTGTTCATACAATTCATCACATAGCTCTCGAGGCAAGATATGTACATGGAGGTGACTTCTCTTAATAGGACCATCTTGTTGAAACGGACGATAATTTTGCCGAATATCACAACCCTTAGCAAGAGTCTTAAGAATTCTCTCTTGAAATTCTACAGTTAAGCAAAATAATTCATCTTGTTCTTCCTTTGTTAGTTCGGAAATTCTTTCAACATGACGTTTAGGAATAACTAATAAATGACCTTTCATCAATGAAGGATTACTCATAATCACTTTTGTATAGGCTCCATCCTTGATAACTTGTGTTATTATAGGATCTATATTGCAAAATGGGCACTGCATAGAATCACTCTTGCTACGCTCTATAAAAAGATTCTCTATACAAAAAATAGGATCACAGGAACAATCAAACAAGCCATCATTAGAGATTTTTGCTGGATAGATAATGAGCACGCAATCCCTATAGCACAAGAAACTAGAGTAATAACTAACCCTATCCAACCAGAGATTACAACTACAAGAATACTTATTATCACAATAACGATTTTTACAACTTTTGCATAGTTGAACTTTGTTAAAAATTTAAGAAATAATCTCGTTATACGAGGAGTTATTAAAACACAAACACTTCCTGTTATTAGACAAACACATAAGAAAAGAATAATCAGATTTAATGAAGCTGAAGGAAATAATCTCATTAAGGCAACTACACTCCCATTTCGTGCTTTTTCAATACTCATCCATGCTCCAAATGAAATGAGCATAACCATCGTATTGCTTGCTCCCACTAACAAAATATACTCTCGCTCTCTTAACGTCCTCCCTAGCGATGCAACCATTGCAGCTTGTGCAGAGCCCATACCCGGAAGCATTCCCGTTAGTAATGATGCAACACTTGATCTTGCAAAAATACCTTTATCACTCCTAAAAAATTTTGGAAATGAAAACTTCTGAAACGGAATTCTTGATCTCTCACCAATACTTAAGAGTAAACCACT
>CAYVWZ010000025.1:0-5286 GCA_964455655.1 Candidatus Woesearchaeota archaeon
ATGTTATTTTTCGTAGTTTACTTGATGGTGGATTTCAAGGTAAAGTGTTTATTATTAATAAGAGGGGTGGAGAAATATTAGGTCATAAGGTTTTCAAGTCTGTGAAAGATGTTGATTCTCGTATTGATTTGGTTGTTATTGCTGTTCCTGCTGAGCATGTTATTAGTGTTGTAAAAGATTGTGCTGAAAAGAAGGTTCATAATGTTGTTATTGTGTCTGCTGGATTTAGAGAAGTAGGAAATCATGTATTAGAAGATAAGTTACATGATGTCTTAAACGCTTACAAAATAAAGTGTATTGGTGTGAATTGTTTAGGTGTTATGAATGTGCATAATGGTTTGGATACAGTTTTTCTTCCAAGATATCGTATGCGTCGTCCAAGAAAAGGAAGTATCTCTTTTATGAGTCAGTCTGGTGCTGTTGGTTCTGCTACTCTAGATCTTATAGGATTTGAAGGATATGGTATTGCGAAATTTATTAGTTATGGTAATGCAACAAATGTTGATGAGTCTGATTTGTTAGAATTTTTAGGCGATGATAAAGATACGAGAGTTATCTGTTGGTATGTTGAGGGTATTAAGAATGGTAAGAAATTTTTAGATATTGCGAAGAAAGTTTCTAAGAAGAAGCCTATTATTGTACTAAAAGGCGGGCGTTCAGAACAAGGTTCTAGGGCTACTCTCTCCCATACAGGAGCATTAGCGGGTTCATCTAAGATATATGATGGTGCGTTTAAACAAGCTGGTGTTATTGAAGTTTCTTCTTTAAGAGAAATGTTTAATGTTGCAAAGATTTTAGATAAGAATTTTAGAGTTCGTGGTAAGAACATTCAGATTATTACGGATGGTGGTGGTTTTGGTATTCTCGCTGTTGATGCTGCAAGTCGTGCTGATCTCACTCTTCCAAGTATTTCTAAGAATGCTTCTCTTGCATTAAGGAAGTTTCTTCCCCCACTGGTAAATATTGCAAATCCCTTAGATCTTGTGGGTGATGCTGATACGAATCGTTATCATCAAGCAATGAATGTTATGCTCAATGAGAAAGATGTTGATGTGATATTGGTTATTCTTCTCTATCAAGTTCCTCGTCTTGGCACAGATGCTGTTGATATGATTATTGAGGCTCAAAAGAGAAAGAAGAAGCCTATTATTGTTGTTTCTCCAGGTGGAGAGTTTACTCAAAGTTTAAAGCGTTCTTTAGAAGCTGATGGTGTTCCTGTCTATGATTTTCCTGAAGAGGCTATTGATGCTATTAAGTTTCTTATTGAGTATGCAGGTAGTAAGAAATGATTGATTTTTCTAAGAAGGTTGTTGTTATTACTGGTGGGTCTTCTGGTATGGGTAGGGCTTTTGCGAAGGAGTTAGTTTCTCGTAATGCCCAGGTTATTATTCTTGCGCGTAATAAAGAAAAATTACAAAAGGTTGTTGCGGATCTTAAAACAACTCCTAAAAGTATTATTGGTATGGTGTGTGATGTTGCTGAGTATGATATGGTAAAGAAAGCTATTGCTGAAGTCGTTTCTCTGTATGGGCGTGTTGATATGGTACTTAATGCTGCAGGTGTTGGTATGTACAAGCCTGTTCAAGAGACTTCTATGAAAGAGTTTCATGATATTATGAACATAAATTATTTTGGAACAGTTAATGTGGTGAAAGAGGTTCTTCCAATAATGCTAAAACAAAAGTCAGGTATTATTGTAAACATTTCTTCTGTTGCGGGTAAGGGTGCATTTCCTTGGATTACTGCATATGCAGGTTCGAAATTTGCTGTTGCTGGTTTTACAGAGGGATTGTATTATGATGTTAATGATCAAGGGATTAAAGTGTTATTAATCTGCCCAGGTGCAGTCAATACAAATTTCTTTAATACTCCGAGTTTCAAAAATTTTCCTCATGAGACGCGTCATAAGAATATGATTGAGCCTGAGGAGGTTGTTCGGGTTACGCTAAAAGAGCTTGAGAAGAAGAGTTTTGAAACATTTATTCCTAAGTTTTGGAAGATAAAGTATATTGCAAGGATTATTATTCCTGGAATTTTTATGAAGAAAGTTAATGCTTTGCCAAGGTAAGTTTATTTTTATAGTTATAGGTAAGTATGAACATGAGTAATACAAGTATTGCTTGTGCTACACAGAAAATGCACCATGTTTTGATAACAAATGCTTCAATGAATGTAAGATATATTGAAAATGCTACCGTGATTCCTGTAAGATAAAAAATTATTTTTGGAATGTTTTGGAATAGTTTGAGATTAAAATATCCTATAATTCCTAAGATGAGAATAATTCCATAGGTAAGAACTCCTAATACTGAAAAAGGTAAATCAAATCCTATGTAGTAGGGTATGAAATCTAAGTAGAGTGCAGTAAATACTGTTGAGAAGTATGAATTATTAACCAGTAAACAATCGAATGATTTTCCAAAAGTGCAGAGAGTTCCTGTTGGGTGAGGAGTATATCGTTCGTATACTAAATAGCTTGTAGTAAGGAGTGCTAAGAATGCTAGTACAATAATCCATGCATAGTATGTTCGTTTAAGCATAGTGCTAAATGCTAGATATGATTTTTTAAGCCTTTCTTCGAAGGGTATAGAATAATCCTAAGAGGATAAGAACTCCTAAGATATTGATCCATGTAAAGACAGGGAATGGTTCTTCGATGATGCATGTTCGTTCATTATCAAGTGTAAATGATGAGGTGCATAAGTTAAAGTCTGTAAGGTTTCCTAAAAAGATACATTGACAGTTTGTTGGTTGTCCTGAGGTTGGAGATCCAGCCCATGTGGTGCAACAACTTCCTGCGCTTTCATCTTGGCAGATGCTTCTTGTTATTTTTCCGTCAGCGCATGATGTCCAATTAACAGTGCTACAGTCCCATAGTGCTGCGCATTGTCCCTCTGTTGAACTTCCTGTGCATCCTCTTGAGTTAACGGTTGCACATTGAGGTGTTCCTTGGCATGAGTCTCTTTCGTTTCTTACCCCGTCACAATCGCTATCAAGTTCTTTATTGCAGTATCTTACTTCAAGTGTTTTTCCTGTTGCTGCATTCATGCTCGTCACAGTTTTTCCATCAAGTGTTGCATTAATGTAGTATCGTGGATTTTGAGTAAATTGGTCTTGTTGCCATTCTGCAGTCCATGTGCTTTTTGCACTGTCGCTTCCTGCTGAGATTTTTTTCTGTGCTGGTTGTTTTTGTGCAGGGTCGTCGTTGTTGCTATCATCTTCGTACACAGTAAAGTTAATGTTATTTGTTGTGGTTGAGCATGTGGTATCTGCTTTAACGGTAAGGTTAACAGCATTTCCTGCTCCTATGCATGTTTGTTCCCAATACACTGTTTTTATTTCACATTCTCCTCCACCACTTCCTCCACAAACAAGTGTTTTGCTTTGGATCTCTACTTCTGGGTCTACTACAGGGTCTGCTTGTGGCAGGTTTGTTGCTCGTAAGCTAAAGGTGTGAGAGGTATTGTCATTGTAGGTTTTGTTGTAGGTAACATTGAATGCTCCTCCGCTGCTAAGGGGTTGTGAGCTTCCTTGGCCTATGAGGGTGTTGGGTATTTCGTATACATTGAGGTTGATGCTTGTTGTAATAGTGTTATTTGTTGAAATTAAATTGCCACTTGCTTCGGTGCATGATAGTCCTTCTCCTGTTACTGTGATAGGTATGGGGTTACATTGTCCTGTAATGTTACAATAATTTCCTGGTTGTGAGCATTCTCCGTTATTTCCGCAAATAACATTTCCTGCGCATGTTCCATTACTCCATGTTCCACATTGTTTTCCTAATGATTGGCATGTTGCTGGTGTACAACTTCCTGTTGGGGGTACGCATGTTGAGGTTGCATTTGAACAAATATCATTTCCGGTACATGACGTGTCTCTCCAATCTGCGCAGGTGTCCCCATCATATGTTCCTTGTGGGTCTGCTACACATTGGCGTATGGTGTCAGTGTCTAAACAAAATGGTGCTCCGGGTGTACATTCATCAGTACAGGGAACTCTTGCTGCTAGTACCCATCCAATATCTGATCCTCTATATTGTGGTTCATTAACAGTATTGTCATCACAGCGGTGTGCTGCATCATATGCGGTTACATTAATTTTTACATATCGATAAGAGAGGTTTGCTCCTCCTGGAATATTAAATTCATAGAAGTTTTCTCCGCCAACAGTTTGGAAGGTTTTTTTGGGACCGCCTCCTCCAGCACAGCTATATCCTAAGTCGGTCCATGGACCTGATGGGGTTGTTCCTACATACACTCTGAATCTCTCTAGTGCTCCTCCTTCGTTAACATAGAAGTCTGTTGTGGTGCCTCCGAGAGTTTTTATGGGTGTTGCGGCTCCCATGTCTACAATAATTTGTCCATTTGCAGCAGTACAATCTCCGCCTTGTTCATCGTCAAAGCATCCTAGCGGGCATTGTGCTCCAACTGCTGATGCGTCGTTAATATCATTAATAGTTCCCGCTTGGGTTACAACAACTCCTCCAAGAACCCCTCTACAATTTGATGCGCTTACAGGGGCTAAGTATTTGTCTCCAAAACATTCTGCATGAGCTATCCCAATATTTTCTATGGATTCTAAACATTTTGTGTCGCCCCCGAGAACAGGAATTGCAAGTGTGAGAAGAAAAACTATAGAAAGTACTACGATCACCCTCTTTTTCATAGAGTGTTGGAGCTTCTTGTTCCTATTTAAAGTTTATCACAAGTTTTTAAAAGGTTTTTTCTTAGAAAAGAGTATGAAATATGATCAATTAGGTAAAGTTTTTGGTGATCTTTCTCAGAGAGAAGGTAAAGTAGTAAGTATTATAGGTCTTGGGACGTTAGGTACGCATGTTGCTCAGCTTCTTGCAAGGAATGGTGTTGCTTTGCAGTTATTTGATCCTGATGTTGTTGAAGAGAAGAATTTAGTTACACAAGTGTTGTATGGGCCTGATGATGTTAATAAGTTAAAAGTGATTCAAGCTCGTGAGTCTTTATTAAAAATTAATCCTGCATTGCACGTTGAAGTATTTCCTCTTATGATTACTCAAGAGAATGTTGATGAAATACGAGCTGATGTGATTGTTGATTGTACGGATAATTTTAGGGTGCGATTTATTTTAAGTGATTATTGTCTCTATCATAAGATTCCATTAGTTCATGGTGCTGCATTAGGTGAGAAAGGAACAGTTTTTGTTGTAAAGGATGTTTCTTTAAGATCTCTCTATCCTGGTCTTGAATGTCTTGATTCTTGTGAGACTGCTGGTATTACCAATATGACGGCTTCAACGGTTGCTGGTTTGCA
>CAYVWZ010000026.1:0-4024 GCA_964455655.1 Candidatus Woesearchaeota archaeon
TCAGGATGCGACAGAAGATCTCTCATAATTTTTTTAGACATAGCGTATTAAACCCTAGGCGAAGAACCCGAAGGTTCTTGCCCGGGGAAAAAGAGGTGATATCTCTCCTATGATCCAAACTCTATATAAAACTTTCGTAGGTGTGCTCATCCTTGAGTGGTGGCAAAATAGAATGTTGTTATTACTCATTTCCACTACACATCTTTCTTAAAACTTCCTTTGAAGACAAATCTTAAATAGAATAGCTTATTCTTTAGCTTTTCATGAAGAAAAAAGAACACTCTCATTCCTCGATTCTTATATTTGGCGTTGTTATCCTCGCTCTTCTCCTTATTGGCGGGCTCTTTGTTATAAGCACCCCTCGTGTTACAGGAAATACTTGGTTTTGGCAAAACTGGCGTGCGAGTACTCCATCACGATCATGGTTTGCACGATTTACTTGTGAACCAACAGCAACAGGAGTTGTTGTTAGGGACCGCGCAGGAACAGAATACTTTCACGAATCAAACTCGTGTACACGAGTAGAAGTAACCACTGCTAACCAAATTTCAACACGCTTGAACAAGTATTATTGTGCAACATCCTATGCAACATTCTCTTACACTGCAAGGAACATGCTTGCATACACTACTGTTGAATGTCCTCAAGGTTGTGACCATGGCCCATGCATCGGAGCAGAAGGATCAATCATATCCCAAGGCAGCACAGGAAAGGCAAAAGTTGAATATGCAGCACCCTCCATTGCAACCAAATAATCTCATTTCTCACAAAACCTTTAAATATAACAATCGAAAATGTACATAACTCAAGAGGTGTCACGAGTGAAAACAAAGCTACTGCTTATTGCATTAATTCTTGTTCTCACATCTGTCGCTGTTCTTGCTGCTGAGCCTGTTAGCGTCACTTTAGTTGAAGGTAATGGTCAAGTAATTCCAGGAGGAAGCGCAACTTTTACATTCTTAGTACGAAATTTACGCGCAGAAACAACAACATACTCATTTGAAGCTAATCCTCTCGATGTTTATCCCTTTGCAGAAACCATATCACACGTAAGTGCAGAACCAGGAACCTTCACGTTAACACCAAACGAAATAAGAGAAGTAACCGTAACCATTGATATTCATCCCGCAAGCCCACCAAAACACCAATACCAAACCATACTCTACGTTAAAGATGTAACCTCACCAGAACTTAAAAGCGAAGTACCCATACTTTTGAACGTTGCAAAACCACAACAACTTGTCCTATTCGAAACAAACTTCCCTGATGAAATCATCCCCTCAAAACAACAACAATTCGATTTAACCTACGAAGCAACAGCAAACGTCTTAATCTTAAACGCAACCATACATGTCGTCTCAGAATTCTTTGAAGAAAGCTTTAGTACACCCATACACTTCAAAACACCACAAACCAGAACATTACACTTTGATTTACCATCCGCAACAGAACCAGGAACATACACCGTTGAAGTAAAAGCAGAGAGAGACGGAGCAGTCATAGGAACTTATAAGAAAACCTTCACCGTAGGCAAAAATCCAGATATTCAAGAACGAGTCAACAGAGAAAACACACTCCTTACAAGAAAAATAACTATTGTCAAAGAAAACACAGGAAATTTACGCGTAGCAGAAGAAATAAAACTACCACTCAACAAATTCCAACAAATCTTTACGCTAACAACACCACAACCAACAAAAATAGAAAATGAAAGAACATACGTCTGGAACTTCGAACTAAAACCAGGAGAACAAGGAGTAGTCACCATCCTCATTGATTATCGATCATTAGCTGTTGCGGTTGTACTCATTATCTTATTTGCAATATTACTCGTGTACTTATATAACAAAAAAATATTTGTCACCAAAAAAATCTATAGAGTAACCACAGAAAAAGACGGAATATCAGAAGTCAAAATAAGAATAACCGCTGTTAATAAAGCAAGAGACATAGATCATGTTACCTTAATAGACCCTGTACCACGACTCATGAGAGCAACAGGAGAATTCGGAACATTAAAACCAAGAGCAATACAAAAAACACCCTTAGGACACAAACTCATATGGGAATTCGGACACTTACGAAAAGGAGAAGAACGAATCATTACGTATACTGTACAAAGCAAAATGCATTTAGTAGGAACCATACGCCTACCACCAGCAGCAGTATCCTACAAGAAAAGAAACAAGCATATTACTCACCATTCTAATAGTGTTGTGTTTACAACAAGAAAACCAGCACAACAACCAGAAAAACAACAATGAAAATATTTATTGTAATAATTCTTCTTTTCTTTATTGTTGGCTGTTCAAGACTCTGCCCTGATGGAACAACTGTTGGGAAAAATGAAGCATGCCCTATTACTTATTGCGAAACTGATGCAGATTGTGCACACTGGGACTGTTCTGTTTCAGAATGGGATAAAGACTGTGGTAATTATAGACCTCACTGTGATACAATTGGTCCGAAAACCAATAAAAAGTTTGGATATGGTGATGGAAAACCATTTTGTGAATGTGCACCTGGATGGTGTGTATGAATTTTAAACCAAAATTCTTGAAAGTTGTTATTTCAATTCTTGCTGGAATAGGCTATTTTTTATTTAAGTATGGACAACAAATAGGATTTTGTGCGCGCATAGACTGTTTATGGCCAGAAGGGTTATGCCCTGGAAACTTCCCCTCTCTTCTTCCACAATGCTGTAATGATGTATGTGGCATTGCATTAAGCGAATTCTTGAGACAGCTTGGTATAATTGTGATTCCAATAGTAGCAGTTTATGTACTATGGTCTTTCGTACAAAAGAAAGCTTAGATAAGGTTTTTAGCAATGAATACGAAAAGACAACAACAAAACCATTTGATGTCAAAAAAAGAGAAAGAGGCATTCATAGAAATAATTCAATCCATGCCATGGCTATATGCTCCTATTCTTACTGTTATTCATAACTATGCATCCAAAGCTCGAACACTTACAGATATTGCTTGTGGAGATGGGCATCTTTTAACATTAATTCATAAAAAATGGAAGCACTTGGAACTCTATGGCATAGATAGTGATGCATTTATGATAACTCATGCGAAACACCCAAAAATATCTTTTTCTAAACTCGCAGTAGAAAACTACTCACAACCTTCAGATATTATTATTTGTAATCTTGCACTGCACCATTTCCGACAACCTGTTCAAACTATTAGAGAACTCTATAAACTTTCATCTATTCTGATCATTTCAGATCAACTTCGCCCTGAATCTGTTCAAGAGCTAGAACAAGCACTTAAAAAACGGCAGAAAATCCTTGGAAAAAAAGAGCATTCTTATTATGCGAAAAATGAAAAAAATTCTATACTTGAAGCTTACACCAAGAAAGAAATAGAAAGCATCTTTAAGAAAACGAAAATTCCATTTAAAATTTTTTACTTCGATAATGATTATTATCAGCGTTATGTTGCTGTTATTAAGAATCCCTCTGTTAAGGCATAGCTTATGGTTAAATCGTTTCCCAATACTTTTAAAAAGGCAAAAGAGGCAAATATTGCTAACTCCTCGTAGCTCAACGGTAGAGCGTTCGGCTGTAGATAATCGCTCTTTCGACAACGCATTCATGCAATGGATGAGAAAGAGATAGCTGAACCCGAAAGGTTCCCCGTTCAAATCGGGGCGAGGAGATCCTTTCTTTAAACAGCAACTTTTATAAGTGGATATTCAGCGAAACATAGCTATGCCCAAGTAGTGTAACGGCTATCACTCGGCCCTGTCGCGGCCGTAATCCGGGTTCGAATCCCGGCTTGGGCGTATCTTATATTTCCTTTAACTTTGAGATATATTTTATATCTCGCTTAAATTAGGGCGCTCCTATTCTTCATCTGGGTTGAAATAATTAATAGTTAGATATTCTTTTCTAAACGGAACACTTGTTCATAATCCCTATTGTCGCAATTCCCAAATCTTCTTTTTTTAGATTAAATGTTTTACCGTTTGAGTCATATATACCGTCTAAATAGATGTGAGAGATACGCGATTC
>CAYVWZ010000026.1:4034-4982 GCA_964455655.1 Candidatus Woesearchaeota archaeon
AGGGGTTGATACTCCCACGGGTTTCTTACTCTGAAACTCATCAATAATCTTTGTGACAATTTTTCTCATTAATTCAATAAGTTTTACTAAAGACCCATCAACATGACCTGATGTTAATCGTTGATGATATCCGCACAGCATACTATAAACATGGTATGCTTTCTGGCAAAGAGAGTTAAGGTTTTTATGAATAGACTCCAACATCCTTCTTTTCAGTTTAGGAGCATCCTTACTATACAAAAGATTGTTCAACCTCAAAATATTCATGAATAAATCTGAGAGTTCTTTTTTAGCAGAAGTATAATGTTCAGCCTTTTTCTCATTAGGCAGAGTTCTTAATAGACGTTTACATTCTCTTTGATTATTACGAGACAATTTAGAAAAATATGGAGAGTCAAAGAATAATTGAACATAATCTTTTTCACTTGCAAACTTCTTTGCTTCAGTTACAAGAGTGATTAAAGGTGTAGGCTTGAACTTGTAATACTCAGGTAGCCTCTCAGGGTCATTAAATTTATTGAGAATGTCGGGTTTTTCTTTTAGGATATTCTCATAAATCTTATAATGACTTAAACTCTTAAGAGTTTGACAATAAAAAAGAATCTTTTTTACTGCTATGTACTCTTTACACAATTGATACTTGTTTTCTGCATTGTCATGCTTCCCTTTAGTTCTTTGCACTATTTCTGGATTGTCTTTCTTATTTTTCTCCTGTTTTTGAATTTCTTTATCAGTTAAATACTTTTTTTGAGTCATTTTAAGAAGTTCTTTATTCAAATTTTCTCTATGAGGTTTAAGATTACATGAACTAACTACTCTATTGAAATAAACTCCCTCAAAGATCTTGCTGTTTGTTATAGGGCCTTTCGCGTGCAATAATTCAAACATGATCCCTAACTGTGTAGGAGAAATTATCTGAAAAGGTTGAGTCTTTAGCCAATGCATATG
>CAYVWZ010000027.1:0-4804 GCA_964455655.1 Candidatus Woesearchaeota archaeon
CTTCAAATGATTGTTTGTTAGAACCACAAGCTTGTGATTCGCTTCCGCCAACAGTAATCTTTGGAATGAGTTCAACTTTACTAGCATCACCTGAAAGTTTCGTAGGATCATAGGTAACATCAAAAGATTGAGCTCCAAATCCAACAATACCTGCTGGGTCTAACGCGTCAGTTGATCGCTGATCAGTGTTTCCAGAACTGTCACTAACTCTTACAATGAAACTATCAATATCAACAGCACCATTGCTCACAACTCTTATTGTGATAGTCGTTGCATTCTCATCAAAACAAGCAGTCTCGATATCAAATACAACATCTTGAGCGCATTTAATCTGAAGATCTGTTGTTGATTCAGTACCCTCTTGAATATTCCGTGTAAATCCAGTACCCCAGTTGATAATAATTGCTGCGAGTGCGACGGTGAAACCAATGATAAGAACTGTAGCGATTAAGGGAGAAATACCCTGTTTACTAATGTGCTTCTTTACAGCCATTGACTGCACACCTCCTTTTTATCACACAAAGACAGTGGCGATCTATATAAACATTTCTATTATTCTTGCAAATTCAGCGTTAGAACCTTATCAGAACAAGGAATAAACTTAGCTTCAGCAACCTCTAACCAAGGAACAATCTGAATTTCATCAACATCATCAAGAGAATCTTCAAAGATAATCTCATACTTATGAGTAGAACCTGTAAATAAAGGATCATACATTTCCTCAGGAGAAATACCTTCCACACGGAATAATAATTTTTCAACACGAACTTCACCCGTATTTTCTAATGTTACAAATGCAGTGTTACCTGCTTTCCTTGATTCAGAAGCAGTAATTTTAATATCATTACATTGAACAGAACGCTCAGACAATAGACCGGACTTTGCAGCACGAGACTCAACAAAATTACGACCCCATAAAAAAACGAGAAGCAGAATAATAATAACTAACGCAATCAAGAGAATAGTAGCAACTTGCTGATCAATACCTCTCTTCCCTATCCTCTTTTTTTTCATTACCATATTCTTTTACGCATGAGCTATTTATACTTTACCATGAAGGAGATGAACTTGAATATATCTTAAGACCACTGCAGGTAGCACCTGAAGGAATAGGACTTCTCTTTCCATCACAGAGCATTTGTTCAGAAGTACTATTATTCCACTCACAACCTTCATTCTCTTCACACTCATTATTTGCTACAGCACTTGCAGGAGGAGCACAAGAAACCTCAACAATTTTTTTGTCACAAGCATAGCGCTGACCCTCAAGCTCAATAAATGGAACAGCCTCCATTGTTGATTTCGATGAAGAATATGACAGAGAATCATCCCAAAAACTATCTTTAGGTTTCAAAGGGAACACAGCACTATTATCTTTTGATAAAATAACTAATGAACCACCACTCACTGCACCAGGAGTAACATCACGCAATGCAACACCTGCAATAGTATGAGCACCCGTATTCGTAAATCTCACCCAACAACTACCATCAGTTGTAAGCTCATTACGATGCAATGCATTCAAGAAAACATCATCACATTCTAAACGAGATTCTCCAAAACGAACAGAACCAGAAATTTCATCATTCACAAAATCTTTCTGATAGAAAAAAACTAACCCTGCCAATGCAACCGCAAAGCCAAGAAAAAATACAAACATTAATGCCTCACTAACACCCCTCTTTGAATGTTTCATGGATTTTCCTCATCAAATGAACCAATATCACCAACATCAGTTTCATCAATCAATCCTTCACCACCAACATAGACCTGACGTTGATCACCTTCAGAAGCACCTGTTACGATTAATAATTGAGGTTTTCCTGAAAGCGTTAGAGGATAACACGTAGGACGACCCGTATCGGAATTCATACAGAGCTTAATCTTATTACCACTAATATCCTTACTTGCAGAACACGCAACACCACCTATAATAGGTGCAGAGATTTGAATACCACCAAGAGACACTTTAGCATCTAACGTTTCAAAACAACCATTTACTATTACAAGAGGAGTAGGACTATCGTTAACATACACCTCAATAGAAGAATTCAAAAAATTACCAACTAAAATCTTGCTCTCTTCTGTTTTAAACACATAGAAGAGTTCATAATTAGGATTTTGAGATTTAGAATACGAAGCAAAATTATAACTAAAATCAAAGAATTTTTGCCCAACATCCAAAGAAGGATTTACTTTCTTCTCCTCAAATAAAGTATTCAAGAAACGAGCAGACTCAACATCATACACTTCACTTAACGTTGAAAAATCATCATTTAATTTCTCTTGAGTAACCGTATTCTTGGTAGCTGCAAGACTAAACACAATAACCGAAATAATAATTGCTGCTAATAAGTACACCTGACCTTTTTTATCCATTGTATTCCTCAACGCATTTCTTCACTGATAAAAAAACCTTTCGTATAGAACCTTCAGCACTAACAATCCTAACAACAGCCCTTTTGACAAAAAAATCCTTTACAGGAAGGGTTTGCTTTTGATAAACCTCTAACCTATGACGTATTGCTTTAGGCTTATCATCATCACGCTGAAAAGGAAGAGACCCATCACGACATTTCATTTTTTTAAAAGAAGTATGAGACACATTATAGACCTCACCACTTAAGCATACACGACGATTCTTTAAACGATCTATAAGAACAGTATGAGGAGCAGACAATAAGATGACCAAATCAATCTTTAAATGCCGAGAAAGCCATCTTGCTTCTTTCATCGTACGAGGAAACCCATCAAACAAAATGTTATGAGTCCTTCCACGAAGATGCTTCTTTACAACATGAACAACCATACGATGCCCAATGAGATTACCAGAATTCATAATTTTTGTAATATGCCTTCCTAACCACGTATGCCTATGCTCTTCTCTCCTAAGAATATCACCAACCTTAATATGATCAAGCTTGAAACGCTTTGCAAGAAGCTCACCCTGAGCGCTCTTACCAGCACCAGGAGGACCTAAGAGAACAATATTCAACCCCTTTCTCATTATGAATAAGATTATTATTACAGTATATAAGATTTATCCGAAATACTGGTATGATTCTTTTCGCTCAGTGATCTTCCAACCATCACGAACCTTCTCAGCAATCTTTAATGCCTCTTTTCTTAGAGGCTCCCAATCTTTCATAAAATCTTTCAAAAATAATACTTCATCTTCATCACGAAGCATAAAGTCTAGAGCCTGAGAACGACGATACCAAAACGTAAGTTCACGCATTAATGTATTTGCCGCTTCCTTCTCTTCATCAGAAAAAAATTTTGATTCTTCAGCACCAACAACAGAACCTGTATTCGGCAACAAAATACTCTGAACCATATTAATCATACCTGCAAGCTTATCAGCAATACGACGACGAACAATAATCAACACTGCATGAGGCTGAATACGCTCAAAATCAGAAAAATGAACCTCGAACTGTTTATCAACTACCTCAAAAGCAACAAGACCATGCTTTTTTGCTAAAGATTCATATTCCTTACGAAAACTCTCATAGTTCATAATACACATGAGGAATTACTCTCTAATATAAGGATTTCTACATTAAAAGAAACTACTTCGTAAAACAACAAAACTTAAAGTAGTCTTAACCTACTAGATACCTATGTCAGATTCTCACATTAATGATAAGATTATTTCTCTCGGAGCATTACTCCTCCAATTCGCAAGAACAGACCGTAAAACCTACCACGAAGATGGCATAACACCTGAATCTGATACTGATCATACCGTCATGCTTGGAGTTATTGCTTGCTCTTACGCTCAAAGATTTGCTCCAGAATTAGACCTTGGAAAAATAGCACAATTTGCTTTGATCCATGACCTTGTAGAAGTTTATGCAAAAGATACACCAACACTTCGCATTCTCACCCATGAAGACAAAAAAGATAAAGAAGAGCGGGAACAACAAGCACTTAAACAAATAGAATTAGAATTTGGGAATACCTTCCCTTGGATTATTGAAACTATTAAGAGTTATGAATTACTTGACACTCCTGAAGCACGATTCATAAAAGTCCTTGACAAAATTATGCCAAAAATAACTGCCATACTCAATAATGGAGCAGCGGCTAAAGAACAGGGGCTTACTAAAGAAACACTCTTAGAAATTCATAACCATCAATTGAAACAAATTATGAGTTATGCATCCGAATGGCCAGGAGTGATTAAACTGTGGCAAGATCTTGTCAATCAAACTTATACCATTTATGAGTCACCTTAAGAAACTTTATTAAGTAACAGTTATATTGCAGTCTTACCTTGAAGACAAAGAAAAATCCAAACCACATACTCCTTATTGGAATCTTCGTTATATTAGGAATTTTCGTCTTTTTGCTCATCTCTCAGTTTACACCAACAGGGAATGCAACAGCGCGAAGCTCAAAAGATGCTATCGTAGCAATCATGGGAGCAACAAATGAGCACGTATCACAATTTGTTGTTTATGAATTACGAGGAACAACCCTTGCTTACACCCTCTTACCAACAAATGACAATCCACTAGGAGTCTACGAAGCAGGAATAGGAATCAATATGGCATTTGGAGATATTAATCATGATAAAACACAAGAAGTCATTATTGCATCAAGCAATGCAGAAGCACAAATCACCCCATTCATGATAGTAAATGGAAAATTACTCCCTGTTATGCCATTAATCAGAAATAGCACACCCACAACATACACTTCATTTACTCCTGACGGAATAGATCCTGATGTTGTTGGAGCAACCGTAACCATTGCAGACATTGACAGCGATCCAAACGATAAAATTATTGCAGGACAA
>CAYVWZ010000028.1:0-4606 GCA_964455655.1 Candidatus Woesearchaeota archaeon
CTTGTGAGACTGCTGGTATTACCAATATGACGGCTTCAACGGTTGCTGGTTTGCAAGTGCAACAAGTTATGAATATTTTGTATGGTCGTGATCATCTTAAAGGTTTCTTACGTATTGATTTAGCGCGTCATGAATTTAAAGAGTATGATGCTTCTTCTCTTCCCGCATATACTCCTACAAATAATAATGAATTAGTGATGTGGGATTGTGTTGAGCGTGAGGGATGGATTGTTCAGCGTTCTGAAAAAGAAAACATCGATCTTACAAGGATTAAAAAGAAATTCAAAGTGATTACAGAATCTTCTGATACTATTTTAGTTGAAGTTGATGGATACCAAGTTGTTATTTATGCAAATGGTGAGGTTCTTGTTCGTGGTGAAGTTCCATTGAAAGAATTAGAAAAGATTGGGAAGTTAGTACTATGAAGATTTCAGTCTTTGTTGAGCGTTCCAATATTAAAAAGGATCTTGATGTAGAGAGTTTATCACAAGTTTTTTCTGAGCTTAAAGTTAATCCTGATACGGTTATTATTGCACTTAATGGAAAGCTTGTTACGAGATCTGCTGTAATCAAAGAAGGAGATAAAGTAGAGCTCTTAAGTGTGATTAGTGGGGGATAAATTTTATAAGGAGGTTCTTGTCCATTCTAAAGATAAATTTAGAGGTGGTATAATGATGTTTAGTTCTGTAAATATTATTGCAGTTCTTGTAGCTGCAATTGTTTGGATGATAATAGGGAGTTTATGGTATTCTCCATTACTCTTTGGAAAAAGATGGATGGCTCTTTCAGGATTTTCTGAAAAAGACAAAGCTGCAATGAAATCAAAGGCAAATATTGGGTATGTTGGTATGCTTATTACTTCAGTGATAACTAATGTAGTTCTTGCTGTAGTTCTTGGTTTTGCTGGCGTATCAGGTTTTGTTGATGGTTTATTGATTGGAGCTGTTGTATGGATTGGTTTTATTGCAACAACACAAATTGGTGGCGTTCTTTGGGATAACAAACCTATAGAATTATTTTTAATTAACACTTCTTATAGCTTACTAACCTTTGCTATATCTGGTGGAATTTTAGCAGTGTGGATGTAATATCCCACTCTTTTTTTCTTTTAGAAGTTATCCTATGAGTCTTGTAATAATATTGTTGTATGCTGCCCATTCTATGAGGATAAATAATCCTATGATCATAAAGATTAAGAGAATGATTAAGAGTTTTAGTGCTAGGGAAATATCATTGAGTTTTGCGTTTGTATGATCGAGGTTTGTTTGGGAGAATCCGTATAAGGTGTTTCCTCGTTCATCCCTATATTCAAGAGGTTTTTTGAGCATACTATAGTCTTTGCCGGAGGTTATTTAAATATTGTTATAACAAAACACGAATATTGCATATGGCATGTAAGAAGTGTATTTCGGATCCGGTAATTGAGCTCTCTAATAGTAATGTCTCTCTTTGTGCTTCTTGTTTTATGAAGTATTTTGAAAAGAAGGTTATGAAAACAATTAGCGAATATGAGTTAATTCAGAGGGGTGATTATGTTGGTGTTGCTGTATCAGGTGGTAAGGATAGTATTTCTGTATTGCATATTCTTAACAAATACCAACAAAAGCGTAAGCATTTTACGTTAGTAGGTATTGCTGTTGATGAGGGTATTGCTGGGTATCGTTCTTTAGATGCATTAAAGGAATATTGTACAAAAGAAAATATTAAGTTGCATACATTTTCATTCAAAAATGAGTTTTCTTTTACATTAGATGAGGGTTTGAAAAAAAGTACGAAAAAGCCTTGTTCATTATGCGGTGTGTTACGTCGCACTGTTTTGAATAAAGAGGCTCGTGAGTTAGGTGTTAACAAGCTAGCAACGGGTCATAATTTAGATGATGAGGCGCAAAGTGTTTTAATGAACTACCTTAAGGGTAATACGGAACGTTCTATTCGTCTTGGCCCAAAAACATCTGCTGTTAAAGATCCAAGATTTATTCAGCGTATTAAGCCGTTATATTTTGTTACGGAGAAAGAAGTTGCTACGTATGCATTCTTGAAAAAGTTCCCTGTGAAGTTTACGGAGTGTCCTAATACGGGAGAGTCTTTTAGGAATAGTGTTCGTGATTTGTTAAATGATTTTGAAATAAAATATCCTGGTACAAAGCATGCTGTGATTAATTCTTTTTTAGAATTGCTTCCTTCTTTAACTGAAGCTCATAAAGGTAAACATGCTATTGAATGCTCTGTTTGTGGAGAACCTTCTTCTTCTGAAGTGTGTAATACGTGTAAGATGATTGGAGATGTTAAGAAGAAGGTTTAGATAATTTTTTTGCTTTTTCGTATGCTTCTTCTGCATCTACTGCAAGGTAATCTGCTCCGCCGAGTGTGTGTATGAGTCCGTGTTCTTCTAATTCTTTTCTTACTTGCTCATTAAGCCCTGCTAAGAATACTTTTCCTTTATTTTTGTGTATTTTGTTAAGGATAACTTCTAGTGCTCTCATTGCAGTGGTGTCTATGACATATACGTGTCGTAAGTCTAAGATGAGTATTTCGCCTTTCTTGTGAGGTATTCTATCTTGTAGTATGCTTGCTGCTCCAAAGAATAATGGTCCGTTTATTTCGTAATAGGATATATTCTTTGTTTTTATTGCTTTTCTGTGGAGTTTTCTTGCTCCTTTGAAGCCATTTTTACGGTAATCTTCTAATGTGGTGATGTTAATCTCGCTTACGCGTTTGATGAAGAGTAATGATGCAAGGATTAATCCAACACCAACTGCAATGGTAAGGTCTAAGAATACAGTAAGAGCAAATGTAGTGATTAATACTAACGTGTCAGCTTTTGGTGCTTTCAAAAGTTTTACGAAGTGAGGTATTTCTGCCATGTTGAATGCAATGATCATGAGTATTGCTGCGAGTGCTGACATCGGGATATAGCTTGCGTATGGTGCGAGTATGAGTACGATAAGGAGTAAGGTTATTGCATGTATCATTCCAGCTATTCTTGTTCTTGCTCCGTTTTTGATGTTTGTTGCTGTTCTTGCTATTGCTCCTGTTGCTGGTATTCCTCCAAAGAATGGAACAACCATATTTCCTATTCCTTGTGAGATGAGTTCTTTGTTAGAGTTATGTTTGGTTCCTGTCATTCCGTCAGCAACGACTGCTGAGAGTAATGATTCTATTGCTCCTAACATTGCTATAGTAAATGCTGATGGTAAGAGCATGATAATATTATTTAGATGTAAATTCAAGAAGGTTATTTCTGGTAATCCTGAGGGAATGCTTCCAACAGTTGGTATCCCGGTGAAGAATAAGCTAGTGATGATTCCTGCTGCGAGTGCGAATGGTGCTGCTGGGAATTTTTTGATAAATTTTTGCCATATGAAATAGGCGAGTATGGTTACAATTCCTACAATGACTGCATATTTGTTAAATCCAGTTCCAAATGCATGGTATACGCTGGTTATGGTTTCAATAAATCCATGAGGTCTATGTTCAAATGTTAGTCCAAAGAAGTCTTTTAATTGCCCTGTAAAAATGAT
This sequence comes from Candidatus Woesearchaeota archaeon, assembly GCA_964455655.1. Classification (GTDB taxonomy): domain Archaea; phylum Nanobdellota; class Nanobdellia; order SCGC-AAA011-G17; family JACPNG01; genus CAYVWZ01. Next base: position 3,522 of record CAYVWZ010000028.1, read on the forward strand.
TACTCCTATTCCTGCGGTGAATCCTACAATTACGGGATAGGGTATGTATTTGATGATGCTTCCGAATTTGAATATTCCCATGAGTACAAGGATTATTCCTGCTAAGAATCCTGCAACAAGTAATCCTTCTATGCCGAAGTGGTTTACAATTCCTAATAATATAACAATGAATGCTCCTGTTGGTCCTGATACTTGGAAGTTTGATCCAGAAAGGAGTGCCATGAGGAATCCGCCGATGATTGCGGTGTAGAGTCCTTGTTGTGCACTTGCTCCTGATGCTACTGCGAATGCTATTGCGAGTGGTAATGCTACGAGTCCTACAATTATTCCTGCAGTGAGGTCGTAGCGGAATTTTTTAGAAAAATAGTCTTTGATTTTTGTTCCAAGACTTTTTTCAGTAGTAGTGTCAGTCTTTTCGGGTTCAGTGTGTTGTTCTTGTTCTTCCATCGTAAAAAGAACCCGCGCTTAAATTCCTCTTAAAAAAGTTTTTGGTACTTGAGAAAGTGTTAACAAATGTTATAATGTTCCGATTAATGACGTGAATGTAAATTTCGGCGGAGTCTCATATTGTACATGTTCATCACGTTCATCAGGAATAGGGACTCTATTTCTAAATTGTGGCACTTGAACATATCTTACCTCGTGGATTTGCGCTGCTTTACGTTCGTGTCCATGAAAATTGTCTCCAATAAACACAGTGTCTTTTTTTGCTACGCCTTCACGTTCGCATACTGTTGTGAGGTCTTTTATCTCACCGCCCCTCATGTCCATGACTAATTTTCTAAATCTTGGATCAGTTATACTATACGCTACTTCACGAATGCAATGATGTTCATCATAAACATTGCTAAAGGCCCCATAGATTCCTGCTTGTATAAGATCTCTGGTTACTCTTCGCGTATTCGCATCAGAAAAAGCAACTTTTTTCGCATGAGGATAAGCACTAATAAGTTCTTGGAATCCTGCTCTTACTACAAAATCATCCTCAGAAGCATCACTCTTGAGAAGAGTTCCATACACATCAAATATAATTAATTGTGGTGCCATGTGATCATAGTGATCACCTCTTATTTCAATCTCAAAGC
>CAYVWZ010000029.1:0-4240 GCA_964455655.1 Candidatus Woesearchaeota archaeon
GGAGTGTCAACCAATCGTGTTCCGTTTCCAATAGAGAGGGCAACATCTCGATAGGCGCTATTGGTATATTGTATACGAACATCCGTAAAGGTATTATCATTAGAGGTGTCATTAAGGTTGATAGCATTTTGTCCTGAAGAAAGAATAGTGAGATAGGAGAAATTATTTGATACAGAGGCATAGATCAGTTGTATACCATGTATAGTGCTATTCTGTATGGTGTTTGAGGAAACATAGCTGTAATTTGAGGACCATAGTCGTAATCCATTAAGGTTTGAGGTGATGGTGTTGTTCGTAACGTTGTTATTATTGGTAGTTGTAAGAATAATTCCTGAAGCGTTGTTGTTCGTTACAGTATTTTGTGCAACCGTGTTGAAGCTTCCATCTTGAACATTGATACCGTTGCTAGCTCCATATGTTGCATTATTGTATTGTACAACAGTCATTGTAGAGGTATGGACAACAATGTTATCGTTGTTATCAGTGGTATTGACGTTGTTATATTGAATAATGTTGTAGCCAGCTCCTACTGTCGCAATTCCATATCCCCCGTTTGAATTAATGAGGTTTCCTGTAGCATTAGTGGAGTTTGTGTCAATGAGGGATAGTCCATTATAGGAATTATCACTGAGAGTGTTATAAGTAACAGTGCTATTGAGTGAGAGGTTGAGGCATGCTCCAACAAGAGTGTTGCTCATTGCAGTGTTGTTGAGAACATTAGTAAAGTTTGAACTAAGAATATAAAATCCGTTGAGAGTATTAGAATTTGCAGTGTTATTGGTTAGAGTAATAGTTGTAGAATTAATAACTCCAATACCTGAGAGGTTATTATAGCGTGCAACAGTGTTTAATGCAGTTATATTAGTTGAAATAAGAATATATAGGCCATAATCAGTGTTATTACTAAAGGTGTTGTTGATAAGAGTAATATTTTGAGAGCTGAGATACATTCCTCTTCCAGTAGAGAAGACAATAGTGTTATTGAGGATTAAACTATTTTGGGCGCTTGCTACAGCAAGGCCATCAGTTGCTGTTGATTGTATAGTATTATGAGAGATTGTAGAGTTGGGCATTGTAGGCACATAAATTCCGTAGCTTGTGGATGAGGTCACGGTGTTGTTGGAGATAGTAGTATTGGCTCCTATAGGCACATAAATTCCAACGTTGAGGCTTCCGTTAACAGTATTATGAAGAATTTGAACGCTTGAACCAAAAGGTGAATAAATTCCGTAAGTAAAATTATCGAGTTTAAGGTTTTCTACGATAGATCCATTTCCTCCACTCACATAGACTCCAAAATTACTTCTGTTTCCTATGAGGGTATAACCATTTCCATTAAGGGTGATATTTTGTGCAGAGATAATAAAGCATGATGTTGTGGCAAATGATGCGTTTGTAATATTGTTTTGTAAATCATAAACAGTATTTGCAGAGTTTAAAGTTCCGCAAGCAGTAACGTTTGTAGCGGCATGTGCTTGAGAGAGAAAGATGGTAAAGAAGGCTAGTGAGAAGACTAAGAGCACCATACCTTTTTTCATTAAGCATTATTCTAAAATATAATCTATTTAAAGATTTCTGAAAAACGTAACAGATGAGAACTCTTAACGTTTCAGAATATGAATATAATCCCCATAACCAACCATAGGTGGAGCTGTATATTCAAAGTATGGTCGAGAAGGCCATACTCTTGTTGTTTCAACGTTATCTTTACCAAAAACTTTCTGAAGGATAGGGAGTCTTCTATAAACTGTTGTCTTAAATTCTCTTCCCATAACATCATTAGTAAGAATATTCGCTGCTGCTTCTACAACGTCATCAGGTGCACCATTCGCAATAGTTTCTCGTAAGTATGCATGTCCTAATTGTGCTGCAGCAAGTTTTCTTTGTATTTCGTTTTCATAATCTCCCCAATGTCCAATATAACAGTCTGATAATATTCCAAATCCTTCTGAATGCATCATTCCTGCCATGTGTTCAATAAATCCTTCTTGATCTTCATAGGGTAAATGGTGTAATGCTCCTGTGCACAGAACTACATCATATGATTCTGGAGCTTGCCAAGTTCGTACGTCTGCTAATTCAAAGTCTATGCCACTATATTTTCCTCGGCCATGTTCAATAAAAGAAGGATCAATATCTACTCCTCGTAAATTAAGATCCGGTCTTCGTGATTGTAGTTGCCCTAATAAATATCCGGGTCCGCACATTAAATCAAGAACTGTTGCTTCTTTCTTAGCATCATTTGCAACTTTGTCAAGAACCGTTTCTAGAGATTTCTTATAGGGCATAAACTGGAGCTCTCGTTCATAAGTTCCCGGTGATGGAAGGATGTCTGGCATACATTTTTTCCGCTTAAACGTGATTTAAAATTAGCGTATAAACTGTTTATACTCAGGGTAGAATAAAGATGGGTGTTGGTGTTACGGTGATATTGTCTAAAGTTCCGATTTCTGTTGTGGGTGTTGTTTGTCCTTGTTCTGTGATGACGTGTTCAATGGTTGCATTTCCTGTTCCAATGTTGATAGTTCCTGAGGGTATGGTATCTCCTGGTAAGATAAGATAATCAGGCTCTTTCCATGCAATGTAAAAGTGTGTTGTAGCATTTGTTACATTATATACATAGTAGTCATCACTAAGACTTATTTTTTCTATGGATGTATAATTTACGAGATGGTGTTGTAATTGTTGTACGGCATAAAATGCTGGGAATCTTCCGGTTACGGTTCTCTGTTCTGATCCGAATGCTACAGTGGTATTCAATAATCCTCCCCATGCTGAATTTCCTGTTCCTGCGTGGAGTAATTGTTTGAAGATTAATTCGTTTAAGTCTTCGGTAAATCCTAAATTAATTTGTAGTATTCCTTGGTGTGATGCAATAGTTGCTCGTTTTACCATATCTGCTGCAACAAATCCTCGCACCCATGTGACGGTGTCGTTTGTTTCATTGATTAAATTATCAAAATAGGATGCGAGTCTACAAAGGTCTGAATCGTTTGCAGGATAGAATGTTGTTCCGTGTGATCCTATGCATGTGTCTGCTGGTCCGTATGCAATGAATGGTGTTGCTGAGGTGTCTGAGATAATGATTGATTTGTTATATCCTCGTGTGTTCATTTCTGAGGTAAAGAATTGTACTATTCTTGGTATTTCTCTTGGGTCTCCGAGTGAGTGTACGTTTAAGATGTCAAAGCTCTCTGGATGATCAAGGATAATTCTCATATCGCTAAGGTTATGAGTAGTGTCTTCTATGTTGTTGAATGCTGCTTCGTATTGTGCTTGAGAGACGGGATCATCTAGTCCTCCTAGTGTTAAGAATGCTACGTGTGCGACGACTGCGTTGGGATTTGCAGTATGTGCGATATCATAAGCTATTGCTAAGTGTTGTACGTAATCTTCTGCTGCTTCTGGTTCGTATGTTGAAAATTCTACTCCTATTTCATAATAATTAATGGGATAGAGTAATCCTGCCATGTCATTAATGCCGTCTCCATCATATCTTTCTACAACTGCTCTCCACCAGTCTTCGTATGCTTGTTCATATTCAGGTCTTGGTAGTGGATTAACGACGGTGAGCGCGCTTGCATTGATTGATCCCCATGTGCTTTGGTGTCTCATGCCAAAAATAATGTTTGTGAATCCTGCAGTTTGATATTCTAAGACCATTGCATCAAGAGCTGTGAAATTAACAGATTCATTAGAACTGTTTTGCATTGCTCCCCACATGGTGTATGTTTCGGGATAGAATTTTACTCCTGTTATTCCTAATTCTGCTAAGGCATTTGCTTGTCCGGGGAATGCGTATTCTACTCCTATGATGGTGTTGTTAATGAGAGTTTGTTCGTTTGAATTATTTGATCCACCTCCTGAGCTTCCTGATCCACCTCCTCCACCTCCACCTCCTCCTGAGTGAGGTTTTGGTACAGGTTTAGGTAAGGGTTCAGTGCAGGGGAGGAATTCGCATGTTGGTCCTGCTCGATAGCGGAAAGTTCCATCAGAACAAAATTTGATATCAGTTGAGCATTCTTTTGGTTGAGTAATATTTTCTTTTGGTAATGCTTGTGTACTGTTTGTAATATTCGGTTGTACTTCAACAGTTGGTGGGGGAAGTTCTTCTCTAGCACATGCTGTAAGGAAGATAAGAACAATAAGCATCACCACGAATAGCTTGTTCATGAGAATAAAAGAAGAAAAGGAGTAAATAAAATGTATGGTAAAGTTGTTAAAGGGTGATAAAACAAGT
>CAYVWZ010000030.1:0-3823 GCA_964455655.1 Candidatus Woesearchaeota archaeon
TACTACCCTTACGGATGCTCGTATACAATATACCAATACCGCCTATCGAGATGTTGTACTCTCTATTGTAAACGGAACACGATCGGTTGACACTCCCTACATAGGAAATTATAGTTTTGTTAATGCTAGCGTATTATTTGAAAATTCTTCTTATGGACTCGTACAATTCTTTTCAGTACTTAACGTTCAAGGAGTAAACTTTACAAGTGATGTAGCTATTAATCAAAATGATATTAACATCAACTCATCAAATTCAGTCTATAATATCCCTTCAAACATATCAATCTACGGAACCCCAGGAAATGGAAAAACAAGCCCCTATATTGCTCGAGGATCTGCACACTGTACCGATTGTTACAACAACACTGCTCTCACTGAAACTATTGTAAACTTCAACGCAACACAGGGAGGAGCATACTCTATTAAGGGAACCTCAGGATCTTCAGGAAGTGGAAGTTCTAACAGAGGAGCAAGCCACGCTTCAAGTTCAACAGGAGAATCTACAAACACTACTGCTACGTATCATATAACAAATACTCAATTTGAAAATGGGTATACTCAAGAACTCCGCGAGGGAGAAAAAGTCACCTTTGAAGACCATACACTCTCTCTTGATACTATTGATGATACATCAGTTCAAGTCACTCTCAGTTCAACACCACAAACATTTACCTTTACTATCGGAGAATCAAAAAACATAGATCTTGATGCTGATCAAAAGAATGATCTTACCCTGCGCTTAAATTCTGTACATGGAGATATAGCAAGCTTCTCCATCGCTAAAGTAATTGAAGATAGTACTCCTGTACCAGAAACGAATAATACTCCAGAAACTATAGAAAACCCATTACCACCATCATCAAAGGGACTTAACAAATTTATGATCATTGGTGGAATCTTTGTTGTGGTAATCATCATCGTTGCATTCTACATCGTTAGAAAGAGACATATTGAAAACTCATAATTTTGTTAATATGTTTACTATTTTTCCCAAGATATATTTTTAATTCGACCACAACAAAACTTAAATACAATACAACACTACAGATTGGTATGCCTGAAAGAAGTTTAAGAGCAGCAACAAGACGTTGGGATTTTGTAATGGGTGCTCATAGTGCATCTCTTGAACATGAAGTTAGATCAGGACATCCAAGAGTTTGTGAATCACCACTCTCATCTGATCCTTATACTGCTCCTGGAGAAGTTGTCGCAACATATTATCTCAAAGATGGACAACTTGTTACTGAAGGACCTTCAGACACCTACAAAGATGGTAATTCACCTGTAGATAGTCTTACAGGTTCAGAAGAACGAACACCATAATTTCTTTCAACTAACGATTCTTTCACATGCCTAAAGGTAATATTAATTCTTGGACCATCAGCAGTAGGCATTTTAGGAACACTATGCAACCAATTCTTTTGAAAATCTTTCTTCATAAGTAAGAGATCACCAGATTCTAATACAAACATAATCTCTTTCTTTGTTTCTTTGTTTTTTATCATAAACTTACGAGGAGCACCTAAACTTAATGAAGCAATAAGAGGATTAGGAGAATATTTCACTTCTCTATCACTATGCCATCCCACACTATCATTTCCATCTCTGTATAAATTTAACAATGCAGCATTAAATGAAGAACTTGTCATTGATTCAACAAGAACTTTGAGCTTTGTTAATGGCTCAGGCCAAATTTTATCTTGACCATACCAACACATCATACGAGGATACTTAATCTTCATACCAGCAACATGATAGAACCCCTCAAACCATTGAGCATTATGAAAAAAATAATTGAAATAGTGCTTACTCTCATCTTTCTTTAGTGCATAACGATAATACTCAAAATCTTGCATACTCACCACATGGAAAAATAATTTATAACCTTAGAGCAAGCATGACACTGACAGTAGTTCTAAACTATCTATTCTCAAACATGAATCCTTAAATAGCAACCTTAAATCGTACCCTCCGGAAAAATATGGCAAGAAAAATAGGCATTATTGGAATACAAACAGGCGATGAAGGAAAAGGAAAAGTCGCAGAAAAATTAGAAAGAGAAGCAGTAGCCAGAGCTATTCTACAAGGAGTTGTTGCAAACCATGCTCAACCCGTAGGAACTATGAGATTCCAAGGAGGAGGAAATGCAGGGCATACTATAACCCTTAATGGACAAGCATACAAACTCCACCAGATACCATCAGGAATCCTTGTGCCTGGAACCTATAATCTTTGTGGAGAAAGAACATTTGTAGACCCTCAAGCCGCAATGGTTGAAATAAAAAAATTAAGAGACTTAGGAATTCTTGTTACCCCAGATAGATTGGGAATTGCATCAAATGCTCACGTTACCTTAGCATATCACGTTGCAGATAGTCAAGAATCATTTCAACGAGAAAAACATACTTCAACGGGAAGAGGAATTAAAGAAACAGCAACTGACAAATTCAACCGCGTAGGACTTCGCTTAGAAGACTTCCTTGATGAACAAACTTTTAGAGAAGCAGTGCAAAGAAAATTCCCACAAGGACTTCCTGAACACTATGGAAGCATAGAATCCTTCTCAGCATCTTACGATGAAGCAAGAACATTCCTACGACCGTTCTCTGTACTACAAAGCGATGCAATGCTCCAACACGGAACACACTATTGGTTTGGGGAAGGAGCACAAGGACACAGAATAGATGTTGATAGAGGATTATACCCTGGAGTTACCTCTTCAAATCCTACCGTATTACCCTTCGCTAAACCTGATGAAATATTAGGAGTTGTAAAATTCTATGAAAGCAGTGTTGGAAGCGATAGACCATTCGTAGGAAAAATACAAGATGAAGCTCTCGAAGCAGCATTAAGAGACGAATGGGGCGAGAGAGGAACAACCACAGGAAAAGACAGAGATCTAGGATGGTTTGATGCCGTAGCCGTTCGCTATGCTATTGAAAGCTGCGAAATCGGTCATTTAGTAGGAACATGCGGAGACAGATTAGAAGCATTAGCAGCTAGAGGAGAAAACGTAAAACTTGTTGTTGCTTACAACATTGATGGAAAACGCTTTGATAGATGGGATCCATCATTCCATAATAGAAGAACACTCTATACTGCTCGACCCATATTCGAAGAGTTTGAACCTTGGGACAAATTTATTGATGCTAATGGAGAAGTAGCACTAAATGCTCAACGCTATGTAGACCGCATACAAAAATTAACAGGAAAAGAATTCGCATATTTAGGAACAGGCCCAGAATCTAAAGACTTCTTAACACTACATGATGTGCTATAATTTCTCAGCTAACTCTTTAATCTTTGGAAGAGACTTCTCCCAACTCTCAACAGCACCTTGATAGCACACTCTCTCATCAGCAGACTCACCAAAACTTCCAACAGAAATGTGTAATATAGTCTGCTTAGGTTTTTCTTCAAGTGTATACACAATAGTTTGTTCTTTCGGATTACCTTTGACATCAAACGTATATTCTAACATTCGATTCCTTCGCACTGCAAGAACTTCTCCTTCAGCACCAATACCCTCTCGTGTTTTCCAAACAATCGTATTTGCAACCTTCCAATCAGACTTTACACTCACAATAGAGGGCCACCATAACCTCACCCATTCAGGAACAATAGTTGGATTTGTTAAAACATCCCACACTTTAGAAGCAGAAGCATTAATCGTAATAGACTTTTCAACCGTTTTTGGCATAGGCCCTAGAAGCATAAGCAATTTTTAAGTTTATCCACTCTTCATACTCTTAGAAATTCTCCGTGAAAAATCTTTATAAATACCATTTCTTTGTAATACCTATCCCACTCATAGAGAGAATTT
>CAYVWZ010000031.1:0-3363 GCA_964455655.1 Candidatus Woesearchaeota archaeon
AAAAGAAGAATTATGAGTATCTCTATTCTACGTTGACTGATAAATTTCATTTGGTACCAATAAAATAAATTGGACTGTTAAGGTATGGGAGAGGAATTGCAAAAGGTATTATGACCTGAAACCTCTTGTTGTATCTGTAAAAAAATGGAATGAGTGTGAATCTGTGATATTGCACATTCTTAAACCCGACCTTCTTCATGATAGCTACCCATGCTTGAGGATATTTAACATTGATATGTGTTGGGTCACGAAAGTTCCATTTATAAGGATAGGGCGTTGAAATAACTGCCTTACCTTTAGCTTCCAATGCTTCATAAATATTTTGAATTCCTTTTTCTGGATTATCTAAATGCTCCACTACTTCAAAAGCAATAATGTAATCAAATTTAACAGGTAACGTTATCTTTTTCTGGATATCGATGACACTAAATTTTACATTTGGAGTAAGCTTTTTGGCTTTCTTAACCGCGTATTCAGATATATCACTTGCGTAGACATCAAATCCCTTTTCGACCAACAAACTTGAGACCGCACCGATAGAGCACCCTATCTCTAAAATCTTTTTGCCATTTCCCTTTTTTAGAGGAATATATTCTCCAAGCTTTTCAATCCAAGCAAAGAACCAACGTCGAGATAATTCCAAATCTTCCTTACTAAAATTTCCAACTGCACTCTTGTACCAACCTTTAAAGTACGTCTCCTCAAATTTATTTTTCGGCATATCTTGATAAGATTATACATAATATTAACCTATTTACTATCTGTTAATTGTCGAAAATAAGTTAATTATTGTAGTGAAGGGTTTTAATAATAAGTTCGATAAATTCATTCTTGCCAAGACTCGCATCGTCTTTGGTACTATTTTCAAACTCATCTCCAACCGTTTCAATTCGAATATAAGAAGACCCATCGTATTGAGGAACGAAATAAACCGGGTACTTACCAGTAAGTACATATAGACAAGTGACCGTACCGTAATTCTCGTTAGTAATATTTACGAGTCTCCAATTCTGACCAATCGGTTGTCCGTCGCTAGCGGTGAGCGTTTGAACAAAATCGTGAAAGTATGATTTATTATCCTTTGAGAACATTGCAACACGAATTATCGAACCGTTGGTTAGTTCTATAAAGTTAAGCAATCTCGACTGTTCAGAATAGTTAGGGTCTATTTTAAATGAAAATTTCTCAAGCTCCTCTTTCTTCCAGTTTCTTGTAATGATTCTGTCACCAACCTCGTTCTTATACTCAGGCAAGAAGGTTTCTGTTATATTTATTAACCTGTTTTCTTTTCCATCCCAAGAATAAGCCTTTATATCCCTTTCACTTATGCTATTTTTTAATCCATCTTTAAATAGATCCTCACGATTTAAATAATAACCAAATGATAGATTTTTATCTTTAAAATACCAGCTTTTATTTAGTGGGATTTTCTGTAGAGATCTTGTACTAACAAATTGAGAACCAAGCTCACCTTTATTAAAGTACTGGATTGCTAGGACCTGCCCAAGGTTAGTTTGGAATGGGGGAATCTGTGCGAATCCATAATAACCTTGATTACTTTCTATCAAAAAAACAGTATTGGCGCTTAAGTTTTTTGAATCAGACTGAATTGAATTTATTATTTGTTTGCGCATTCTGCCAGTCTGCTCGTAAGAAGTGAGTATTTGCTGCAGGGCAAAATAACTGGAAATAAGAAAAAGCATTAATACCAAACAGCTAATTGCAAAAGCTTTCCCCCTGAAGGTTTTTTTCAATTTCGAATAAAGAAATTTACCTATACCCATAAAAATAAACGACCAACCTATCGAAACGAGATAAAGATACCTCGAATCTATAATTGAAAAATCAATTTTATAGGGGGTAAATAATACACTCATTAAGATTGCGAAGGAATTTATATACACAAACGTCAGACCAACGAGAATAAGCTTTGCAGCACTACTCCTCCATTTCTTAATGCATATCAAATAAAGTAACAAAGCACCTGCAAAAATTGTTATATTTACAGAATTATTTGATATTAAAATTGGCTGCTTAATTAATGTCGAATAAGGAATTAAGTCCTGCTTCAACATATTTGAGAATATCTGAATATAAGTAAATATTGTTTCGATGCCTAAATTTACTTTGTTTTGAAATATTTCCCCAGCAACAAAAAGCTTAGGCAATATAAATCTAAATAGAAAATAGACGATTGCCAAAACGGAAATCACTTTTATGACTTTTTTGAAAGATTTAGAGTCAAAAAGGTATGTAATAAGAGGAATAAGAACAAAAAGTATTATTGCATTTTCTTTTATAAGTAGCGCCCCAATAAAAGAACCCAAAGATGTAACAAAAAGGTACTTTTTCTTTTGAAAACTTTTTAAAAGAGTAATCAAACTTATGAGTATAAGGGAAGTTGAAAGAAGGTCGTTAATAATAACCATTGACCATGTAACGGCTTGGAAATGGCTTACGTTAACCGCTAGAAAAAGTGAAGCAAAAAAGGCCAACCTGTTATTTACTTTGACTATACGACAAAGCTTAAACAGCAAAAGACAATTTAACGCGTGAAGTAACAGTCCAATTAAGATATACCACGTAAAATTAAGCCTAAATGCAAGCATCATCGCATACCAAAGGAGGCTTTGCAGGGGCGTTACATGTCCTCCTCCTGACATCCAATAAGCATCTATTACGGACTTAATTATTGATTGAAAGACCCCAGTTAAGGGGTTGGAAACAAGAGGAAAGTATTCAGAAAAGTAGAACCATTCATCGCCTTGAAAATAAAATGAAAATGCTTTGTGATAGTAAATTAGAATTAGAATCAGAAAAGCAAAGAAAGAAAGTACTATTCTCTTCATTCTTTATATCCAACCAAGCTTTTTGCAAAAAGGTAATAGTAATAGGTTAACCCGGGACTTCGTTTTATTTCCCCCAAAAAAGCGCTATCCTTTATAACTCTTATTTTCTCTTGAATTTTCTTTCTCTTAGCAAGAGTTGATTTCAGATTTATAATATTCCAATATATTGCTTTGTTGATGCTTAGGAAAAGATCAAATCTACCTTTTGGAATAAAAGATAAGGCTGCTGCTTCACACAATAGTAAGTGCACTGGCAGGATTTTAATAAGCTCAACAGTCCCAAGGTTCTTTATATAAGAACAGATTCTATTTTTAAATGAATGAAATTGTATAAAGCCATTATTCATCGCGTTTGAAGTACCTCCAACTTTATGATGTATTACTGACTTCGGAGCATAAACAATTGAATATCCTAAAAGCCATACTCGATGACAAAAGTCGTTCTCTTCCAAATATGCAAAAAAGTCCTCATCAAAGAACCCCACCCTAGCGATAACTTCTTTTTTAATCATCA
>CAYVWZ010000032.1:0-3259 GCA_964455655.1 Candidatus Woesearchaeota archaeon
CGTGTAAACTCAGGCGAAGATAGGTAACTTACAAATCTTATTTTAAAAGGAAATTGGAAAGTATTGTATGTTGACAAAGCAATTAGCTATACTGTTGCTCCTACAAGTCTTAAAGGGTGGACCCGTCAACTACTTCGTTGGAAAAGATCATTTATTAGAGAAAGTTTTCTTTGCTTAAGATTTTCAATGGTAAAGAGACCATTATTATTCTTTGAAACTTTTTTTAACCTTGTAGTTCGAGTTTTGTTTGTAGGAGTTAGGGTTATATTCATCGTGCTGTGCATAACCAACCCATTATTTTTGTTAGTATCAATCCCTGCAATTCTAGTAGTTGCTTTTATCCGAAGCTTACCAATGTATTTTGAGCAAGGTATAGGTAAATTGCGTTACGCGTTTGGATATTCTCTGCTATACACTTTCGTATTCTATTGGTTATATTTTATTGCTCTTGCAACATTCAAAAATTCTAAATGGAACACTCGCTAGAGACAAACAAGTATTATATACAATCTTTATTTTCTCTTATTCTTATGAAGAAACTTCTCCCATTAGTATTCTTATTACTATTCCTAACTGCATGTACAGAAGCAGAAATAACAGGACTATTAGTTGAAACAAAAGAATTAGAAGAAACGGAATTTACTACAGCATATGTTACAAGAGTTATTGATGGTGATACTATTGTAATAGATTCTGGTGAAAAGGTGAGATTAACATGTGTAAATACTCCTGAAAAGGGTGAAAAATTATACAAGGAAGCTACAGAGTTTACGAAATCTCTTGTACTAAATAAAACTATTACGTTAGAAAAGGATAAAACAGACAAAGACAAATATGGAAGACTTCTCAGATATGTCTACATAAATAATCAATCCGTAAATGCATTATTAGTTCAGGAAGGATATGCTGTAGTCTATCCCATTAAACCTAATCTAAAACATTGTAAAGAGTATGAAGTATTAGTTGAATAATTTATGCAGAAAAAATTACTTTTTCTTAACTTCAGTATAGTGTCTGATTTTAGCTTCAGTTTTTTTACTCATAGCTTCCGTTGTCATAAACCTCTATAGTGTTCAATACTTTATGTAATTTTTCTTCATATTTGTGAAGTATTTTCTGCCACAGTAAGCCTTATTTATTTGATAATTTGTATGAATTTTATGCAAATTAACGATCTAGTCTATGGACCAATAAACGTTACAGAACCAGTTCTTATTGAACTAATTAATTCTAAACCTCTACAAAGACTGAAAGGAATTAATAACGCTGGAGCCTCACAATACGCTGTTGAAGGAACAACCATTTCAAGGTATGATCACTGTGTTGGTGTTATGCTTGTTTTAAGAATACTTGGCGCTTCTGTTGAAGAACAAATTGCTGGTTTATTACATGACGTTCCTCATACTGCTTTTTCTCATGTTGTTGACTTTGTATTCCCAAGTGATGACCATACGTTTCATGAAAAATTCCACGAGACAATAATTAAAAAATCTGAAATTCCAGAAATTTTACAGAAGCATGGTTTTGATCTTAATCGTTTATTAGATGAGCATAATTTTCCATTATTAGAGAGGCCAGCGCCTAGTCTCTGTGCTGATAGGGTTGATTATACCTTGCGTGATATGGCTGGTCATTACGGTCCTGAACGGTCTCGTAAATACATCTCTCATTTTATTGTTGTTAATAACGAAATCATGATTGATGATGCATTAATTGCTAAACAATTTGCAGAAGATTACTTAATGATGGATACAAATTATTATTCTAGTCCTTTTGAACTTGCACTCTATCACATCTTAGCAGGTGCTATTAGAATTGGTTTAGACAAACACATTATTTCTGAAGATGATCTATTTGGAGATGATGCGCATGTGTATAATAAACTCAAAAATTCTAATGATAAAGAGATTTTAGCAAAGCTAGCATTACTAAATCCTAAACTAAAGATTAAACTTGATCCTAATAACTATGATTTCTTTGCGAAGAATAAATTAAGATATGTTGATCCTAAGTTCTTAACCAAGGATAAAACAATAAGTAAAGTTTCTTTAGCATTTGAAGGATTTACAGAAAGGCTACAAAAGCATAGGGAAGAGCGAGAGAAAGGTGTTTTCATAAAAATAATTTCTTAAGGAAGATTTTCAATTATTCCTACACTAATTTTATAAATATCTATAGCTCATAAGATGTATGAATTCAGAAGCTAAAATGTTAGAAACATTAGAAGAAATAAGGTCAGACTTAAAACGTATTGCTGAACGTCAGGAAGGAACTATAATCTACAAATTTAGAAAAGTATCCAATGAGCAAGCAAGATCAGAAATAGTTATGTTTCTAAGATCAATAAAACATGAGAGAACAACTATCTCAATTTTTGAGCTTTCTCAAACCTTGAAATTACCTGCTGATCAGGTTGAGGATATCTTAGAAGAACTAGAACGTGAGCATAGGGTGAAGCTTAATGGGTGATACAGTGATTCTGCCAACAAGAAAAAGCCGTAGCGAAAGTCTAACGGTAGTGTCTCTTCCTCAGTTCATGTTCGGTAAGAGAGTGGTTGTTCAAGCACATCAGATAACAAGACCCCAAAGAGCTGACGATGTATGTGATGGGCATGATGTTGATCAAGTTTTTGCAAAAGGTGATATTAAGTTCTTTTCGAAACATGCTGACTTCAAAACAATTTGATACTAAATCGCTATCTGAAAGATTTTCAATTATTCCCTCATTAATTTTATAAACCTCTTAGTCTTGTAAAACTCATGAATTCAGAAGCTAAAATTCTTGAAAAATTGGAAGAAATTAAAGCAGAGCTTGACTATATTAAAGAACGACTTGATGATGATTCAATCCTCACGGAAGATGATAAGATTGCAATTGCGGAAGCGGAAAAAGACCGCGCTGAAGGCAAATTAATATCTCACGAAGAGTTGAAAAAACAGCTCGGCTTATAGTGTTTGAAATCAGCTACTCAAGACATTCTAATAAAGTTCTTCAAACACTTGACAAACATCTTGCTGAAAGAATTCTGGAAAAAATAAAACTTTTACAACACTATCCTATTTCCCATGACACAAAACGAATTGAAGGGCAACAAAGAAAGTTCAGGTTAAGAGTTGGCAAGTACAGGGTGCTCTATGAAATAGACTGGGATAACGGCCTCATAATAATTGAAAATATTGATAAGCGCTCCCGTATTTATCATCACCCATAGCTTTATAAGGCCTCAAAAAGCAATAATGTCATACGAACAAGAGAAAG
>CAYVWZ010000033.1:0-2984 GCA_964455655.1 Candidatus Woesearchaeota archaeon
CTAATCGTGCATGAACATCTATTTTTTCGTGGAATGCTCCTGAGTTAGGTCCATCTCCTATGGTGATGTTGGTGTATTCTCTCTTTTGTAATGCTTTGAGTACTCCTGTAATAATACGTAAGTCGGTGGTGCATCCTGTTAGCGCTATTAAGTCATTGTTTAAGTTTGGTTTGAGAAGAATGTGTGCTTGTTTATCTTGGGGGAGGTCTTGTTCATAGGAACCAATGATTGTTTCTATAGCAGCATGTATTTCTTTTACACCTTCACAGGTATACAAGTCTACAAGTGTTCCTGCAAGGTTGTAGGCTTTAGTTTCCATGAACTAGAGATGTCGAGAAGTTGTTTAAAAGGTTTTGGAGGGAGTATTATTGATTGTAGAGCATACAGCCTGAACAGACTTTTCCTGAAGGTACAGGTGTTACACGATCGCAGAGTGTTGTTGCAGTTCCGTTCCATTCACAGTTTTCTGTGCCGCCACATATTCCATCCCCGCAAGTAGTAGAAAGGGTGCAAACATCGATTGTTAAGATTGCATAACGTAATGATGTTGTATCAACATAGTGAGGTTCCTTATTTGTAATTTGTACTCCGTTAACACACTCAACAGAGTTCGCTCCACCAATAGTTTCGTTAACAGTATCAACATCTACAATGATTGATCCATTACTACCTACATTAAGGAGTGTAACTCTTCTTCCTCCAAGAACAGACATGGTTTCTCCATTATCAAAACGATAATTTCCTCCAGCAGTTGCTGAAAGATTTGCTATAATGGTAAAGTTATCAATCGCAGCGCTAGCAGCACTGTCAATAGTTGTTGCGTCTGTTACTCGTATAGTAAATGTTGTTTGACCAGTTCTGATATCTGGTGCAGTACTACAGAGCATGTAACTACGATTATCCATTTTATTGATGCTACAGTTTATGATATCAGATGATTGTGCAATAATACTATAGGTTAATTTTGAAAGGTCAGCGTATGTTGTGCTATTCCAGAGGTCATATGCAACTCCAGGATGTACTGTTAGGGTATAATCAGGAACGTTTAGAGAGAGTGATCCTGATGAACCACCTGGTACACATGCACCATTAGTACATGTTGTTCCTTCTGGGCAATAGTAGACTATTGGTCTTCCTAGATCAATATGATTTGGACAATACCATTCAACGAGTGTGTGTTCATCTTTACAGGAGTCTGATCGTTTCTTTGATTCGATTCCAGTGCTTCCACCAATCCATGTGACTGTTCCTTTTGTTGCAGGGTCTCTTCCATCACTGTCTTGGCATACTTTTGTTTTATTTGCTGGTCCACACCATCCTACTCCAATTCTTCCTTTGAGGCATTCATATCCTTCTCCGAATTGTGTGCAATCAATAGTTTCTGTTTTGATGTGTGATCCTGGTAATCCTCCATGATCGCAGTATGCTTCAACGAGAGTATAATCTGTAGGGCATCTATCTTGTACTGATCCGTCAGCGCTTACAGTTCCTGAGGGTAATTTTGGAGTTATTCCTCCATCAGTGTCTAAGCAGTATGCTCCTGGGAAGTTAGAACAGTCTTCTGGGCATTGTCCTGTCTCTCCTGAATCACAAACATGATTTCCGCAGGATGTTGCTGTTTCGTCAACAACTCTTCCTGTGAGTTTTCCATATGATGATGCAAAGACTATTCCTAAGAAGACGATGAGTATAAGTGCGATAAGTATGACTGTAAAATTCTTTGAGCTCACCTTATTTTTTTTAGCCACAGCTTTTACGTATATTGGAGTTATATAAAGATTGCGTTAAACAAATCTCATTAAGAAGTATGCTCTTTGTGCACTTAAGTATTGTAATTTTACGTCTTCCCATGTTTCTGCATCAAGTGCTGGATAAATAGTTCGTAATTCTTTCATTAAGAGAGTGGTCATTTCTTTGTCATAACTTCCATCTCTTTTGATGCTGAAGAACATTAAGGGCATTAATTCTAAGATGGTTATTCCTGGATCATTCATGCGTATGTATGTGAATCGTGGTGTGTGGTTTAAGTAGTGCATTCTGAATGAGTATTTCATGCTTAAGTAGATCATTCCTGCTCTTGCGAGCATCCATCTAAATAGACCATTATTCAGATAATAGGGTTTTAGTAAGAATTTTGCATAGTCTTTGTAGTAGGGATATGCTAGGTTTTTTCTCATAAAGTAATATTGTTCTATTAAATTGTCTGGTGCTTTTTTCTTTGTTAATTCTTCTAATGTTTTTTTGAATAATACTTGTGTTATTTCTTGTGCTTCAAACCATGCATCAATAGGATTTCCCTTTGGCATGACTAATGTTCTCTTATATTCTAAGTATTCCCATACTTTCTTTGGTAGGTTGGGGTATTGTTTTGCTAGTGCAGGGAATTTTTTTGGATATATGCTTCCAAAGATTTTTGCTCTTCCCCAGTATGTTGGTTCAAAATCTCCTGATAATAACAATAAGCTTTCTGCGCAGGTTAAGTACATTTTTGCTATGTAGTAATGAAGAATCATTTGTTCTTCTTCGGTCATTAATTTTGGATTAGTAATCCATTCTGGTTTTATGGAAATGAGCATGAGCATCATTCTGTTCATGTAAATGCGTAATTCATCTGCTAAACTAAGGTCTTTTGTAGTAATATTGGGGAAGTCTGCTAAGCTATTCTTTCCATAGACTACTAATCCTGCTTCTTTCATTTCATAATATCTGATGAGTGGTGGTAAATGTTTTAGTTTACTTTCGGGTAGACATCGAATATCGATATGGAAGAATTCTGTAAATCCGTATCTTCTTGTTTCAAATGCTTCTGCGTGTGCTAATCCGCCAAATCCTAATTTCTTGCTTATTCCTCGTGCTAAGTTTTCTATGAATTCGTCTTCGTATTGTTTTTTTGTTATTATATAGAAATCAAAATCATTAATGGGTCTGTATCCTTTCTTTGTTTTTTGTACGATACCTTCTCCTCTTCCAAATCCTCCCATTAA
>CAYVWZ010000034.1:0-2767 GCA_964455655.1 Candidatus Woesearchaeota archaeon
ATTAATTGTGGTGCCATGTGATCATAGTGATCACCTCTTATTTCAATCTCAAAGCGTCTAATGGTTTTGGTGAAACCGTTTCGATATGGTATGCTTTGTGGATGCTGCTTGCTAAATCAATTGTTTTTGAAGCTTCTCCGTGGATAACAATAATTTTCTTTGGTCTTGGGTCTAGGTGTTTTACCCAGTTCATGAGTTGTTGTCTGCTGCTATGTCCTGAGAATCCTACCATTTTGTGTACTTCTAGTTTAACAGGGATAATGTCCGGTTTGTCTCCGCTTCCCATGTTGATGTCTTTTTCTCCATCTTCTAGTCTTCTTCCTAATGTTCCGTTTGCTTGATAGCAGGAAAAGATGAGGCTGTGTTTTGGATTATCTGCTAATTGTCTGAAATATTCTATGATTGCTCCGCCTTCCATCATTCCTGATGTTGCGATAATAACACATGGTTCTGCGCTATCAATAATATCTTGTGCTTCTTTTCTGCTTCCTACTCTCTTGAAAATATCGCTTAAGAAGGGGTTTGTTCCTTTGTGGAATATTTCTCGTTTGATGTTTGGGTTAAAGAAGTCTGGGTATGCTGTATGGATTGCTGTAATATCCCATACCATTCCTTGTATGTAGACAGGTATTTTTGGTAGTCTTCCTTCTCGTATTGCTTTTTCAATAATGAGCATCATTTCTTGACTTCTTCCTACTCCGAGTACGGGCATGAGTACTTTTCCGCCTCTTGCTGCAGTGTCTCTAATGATTTCTTCGAGGTGTGTTTCTGCTACACTTCTTGGTTGTCCTAAATCATCTTTACTTCCGTAAGTGCTTTCCATCATGACGGTTTCTAGTCTTGGGAATCGTGTTGCTGCTCGTTGTAACAGATTAGTGTCTTCGTAGAGGAAGTCTCCTGTATACATGAAGTTGTGGCTTCCGTTTCCAATGTTTAAGTGTACGAGTGCGCTTCCTAGTGTGTGCCCTGCATTGTACATGGTTAATCGTACGTCTGGTGTGATATCAGTTACTTCTTCATAATCTACGCAGATGGTTCTTTTTACGAATTCTTTGATGTCGGTGCTTGAATAGATTGCTTTTTCTGCTTCTTTTTCTGCAATGCTGATAGTATCTAACATGAGTAATGCTCCAATATCTCTTGTTGGTGCTGTTGTATAGACTGGTCCGTCATATCCTACTTTGAATAAGTAGGGTAATAGTCCGATGTGATCGATGTGACAGTGTGAGATAACTACTGCATCTACGTCTTGAATGTTAAATTCCGGTGCTTCGTATAAGGGGTATTTGTCCCCTGGATTAAATTTAGAGGGATCAATTCCACAGTCTAGGAGAATTCTTGATTCCTGTGTTTGTAATAAGAATGATGATCTTCCTACGTGTCTGCTTGCTCCTAAGAAACTTATTCGTACCCATCCGTTTTTCTTTTCTGAGTCCCAGTCGGTATAAATTCTTCTTCCAACTTTGTCCAGGAATTTTCTTCTGAAGTCGTTGTTTTCGTAGAGTACATATCGAATATTTTCAATAATTTTTGATCGAATGCTTGGTGCTCTTTGTACTAGAGCAGTCCAGTTTGTTTCTGCTTTGATGTCTCGTAAGGTTTCTCCTTGTTTTCCTATTGCGACTCCAGGTTTTTCTGCTTCGATGATTACTTGTGATCGTTGTACGTCGAAAATGATATTTGCTATGTTTGATTCTTCTGGTATTTTTTCTCGTATGATTTTTTCTGCCTCTTCTGGCTTCATAGTTATACTTGGGTCTGCTCGTAGTTCTATTCGTTTCTTTACTTTGTTAACAGCTTCTCGTATAATGTCGTTTCCGTTAAGGAGGAAGTCTTTGTTTTTTGTATACAGGACTATGTTTGCTCCTTCAAATACAGAATCTGAAATAACTTTTTCAGTTCCGGGTATTACTTTTAAAATTTCTGCTATAATATTTGGCATTTTAGTTTTTTATTCCTTTGTGTATTGTTTTTATGAAAGAAGGATTATGATTTTTATTGAAGGCTCATACTAAGTTGTTTTTGATAGACATGTTCTACGCCATTCTTAGTGATGGTCATAACATCAATTCCGTTTCCTGATGCAGTGTCTCTTTCAATTGCTGCTTGTACTGCTTGTATTGCGAGTTTTACTGCGTCGTTCATGTTCATATTTGGTTTGTAGTTTGATTCTAATGATCCTAATGCGAAGAACATTCCTGATCCGTCTGCGATGTAGTCTTCATGTTTGACTAATGTTCCGTCAGGGTCTGCTTGGTAGAGGTGTACTCCTTCTTCGTCTCTTCCTCCGAGGAGGAATGCTGCGATGCTTGGGAAGATGTATGAGCGTCTAATGTTTCCGAAGAGCATGTTGCTGAGTAAGTTTGCTGCTTCTGTTGTGCTTGCTTTCTTTCCTCTTCGTAGTTCTAGGAGTTTGAGTTGTGCTTTGATTACTTTGATGTTCATTTGAATGTCTGAAACGTTTCCTGCAGTTGCAAGAACTAAGTCGTCAGTTATTTGTAATACTTTGTGAGTGTCTTTTTTTGCAACAATTCTTCCGCCGAGGCTTGCTCTACGGTCTGCTGCTATAACAATTCCGTCTTTGGCAACAACTCCTACTAGGGTTGTTCCTGTTTTTCTTTGTTCGATAGGTGCTGTCATGAATTATATCACCAGAAGTTCGATTTCTATGATTTTTTAGATGTTTATAAGGTTTTCGGGGGTGGCATTATTTCTTTCTTTTAGCTCTAAAGTGGCTAATAAGGTCAACAATGATGACTATCGCTAA
>CAYVWZ010000035.1:0-2632 GCA_964455655.1 Candidatus Woesearchaeota archaeon
CATATCAGCATCATTATGCAAGACAGGCAACACTAACTTCGTAACCTCTTTAGAATTAAACTGATTATCACCATCAATATTCACAATAATATCAGCACCTAGAGAAAGAGCATGCTCAATACCATTCTTGAACGTAACACCCAAACCCTCATTCTTTGCATTACGAAACACAACATCAGCACCAGC
Source organism: Candidatus Woesearchaeota archaeon (assembly GCA_964455655.1). Lineage (GTDB taxonomy): Archaea > Nanobdellota > Nanobdellia > SCGC-AAA011-G17 > JACPNG01 > CAYVWZ01. The sequence goes on from CAYVWZ010000035.1 coordinate 187, forward strand.
CTTTCGAGCTTTCTCAGAAGTAGAATCTTTAGAACAATCATCAATAACAATAATCATAACAGGAACATTTTCAACCTTTCTAGGGATATCCCTAATTACTTCAGCAATAGTAGACTCCTCATTATATGCAGGAATCATCACTACAATCTTTTTAGCCCTACTCATGGTGGCTTCAATACCTTATGTTCAATTAATAAGGATTGTTGTAAACATAAAAATTAGAGATTACAAATACTATATTATCTGGAAACCCACTTTCGTTCCTTCAAAGTAAATAATGCAATGAAAAACAGCCAGTAAATAATAAACTCATGAAGAAAAACATAGTAGAGAGAATACGCACCCTTTTTCCAGCTTGTTAAGAACAAAGGAAGATTTCTAATGAATCCCACAAGAAGAATACTCGCTAAAAACACTAACACAAAGGGAGGATAGAAGATTATTACAGGAATTGCTAACAAACGAGGAACTAAAGAAAAAAAAGGCAAGAACAAATTCAAACCAACCTCAAACATTAAGAGCTTACTACGCTTACCAGAAAACGTCAAACAATACAAACTCTCACGAAGAAAACTCCTCTTCCATCTTAATTGCTGCTTCACAAGCTTTCGCAACGTATCAGGAACCTCAGTAAATGCCATAGCATTCTCTTGATACACAATCCTAAAACCCCTCTCTAAAAACAAATTCGTAAGATGGCGATCATCACCATACGTACAAGTATGACCAAGAAACTTCTGACCAACATACTGAGGAAGCAATTCTAAAACAACATCCCTACGATACGCAGAAAAAGCACCCGTACAACAATTCACAATATCATACGCAACAAGACTCTTACGCTCAATATTAAACGCAGCCCAATAACGAGCATACAACATCTTCGTCAAAAAATTCTTCTTCTCATTACGAACAAGAACCTGACCCGTCACAGCACCAACCTCTTTATCTGCTAAAGGCTTAATCAATTCAACAATACTATCATAATTAATTGTTGTATCACTATCAAGCGTAATAATAATAGGGTTCTTTGCAGCACTAAATCCTATAGACTGCGCATGACGCTTACCCTGATTAGGCTGATACTCAACAAGATTAAAAGAATACTTCTTCTTTAACAACTCAAAAGCCTTAGAATGTGCTTCATCACTACCATCATTCACAACAATAATCTCTTTCTCACCATGAGCAGCAAGAGCAGAAGCAATAGTATTCTCAAGAATCCTCGCATCCTCATTATACACAGGAATAACAATACTTACAGAAGAATGAAAACTCTTCAAAAAACGATCATTCCTAAACTCTTGAATAAACAACAAAATAAACCTATACCACAAGTAGACTAACAAAACAATAACATAGATCTTAACATAATACTGAATCGTATCAAGAGGCCTAAAAATAAAACCTACAACAAGACTTGCACCAAATAAGAAAAGAAACAAAGAAAAAAAATAAAAAAGAGTATCAGTCTTCATACATTAACTTACGAAGACTGGTGCAATGGTTGCCCATGCAGGTGTGTTCAACACACTTAAACTCTTAAACTCGTCAAGGATAATTGGATTATCTTTTAACTCATTTCGAATTTCTGTAATTGAACGAGTGCCTTCGTGATCTCCATTGATTACTATAAGTGTGTATTGCTGTATTTCTGTATCACAGAATTGGCAAAGTGTAATAGGCATATTCTCAACTCTAAAGTTTAAACCTTCAAAGCCAACAATTGTTACCGTTTGAGCGTCTTTATCAACATTCACACGAACATTACCTGATACTGCTTGACGATCAAGCTTACCCGTCATAACACCTGAAAGCTTCAACATATGCTGAGTATTCTCAACAATTTGAATACCATCAAGATCAATAGATAGGCGAGTTCCATCATTTTGTTGAACGATTAAACTTCCACGAGATCCTTTATTACGATCATCAACAATATTGAGGCTTAATTCATTCTTACCAGGAGCTGGAATTCCACCAATCTCTGAAATAGAATTTTTAGCACGAATTGAATATTTACTACTTGGAACGAACTCAGTCTTTGTAATAAGTTCATAATCTCTAAAGAATAGAGCATCTAAGAGCTCAGACTTCGTTACTTGACGAAGCGAATCACCATCAGCCACATAAATTGGGCCTTGGCCATCGATGCTTGCTGCATTTACTGTTTGCACAGAACCTACAGGCACACCTTTAATCACGACTACTGTCCAAATTGACAGCACTAGGAATATTGCAGTCCACTTTAAGACTACTTTAGCATTCATTGGAGGTACCTCTCTTTGTACATGACTCTTTTTGTTTTTTCTGTTAATACCTTGTGTATTACCACAATTGGTCCTCACTATTGCAGAACTGCTTTTAATATCTTCTGCTCTTTTAACATATATACTCAAAGAATACGAAACGTTAACACTTTAGAGTGGTATGAATTATTTAAAAG
>CAYVWZ010000036.1:0-1756 GCA_964455655.1 Candidatus Woesearchaeota archaeon
AAAAGTAATAAAATAGTAAAAAGACTAATTCGTATAGTATAACCTTGTGAGCTCAAATTATCCCCTCTTTCTTTTAGAGTCTTAAGGTTAGTTCTTTAAAAAGATTATGATAATTTCTTAACGGCCCTTAAGTAGTTTGTAAGGGTTTTATCTGTTCTTAAAATGTGTTTAAGGTGTTCTTCAGGGAGTTGATAGTTTCGTGGAGCTTCAATGTATACGTATGTTTTAGTTTTCTTCAGTGGATATTTTTTCCATTTCTTCTTGAAGTGTTCCACAGCTTCAGGTTTACTAAGGGGTGGGCCTTGATGTTTTTGGATATAGGATAAGGGTTTTGGGTCTATAACAAAGTAGTAGGTTCCATGTTCTCCTGGATTCCATGTCCAATACGTTTCTATAACAGTAAACCCTTCATGTTGTAATTTTTGTTCCAAATATTCTAGTCCTTTTCGTAATTTTGCTCCAGCTACATCTTTCTTTGCTTCAAGTGGTGTAACAGTATATGCAAGTATTTTTTTCTTAGGATGTTTTTTTGTTACACTTTGAAGTGTTATTTCTGTTTTAATAAAAAAACTCATATGGGGTTTTTTCAAAAATGATTTACATGCTTTTCTTAGAGTGTCATATTGTTCTTTGCTTATTGCTGCTGCAGCATTTCTATAAGAATCAACAGGATCTATAAGGATTAATGGTGATAGTGTTTTTGCTTCGTTTAATTGCGCCACATCTTTCTTCTTTCCAATAATTGTAATATCTTTCCATGTGCTTATTGCTCTGATGGTTTTTGCAAAAGTTCCGTAATGAATGACTAATATTTCGCAAACATAGCCGCTGAGTCCTTGTTTGTATGATTCTGCTCCATACACATTTTGTGCTTTGCAGAATGCTTTGAATAATCGTACTTCATCAGGTTTCTTAAACTTCTTTACATAGAGAGTGTGTAATGGAGAAATGTCAGTGATGTTTGTGGCATCAGTTGGATGGGTAATATAAAATAAAGGAATGAATTCTACAACAATACCATCTATTTCGGTTTGATAATAATCTCGCGATCCATGAAGTTTTGTAAGTTTGTAATATTTTGCTAAGTGGGATCCTAATATTTTGCTAATGTCTTTATCTGCATAGTGTTCTTTTGAGAATCGAATGTAAATATCAATATCGTGGTTTCCTTTAAGCCATGTTCCCTTTGCTCCGCTCCCTCCTGGAAATGATTCTGTGTGAGGGATGGTAAGGGTTTTGAGTATGGATTCTGTTGTACGTTTAAGTTGTGCTTCTTCTTGTGGTGTTGGCTTTATTCGAGAAAGTACTTCATTGAGAAGTTTTTGCATGGAACTAATAATAATGAATTCCTTAAATGCTTATCTATGGTTTGTCATGGTAAAGGAGATCGCAGTGGCTTCCACCTTTACCTCCTATATCACGTAACTCTACATACTTATCTTGAGAGTTAATTTTTAGTGGTGGACAAGATCCGGGGATAGTGATGGTTGCTGTGTATCCGTCAGGACCAACAATGTCAAGTGTGTATGTGTTCCCGCTTCCCAAAGTGTGGGTTTCGCTAATCCTTATTGCGGAACCGTTGGGTATGGGTTGTTCTGCAATGACCCGTGTTTCACTTTCGCAGCCGATCATTGTCGCAAGTGATAATGCGAGTGCAGGGAGTATTGGTTTTCTTTCCATAAAGGCCCATATACGAACAACCCTTAATAAAGATTTAGTAGCTATTTTGAAATTATTCTTTTCGTAGTTTTGCTAC
>CAYVWZ010000037.1:0-1293 GCA_964455655.1 Candidatus Woesearchaeota archaeon
GCGTAAACATGAGTTCGGGGGGTGTCGCGTTTGATTTCGCAGCTACTGGTGTGATAAAAAACAATATTTTTTTCGATGCATGTCTTGGGGGAATGAACGGCGAGCGTTGTTTTGGCTACCAGGTTCATAGCGATGTTAAATATACGGCTGACCATAATTTAATTTTTGATACCAAGCGTTCGCTAAAACCAACTTTATTTCCTAATGATCTGGTTAACATGAATCCCTTCTTTGTTGATGTCTCTCGTGATGATTATCATTTGACTGAAGAGTAGGAAGGATTAACGCCCTTTTTAGTCAATGTAATCTACCAGTACATGGGCGGTTTTTAGGCGGATTGACGCTTGTAGCTCGTTTTTAGCCGTCTGTATCACAGGTTTTGTTGGTAGTGCTGCTTCTGTCTAGATGATTTTTTGTTTACTTTCAGCCTTTTAGACACGGCTTCGCCTCGGCATATTCTACGCAAAATCCATCAACTCAGTCTTTTTGTAACGCGCCGGGGCAATTGGCGGCGGCCTGGCTGGATACCCGAGGTGGCCGAGAAACTTCTCCACCACCAAAGAATCCTGAATCACTGCAACAAACTTCATCGTGTCTTTGCCACCACAAGCTGGGCAGTTGTTGATATCAATGTCAAAGATGCGCTTCAGCAGCTGATGCCACTTGTAACGAATGGTGGGTGGCAGCTCTCCATCCACACAAGATGCCGGTTTGACTTTAGGAGAAGGCACTATCTGCGAGCGCAGTTTGTGGTTGGGGGCAAATATACCGCTGTATCTGAACAGATTGAATCTGGGAATCGGCACTAGCGCAGCCAACTTCTCTATCAATTCCTCCGGACTGAGCTTGATGGCCACTGTCCCATCATGCCATGGCGTTTTCAAAGTATACCGCAAATCACCATCAGCTTCTTGTGACAGCCGCTTGTGAGAAAAGGGCCCACGCGCCGTATAGCGGATAAGTTGCTCCAAAGCTTGGCGTCGGCCTTTTTTTATGCGAGTAGCCGCATGCAGACTGAATCCATTGACGGCTACGCATCGAGTCCCTGTGGTAATAACCTCATCTTCTTCATAACCAAAGGCACTGTGGATCAGACGTTTGATGGTCCTGACTTTTTGCCCTTTTCTTTCTCCAAAAGCAATGCGCTGCTTAACTGACGCAGCCATTGCCAGCGCATGCTCTGGTTCGTCAACAAACAAGGGATCAAGGCCGGTAGCCAACACTTCTTCAGTAGCGTCTTCCAGATACCCCAGCTTGCGCAGTGCCTTTACTGACTTCATGGCAATTTTTTTG
>CAYVWZ010000037.1:1303-1538 GCA_964455655.1 Candidatus Woesearchaeota archaeon
CTGTGGGGGACTTGATGGTAATAAATTGCGGTGATAGATTGCGCTCGCTGCGATCAAGAAAAACTCCGTCCAAAGCCAGAGTATGAAAATGCACGTTCAAGTTAAGACTTGACCCGAAACGCTGCACAAAAGTGATCAGTCCCGGATGCATGGCCTTGCATTCATAGCCCATGTTCTTGGCTTTACCACGGTAATACCTGCCGATTTCATTGACAGCAATTTTATTGATCCTGGC